>NZ_LSJI01000108.1 GCF_001557235.1 Phenylobacterium sp. CCH9-H3 | reverse complement strand
GCCGGATGGCGCCCCGCCGCCACCCTCGCCATCGGATGACCGGGCGCTTCCGGCGCGCCATCCGGCTGGACGCCGCCGCCGGGATCGTACGGGGCGAGGTGGAGGACGACTTCCACCACTTCGTCGTCACCGTCCGCCATGATGGCGGCCGCGTGACGGAGGCCATCGGCAGCGCCCTTCGCTACCCCTGGAGCCGGTGCCCCGGTGCGGCGGCCGCCCTCGAGGCCGTCGTCGGCCTGCCGATCTCGACCGATCCGACCGCCATCTACGGTCACCTCGACCCGCTCGGCCAGTGCACCCATATGTTGGAGCTTGCCGGCCTCGCCGTCGGCCTCGCAGGCCAAGGCGAGCCGCGGCGGCGCTACGACGTCAGCGTGACGGACCCGGACGGCGGCCGTGTGGAAGCCCTGCTGCTGCGCGACGGCGCGGCGGCCGAGCAGTGGGTGCTGGAGGCCGGTGTCATCGTCTCACCCGCCGGACGCGCCGGGCAGCGGCCGGCGGACCTGCGCACCGCGGCGCTCAAGGACCTGCCGCATGCCGAAGCCGAGGGCCTGCTGGTCCTGCGCCGGGCGATCCGCCTGGCCGCCGCCCGCGACCTCGAAGTGGATCGCTTCGCCACCGCGGCGGACTTCAGCCGTCGGCCTGCCTGCTTCGTCTTCCGCCCCGGCGTCGCCGAGCACGCGCACCGGCGCTACGGTTCGGTCCGCGACTTCTCGGCCGGGCCGGGACCGCTTCCTGGAGACCTGCCGTGAGTGACATCCTGCTGATCGACGATCCCGCGCCCCTGGTGCGCCGCCTCACGCTGAACCGGCCCGAGAAGCGCAATGCGCTCTCCAACGCGCTGCGCGCCGAGGTCTTCGGCGCGCTGGAAGCGGCCGACGCCGACCCGGAGGTCCGGGTCACGATCCTGCGCGGCGCCGGAACCTGCTTCTCGGCCGGCTACGACCTGGGCGGCGGGGCGCGGCCGCCACTTCCGTACGAGACCGCCGGCGGCGCCGGCCAATGGGCGCGGCACGTGGTCGAAGGCTGCTTCCGCGTCTGGGACCTCGCCAAGCCCGTGATCGCCCAGGTGCATGGGTGGTGCCTGGCAGGCGGCTCGGAGCTCGCGACGGCGTGCGACCTGGTCTACGTCGCCGAGGACGCCCAGATCGGCTACCCGCCGGTCCGCATGATGAGCCCGCCGGACAACCAGTTCCACGCGTGGCTCTGCGGCCTGCGCCCCGCCATGGAGATGATGCTGACGGGCGACGCGATGGACGGGCTGGAGGCGGTCCGCGTCGGGTTCGCCAACCGGGCTTTCCCGGCCGACGATCTCGACGCCGAGGTGCTGAAGGTCGCCGAACGGATCGCCAAGATCCCCACCGACGTGCAGCAGATGAACAAGCGCTCGGTGCACCGGGCGATGGAGATCATGGGCCTGCGCGCCGCGATCCGCGCCGGAACGGAAATCCAGGCGCTGGCGCTCACCACCGAGAGCTCGAAGGCCACGTTCGCCCGCGTCCGTGACGACGTGAGCGAGGGCCTCAGCGCACGCGACGAGGCGTTCGGCGACTACCGCACCCGCCGTTGAAGCACGCTCTCCTCGACCCGTGCGGTGATCGACAATGGGCGCCGGCCCGGCCGGTACAGCTGCGCCAGCTGGCCATCGATCACGTCGTGCTGCCGCTGGGCGGGCCAGTCGGCCGGATCGAACATCACCTGCACCGCCATGCCGATGAGGGACGTCAGGAGCCGCCGCGCCTCGCTCTCCAGGTCGAGGTCGCCGACCAGCGCGCCGCGGGCGTATAGGTCCCGAAGGATCCGTTCCAGATTGCCGCGCGTCCGCAGGATGCAGCGCTTCTGCGTCTCGGCGATCTCGGGATCGGACACGGCCCGGGCCCAGAAGGCCAGCCAGATCTTCCATTCGATGACCTGTTCCTCGGTCAGCGGCATCAACTCGCCGACGTACGCCTTCAGGTCGCCGTCCGCGGCCATGAGCGCGGCTTCGCAGCGCTCTGTCGCCCGGTCGATGCTGGAATTGTAGGTGAGGAACAGCAGCTCGCGCTTGTTGTGGAAATAGTGCGAGACGATGGCCGTGCTGCATTCCGCCGCCGTGGCGACATCGCGCACCGTCACGGCCTCCAGGCCCGCCTCGGCGATCAGGCGCGACGCCACCGCCACGACCTTCTGCCTGCGCTCCTCGCGATCGACGAAAACCGGCATTGACACCCTTATAAAACGCTTGTCATATAACGTCTGTTACGTGATGATCATTATAATAAATAAACAACCGGAGGAACCCCGAATGGAAGGCGACCACCACCGTCCGTAGTGGCGTGAAACTGGCGCGTGGGCAAGTCACCGTTTTCGCACGGTAGGTCCTTTGCGCCTCACAGAAAGTAATCCCGACGCTGAACTTCCGCTGCGGCAAGCTGCCGGAGCGCGCGACGGCCTGCGCCTTGAGCGTTGGCCCAAAGCTTGACTGGACACTATCTATGCAAACGACCGAAGCCGTTCTCGATGCGCCGAACGATTGGCCCCTGGCCAAGTCGACGAGGGATTTCCTCGCCGCGGGTGGTTTCGGCCATCTGATCGAGGGCGAAGTCACGCCGTCGGCCTCCGGCGAGACCTTCGCTGTCTATGATCCTGCCACCGGCCGCGAGTTCGCCCGTTGCGCCGCCGCCGGCCGCGAAGACGTGGACCGCGCCGTGCGTTCAGCCCGGGCCGCTTTCGAGGACGGCCGCTGGCGCAACCTCGAGCCCATGGAGAAGGAGCGCCGGCTGCGGCGGCTCTCTCAGCTCATCGCCGACAATCGCGACCTCCTGATGGACATCGACGTCATCGATGGAGGCCTGATCCGCACCTACTCCGAGTTCATCGTGAAGTTCGGCCAGGACGCCGTCGACTACTACGCCGGCTGGCCGACCAAGCTGCACGGCGGCATGCCCGCCAGCCCGCCGGACGTCGTGGTGCAGGAGATTCGGGAGCCGGTGGGCGTGGTCGGCATGATCACGCCCTGGAACGGTCCGTCGGCCGCGCCGGCCTCGATTGTGCCGGCCCTGGCCTGCGGCAACTCGGTCGTCCTGAAGCCCGCCGAACAGACGCCGCTCGCGGCCCTGGTGGTGGGCCGGCTCTGCCTTGAGGCGGGCATCCCCCCGGGCGTCGTCAACGTCGTGCAGGGGATCGGCGAGGTGGCCGGAGCGGCGATCGTCGAGCACCCGCTGGTGGACGTCATCGGCTTCACGGGCTCGTGCGAGACGGGTCGTCGCATCCAGGCGGCCGCCGCGCCGCGCCTGAAGCGCGTCGGCATGGAGCTCGGCGGCAAGAGCCCGCACATCATCTTCAACGACGCCGACTTGGCGGCTGCCGCGGCCACCGTCGCCGGCGCCGTCTGGGGCCACTCCGGACAGGTCTGCACGGCGGGCTCGCGGGTGCTGGTCCAACGCGGAATCCACGACGAGCTGGTCGCCGAGGTCGTGGCCCGCTCGCGCGAGATCAAGCTGGCTTCCGGCTTCGTGCCCGACGCCCAGATGGGACCGCTCGTCTCCCGCGAGCAGCTCGAGCGTGTCTGCCGCTACGTGGACATCGCCAAGCGCGAGGGTGCGCAGGTGGCGCTCGGCGGCGAACGGCACGGCGACACCGGCTATTTCCACAAGCCCACGATCTTCACCGGCGTCGACAACCAGATGACCATCGCCCGCGAGGAGGTCTTCGGGCCGGTGATGGCGGTCATCCCCTTCGACACTGAAGAGGAAGCCGTCGCCATCGCCAACGACACCGAGTTCGGCCTGGCCGCCGGCGTCTGGACCCGCGACCTCGCGCGCGCCCACCGCATGACCCAGGCGATCCGCGCCGGGACCGTGTGGGTCAACACCTATCAGCGGGTCTATCCTTCGATCCCATACGGCGGCGTCAAGCAGTCCGGCTACGGACGCAACCTCGGCGCCGAGTCCCTCGAGCACTACACCCAGACCAAGACGGTCTGGCTGAAGATCAGGTGAGCGACATGTCCCAGGCGACCAAGGACTACGTGATCAGCGCCGTTCGGGCCGAACCCTCGCTGGAGGCGATCGTCCGTGAGCTGAAGGATCGCGTGGACATCCTCGAGACGATGCATGCCTATTGCCGCCACGCCGACAACCTCGACGGCGACGGCATGTCCGCCCTCTTCGTCGAGGACTGCGTCGCCAACTTCATCCCCGGCGGCGAGGAGACGATGCTGCGCGGCCGGCGGGCGCTGAACGACTTCCTGAATATGGCGCTGGGCGGAACGGTGAGCGGCAGCCACCACATCGCCAACGAGGAGCTGATCTTCCAGACGCCCGACCAGGTGATCCTGCACTGCTACATGTATTCCTGGCAGCGGTTCACGGGCTTCCCGGTAACCGCGGACTGTCATCGCTGGGGCCGCTACGAGAACCGGTTCGTGCGCACGGCCGACGGCTGGCGGATGGACCGACTGAAACTGATTTCGGCCGGTGAGTACGGCGGCGCCCGGATCGGCGAGCAGCTCGGCCGCCCATTCCCGCCCAAGTTCGAGTGACCCCGTCCGCGAGACGCGGCCGGCCCATATCCAAACAAAGAAAAACGCCTCGGGGGAGGACACAACATGCACTCTAAGTTCCCTTACGGAAACCAGCACCGACGCCGCGCGCGCCTGCTCCTGCTCTGCGCCGCCCCAGCGGCCCTGTTGTGGGCGGCTCCGGCTCTGGCGGCCGACGACGGTCAGACCACGGCGCTGGAGGAAGTGATCGTCACGGCGCGAAAGCGCGAGGAGAACATCCGCGAGATCCCGGTCGCCGTGACCGCGATCTCGCAGGAGAAGCTGGACCGCTACGAGCTGCGGAGCATCGAGGCGATCGCCGCCTCCATTCCCCAGCTCAGCGTGGTCCGCGGCTCCAGCGGCTCGGGCGCGACCATCAGCCTGCGCGGCATCGGCTCCACGTTCACCAGCATCGGCATCGAGCAGTCCGTCGCGGTGATCCTCGATGGCGTCTATTACGGCCAGGGCCGGATCATCAACGAAGGCTTCTTCGACATGAAACAGGTCGAGGTCCTGCGCGGACCCCAGGCCCTGTTCTTCGGCAAGAACGCCACCGCCGGGGTGCTCTCCTTCACCTCCGCTGATCCCGGCGAATCCTTCGAGGCGCTGGGTCGCGTCGGCTACGAGTTCAAGGGCCAGGTGGCCAACCTCGAAGGCGTCGTCTCCGGGCCGGTCACCGACACGTTGGGCCTGCGCCTGGCGGTCCGCTACTCGGACATGCGCGACGGCTACGTCACGAACGAGGCCCCGGCGCGCAGCCTGACCACGCTCAACGTCGCGACGGGCGCCGTCACCGTCCACCCCGGCCAGACTCCGGTCCGCGACCTGCCCGGCGAACGCGACCTCGCGGTCCGCCTCACCGCCCTTTGGCGCCCCTCCGAGGAGTTCAGCCTGAACCTCAAGGGCAGCCTCACCCGCTACCGCACCGAGAACGCCACCTGGAACAATGAGACGATCCGCTGCCCCGTCGGCGGCTTCACCCAGGTGAATCCGACCGAGGCCTGCAACGCCAACCGGCGCATCCAGCAGAACCCGGTGCCGGCCGACATCGCCGCCACCAACCCGCTGCTGGGCCGGCACGGCGGCCAGCTCTACCAGGACTATGACGCCTACTCCGTAAGCGCGGCGGCGGCCTATTCCACCGGCAAGGCGGACATCACCTCCGTCACCGGCCTGCACCACTTCACCAACTGGTTCCTCGGCGACTACGACTTCACCGGCGCGGCCGACGGCGGCACCTGGGGATCGGAACGGTCGGAATACAAGGCGTTCTCGGAGGAGATCCGAGCCCAGACGACGCTGGAATTCCCCATCAACGTGATGGTCGGCGTCTACTTCCAGAGCACGCGGCTGGACTTCGACCAGCAGATCATATTCCCCGGGGCCCTCGAGGACTCGACCGCCGCGGATCCCACCAAGCGCTACATCACCGTCGCCAAGCGCTCCTACACCGACGGCCGCACCTTCGCGGGCTTCGCCCAGTTGCAATGGAAGTTCACGCCTGAGCTCGAGCTCACCGCGGGAGCCCGCTACACCCACGAGACCAAGGACTCCCAGTTCGTCCAGCCCTACGTCATCGCGCCGTTCCAGCCCGTCTTCCGGCAGAACCGGCCGATCCTCGCCGACCAGAGCTTCAACGACCTGTCGCCAGAGCTGACGCTCACCTGGAAGCCCGCCGACAACTGGACCGCCTTCGCGTCGTACAAGCAGGGCTTCAAGTCCGGCGGCTTCTCGGGAAGCGCCCTGGACAGTGCGATCGGCAACACCACGGTCAACGATCTGGCCTTCCAACCTGAAAGCGCCGAAGGCTTCGAGGCCGGCGTGCGCGGGGCGGTGCTGAACGGTCGGCTGCGGTTCTCGATCGACGCCTACACCTACAAGTACTCGGACCTGCAGGTGGACTATTTCGACGCCACCCGGATCCAGTACATCACTCAGAATGCGGGCTCCTCGCGCTCCAAGGGCGTCGAGACCGAAGTGGAATGGGCGCCCGCCGAGGTCCCCGGCCTCGTGCTGCGCGCCGCCCTCGCCTACAACCGGGCCCGCTACATCGAGTTCGCCGGCGCGCCGTGCTGGGGCGGCCAGCGGCCGGTGGACGGCTGCACGATCGTCGGGGGCCGTTCGATCCAGGACCTCGGCGGCAAGCCCACGGCGCTCGCGCCGAAGTGGACGGGCGCGCTGGAGGCGAACTACGAGCGGCCCGTCGGCGGCGGGCTGGTGTTCGGGGCCAGCGCCAATCTGCGCTACTCCAGCAGCTACCTCGGCAATCCCTTCGGCAACCCGGCCTCGAAGCAGGACTCCTACGCCACGCTCGACGCGGCGATCCGGCTGAAGACGCGGGACAATCGCTGGGAAGTGGCGCTGCTCGCCAAGAACCTCACCGACGAATACGTGGTCTACAACGTCAGCGACGCTCCCAGTTCCGGCAGCGGCACGGGGACGGCGGCAGGGATCCGCTCCGACTCCGTCGCGACGCCGAACCTGCCGCGCACCGTCGCCCTGCAGCTGACCTGGAAATACTAGTTCCCCTCTGGGGCCCGGCTCCAGCGCCGGGCCCCTCTTCTTTTGCGGAGGAAGCAATGACGACCGTGCTCCAATCCGACAGGCCCGCCGCCCGCCGCCGGCCGGACACCATGCGCGACCTGGAACGGCGCATCGTCAGCCACCTGGCGGCCGGCGGCACCACGGACCTGGCCAACGGGACCATGACGGTATCCTCTCGCGAGTACACCGACGTCGCGCGGTTCGACGCCGAGAAGCGCGAGCTGTTCGGGAAGCTGCCTCTGCTGGCCTGTCTTTCTCAGGACGTCGCCCGGCCGGGCGACATGAAGGTCTTCGACGAGGCAGGTCCGGCCATCCTGATCATGCGCGGGCAGGACGGCAAGGCGCGCGCCTTCCTCAACATGTGCACACACCGGGCGGCCCGGCTGGTCCATGAGTGCACACGACGCAAGCTGATCACCTGCCCCTTCCACGCCTGGGCCTTCGACCTCGAGGGCCGCCTGGTCGCCGTGCCGGGCGAGGATGGGTTCGAAGGCGTCGAACGCGCCACCCGCCGCCTCGTCCGCGTGCCCGTGGGCGAATGGGGCGGCATGATCTTCGTGAAGACGCACGCCGGCGAAGAGGAGATCGACGTCGAGGCCTGGCTAGGCGACATGGGCCCGCAACTGCTCGCCCTCGATCTGGCCCACGCCAAGCCCATCAAACAGGACCGCGTCGAGACCGAGGCCAACTGGAAATACTGCCTCGACACCTACGGCGAGGCTTATCATTTCAGCGCCCTGCACACGACGACCTTCGGGACCACCTCGCGCAGCAACGTCGCGCTCTACGACGACCTGGGCCTGCACTACCGCGTGAGCTTCACGAACAACGCCTACCAGGATCTGGTCGGCAAGCCGGAAGCCGAGTGGCCGGTGACGCCTTACGGCGGCAGCCACTTCGTCTTCCCGAACTCGATCGTCTACGGCGCGCCCATGGAGGGAGGTGGCAGCATGATCGGCATGTACCGCCTGTATCCCGGCGAGACCCCGGGCCGCTGCCGCACCCTGATGTCGGCGCACCGCGGAGCGGATGTTCCGGCCGAGACGCCCGACCAGGCGTTCGCCGACGCGCACGACTTCATTGTCCACGTGGTGTCGACCGAGGACTACAGCGTCTCGAAGGAAGGCCAGCGCAACCTCGAGAACGCGCCCGATGGCTTCGAGATCGTGTTCGGCCGGAACGAGGCGGCGCTGCAGGGCGTGCATCGGGCGATCGCCGCGATCGTCGGCCCGGTCGCGGACTGACCGGCGATGTCCGTCTTCCTGCACGTGACGCTCGAGATCCACGCCGCCGGGCTGGGCCGCTTTCTGGAGGGTATGCAGAAGACCGCCGTGCCGCTGCTCGAGCGCGAAGGCTGGCGGCTGGCCGGGGCCTTCGTCCAGCGCAGTGGACGCCTGGGCAATGTGATCGACCTCTGGGAACTCGATGACTTCCAGCACTACGACCGCGCCCTGAAATCCCTGGGCGCCCACCCCGACTTCCCCGCGTTCAAGGCGATGCTGGACGAGACGGTGATCAGCGAGACGGTCGTCTTCTGCGACCCGGCGTCCTACCACCCGAGGCCAGCCTGACTCCCCTGCGACGGGCCGGACCGAGGCTCGCGGCGATCGCCGTGGGCCTTGCGGCCCTGCTGGCGGGTTGCAGCGACGGCGTCGACGAGCGGCGGCTGCGGCGCGCCGATCGGGAGCCGGGCGCTTGGCTCACCAACGGCCGCACCTGGGGCGAGCAGCGGTTCTCGCCGCTCGATGAGATCACCTCCGCGAACGTGGACGCTCTGGGTCTCGCCTGGGAGGCCTCGCTCGACAGCTTCGACTTCGGGATCGAGGCCACGCCCCTGGTGGCCGACGGTCGGCTTTACGTGACCTCCACCTGGAGCCGCGTCTTCGCCTTCGACGCGGCCACCGGCAAGCGCCTGTGGGCGTACGATCCGGACGTGCCGCGCGACTGGCTGGCGCAGGGCTGCTGCAAGGCGGTAAACCGCGGCGTGGCGCTCTGGCGGGACAAGGTCTATGTCGGCGCCTTCGATGGACGGCTCATCGCGCTGCACGCTCGCACCGGCAAGCCCGTCTGGACCGCCGACACCACGGGAAGAAGGCCGCTCTACACCATCACCGGCGCACCGCGCGTCGTGAAAGGCAAGGTGATCATCGGCAACGGCGGCGGCGACTTCGGTACCCGCGGCTACATTTCGGCCTACGACGCCGAAACGGGAAAGCTCGCCTGGCGCTTCTACATCACCCCCCGCGACCCGCGCCTGGGGCAGGAACATCCCGAACTTGAGGCGGCCCTGAAGACCTGGGATCCGAACCGTGACTGGTCGGTCGGCGGCGGCGGAAACGCGTGGGACTCCATGTCCTACGATCCCGAACTGGACCTGCTGTACGTGGGCACGGGCAACGGCGGCCCCTACGATCCCCGGCGACGCAACCCCGGCGGCGGCGACTCCCTGTACCTCTCGAGCATCCTGGCGCTGAGGCCCGACACCGGCCGGCTCGTCTGGCGATACCAGACCACACCCGGCGACCAGTGGGATTTCACGGCGACGGCCAACATGGTGCTCGCCGACCTCGAGATCGGCGGCGCCAGGCGCCAGGTGCTGATGCAGGCGCCGAAGAACGGATTCTTCTACGTCCTGGACCGGCGGACGGGCGAGCTCCTCTCCGCGGAGAAGTACGTCCGAACGACCTGGGCCGAGCGCGTGGACCTGGATACGGGCCGGCCCGTGCTCGCCCCCGGCGCCGACTACACCAAGGGCCGGACGCGGCTCCATCCGTCCCCTTACGGTGGTCACAATTGGCAGCCGATGGCCTTCAGCCCGCGGACGGGGCTCGTGTACATCCCGGCGCAAGACCTGGGCTGGATCTGGGATCCCGACGCGCCCACATGGTTCGAGCGCGAGGTCGGCGGCGACACGCCGGCTCGGGCGTCCAGCGCCAACACCGGCCGCCTGATCGCCTGGGACCCGCGCGCCGGCCGTCCGGCCTGGGTCGCCGAGCTCTCGGAACCGATGAATGGCGGCGTCCTGGTCACCGGCGGCGGGCTGGTGGTCCAGGGGCTGGCAGACGGCCACATCGAATTCCGCGACGCCGCCAGCGGCCGCCGGCTGCGCCGCCTGCTGGTCGGCACGGGGATCGTCGCCCCACCGGTGAGCTATCGCGTCGGTCGCGAGCAGTTCATCGCCGTCGCGGCGGGCTGGAACGGCGTACGCGTCGACGCCGACTCGCCGGGCGCGCCGCCCGGATACGACAATGCCGGACGCTTGCTGGTCCTGAAACTCGGCGGCGGGCCCATTCGGGTGGCCCCGCGGCGGCCGGCGCGACCGCCGCTCATGTCCGTGGCCGAGCCGCAGTCGCCGGCGGCGGCGGCCCGCGGCCAGGCGCTCTACGTCACGCACTGCGCCCGCTGCCACGGCTACGTTGGGGAGACGACGCCCTTCCCGGACCTTCGCCGGATGACGCCCGAGACGCTCGCGGCGTTCGACGACATCGTCCTCGGAGGCGCCTATCGCCAGGCCGGAATGGCCAGCTTCGCCAACGTGCTGTCATCGGGCGACACCGGGGCGTTGAGGGCCTTCCTGATTTCCTGGGCGCAGCGGACGCGCTCAGCCGAAGCGCCGGCGGCTTCCCGGGCGCCCTGAGGCGCGGGGGGCCTATGTCGAGGCCGTCGGCGGCCCGTGGATCGCGCGCCACAGCGACCAGCCGCCCAGCAGCACGAGGACCTGCGCGAAGGCCGAGGCGAGCAGGCTGCCGGCCAGGCCCAGCTTCATCGCCCAGGCCGTGCAGGCGTCGGACGTCCCGTAGACGGCCACCATGAGCGCCGCGATCCCGGTCAACCCGGCGAGCAGGCAGGCCAGTCCGAACAGCGCCAGCCCGGGGCGGGGATGCTTCGCCATCGCCCTCAGGCCTCCGCCGGCGCGCCGAGGCGCGTGCGCGTGACGTGGCCGAAGCCCTGGCGGTAGTCGAGCACCGCAACGTCGGTGGGCGTCACCTCGAACAGCGCCAGCTCGTTGCCGCCGTCGATGGAGACGTACTGGGCGATCTCGCTGAACTTCTGCAGGAACAGCAGGCCCGCGCGGTCGGCGTCCGCGCCGGGCGGCAGGCGTCGGGCGCGCCCCTGCAGCGCCAGGCCCCGGATCTCGCCCCAGTCGCGGTACGGCAGGGTGATGGTGATCGCCACCCGATCGTCGCGCGCGAGGTTCTGCGCCTTCTGCGAGGCTGGCGAACAGCCGAAATAGATGCGCAGGCCCTCGCTGGCGTAGCTGACGGTGCTCGCGTGCGGCGCCCCGTCGGGCAGCAGGCTGGCGACCGTCATGTCCTGGCCAAGCGCCAGGATGTCTCGGATGTCGACTTCAGGGTGCGTGGCCATGGGCGCCTCCTTCAACGTCCATCAAAGCCGAGCGCGACGGCGCGCGCCTTGCGCTGGGTCAAGGCCGACTACAGGGCGTGAGGAACGTTCTTCCCCAGATGGCCGTGCTTTTTGGATTCCCAATCCGCCAGCCGGCGAACGGTCCCGCAAATCGGGAATCTTATGCGGGGCGCAGCGGCTAGATTGGGCGCATGAGCAGCACCCATGCCGCGCCCGCCCGCGCCGCCGCCGGCGTTCTCTTCGACGGCCTCCTACCCCAGCCTCCGGACGCCGTGCTGGCGGTGAGCAAGATGTTCCGCGAGGACCCTCGGCCCCACAAGATCGACGTGGGTGTCGGCGTCTATCGGGACGCCGACGGGCGCACGCCGGTGTTCGCCGCCATGAAGGCCGCCGAGGCCCGCCTGCTGGAGACCCAGGAGACCAAGGCCTACCTGGGGCCGGAGGGCGACTTCGGATACCTGGAACGCCTGTCGCCGATCATCTTCGGCCGCGGCGCAGCGGCGTCGGACCTGTTCGGCGTTCAGACGCCGGGAGGCACGGGCGCCCTGCGGCTCGCCGCCGAGCTGGCCCACGCGGGGCGGCCCGGCGCCCGCGTGTGGCTGGGCGCCCCGTCCTGGCCCATCCATGCGCCGATCTTCGCCGAGGCGGGGCTGGAGGTGATGTCCTTCCGCCACTTCGACCCGCAGACCCAGGCGCTGACGTTCGACGAGACCCTGGACGCGCTGCAGGGCGCCCAGGCGGGCGATGTGGTCCTGCTGCACGGCTGCTGCCATAACCCCAGCGGCGCCGACCCCGACCTTGACCAGTGGCGCGCCCTGACCGAGGTGATCCTGGCGCGCGGCCTGACGCCCCTGATCGACCTGGCCTACCAGGGCCTGGGCGCCGGGCTTGACGAGGACGCCGCCGGCCTTCGCCTGGTCCTGGAGGCCGTGGACAACGCCATGGTGGCCTATTCCTGCGACAAGAACTTCGGCCTCTATCGCGAGCGGACGGGCGCCCTTTTCGTCCGGGCCCGGGCCCACGCCGAGGCGGTGCGCACCAACATCCTGAAGATCGCCCGCTGCGCCTGGTCGATGCCGCCGGACCATGGCGCCGCCGCAGTGCGGATGATCCTGGAGGACGAGGCCCTGACGGCGCTGTGGCGCGGCGAACTGGAAGGCCAGCGGGCCCGCCTGCAGGCGGTGCGCGAGATGTTGGCCGACGCCGACCCGAGATTCGAGCCGATCCGCGGCCAGCGGGGCATGTTCTCCATGCTGGCGCTCTCGCCGGCCCAGGTGGAGGCGCTGCGGCGCGATCACGCCGTCTACATGACCGGCAACGGCCGCATCAACATTGCGGGCCTGCGCGCCGAGACGATCGGCCCGTTCGCCGCCGCCTACGACGCCGTCTTGCGCGACACGAAGGCATAGTAGGCCAGGCCCAGGGCCAGCCAGCCGGCCAGCAGGGCGTAGGGCTTCCAGTCGGTGCCGAAGCCCAGGCTGGCGATGACCACCGCGGCGACCATGCCCAGTCCGGCCAGCACGCGCACCGTGCCGCGGCCGAGGCGCAGGCGCGCCTGGGCATGCACCTCCGGATGCCGCGCGGCGACGTTGTAGGCCGCCAGGCACGAGCCCAGGTATTTCATCATCGTCGGGATGTTCACCGCCAACAGCAGGAACAGCAGGCTCGACGGCAGGAACAGGCCCAGGCAGCAGGCGATGAAGGCGACGACGGTGGCCACGTGCGGCGTCCCGAACCGCGGATGGATGCGGCCCAGGGGCGCCGGGAGCACGCCTGCCCGGCCCATGGCGTAGAGGAAACGGGCGAAGACCAGGAAGACCGCGTTCATCGACTTGAGCAGGGCGAGGACCGCGGCGGTGACGATCAGGGGCATCGCCCAGCCGCCCAGCGCCGCCTCGGCCGCGGTGAGCAGCGGCGCGTCGCTGGCGGCCAGGGCGTCGGCGCCCACGAGGCTGAGCGCCGTGAAGGCGATGGCCAGGTAGACGACCACCGTCAGCGCCAGGGCGAGGGCCAGGCCCAGCGGCACCACGCGCTTGGGGTCGGCCACCTCCTCGCCCACCTCGGTGGTGGTCTCGATGCCCAGGAACAGTTGGATCATCAGCGGCAGGGCGGCCAGGATCGGAACCCAGCCTACCGACAGGGACTGCTGGACGAGCTGCGGCTTCAGCGATGGCGCGCCGGCGATCACGAACACCGCGAACACCGCCAGCAGCATCAGCATCATCACCGTCTGCGCCCGCGCCGCGATGGCGACGCCCAGGTAGTTGAGCGCGAAGACGGCGAGGAACAGGCCGAACATCACCGGCTTGCCCGGCACTGCGATCACCCGCCCCAGGTAGCTCACCAGCACCGTGCCCAGCACGATCATCACGACCGCGTTGGACAGGATCCGCAACCAGACGATCCCGAAGGCGATGAGCGGATGGGTGAACTGCCGCTGCCATTCGAAGGACGCGGCGGTGCGCGGCACGGCCGAAGCCATGTAGGCGTACACCAGCCCGAAGAGCACCATGGGCAGCGCGGCGAGCACGCAGGCCACCAGGATGCCTTCGTGACCCACCTGCGCAGCGGGTCCCAGGACCGAGAAGATCGAGGCGCCGATGGCGGTGCCGGCGCCCAGCATAACCAGATCGATCAGGCGGACTCCGTGGCGGAGCTGTTCGGTCATGCAGGCTCCGTCACCAGGTGCGGCAGGTCGCGTCCGGCACGGACGGAACACGCACCCAGGCGTACCCCTCCACCGGCTTGTTTTCGACGGTATAGGTCTTCGGCGTGCGCCGGAAACAGGGGCCGAAGGCGTTGCTCTCGGGCGTGAACATCTCGCCGTCCAGGATCACCCGTTCCCACTCCGCCACCGCCTCTGGTCCCAGTTCCCGGCCGAGCATCGCCTTCCAGGCCGCGTGGTCGAAGCGAACGCCCTGCTCGCGGCTGACGAACATCGGCTTCAGCATGTCGTCCAGCTTGCGCTTGCCGCCCGACTTGGCGCGGATCCGTGCGTCCAGGCTGGCGAAGTAAAGGCTGGAGCGGTTGTAGGGGACATGCCGGATGCTCTCGTCCCCGAAGCCGGCGTGGGCGATCCGGTCGGCCGACCAGCCTCGGGCGGGGCTGCCCCAGTACCCGCGGGCCATTTCGTCGATCTCTTCGCCGTAGTCCTCGATGGAGGTGAACCCGCCGCGCATGGGCAGCAGCGCGGTGTAGAAGGTGGTCAACCCCTCCGAGAACCAGCTGGACACGCCTTGCGGCGCCTCGATCCCGCCGGTCCACTGATGGGTCATTTCATGCACCAGCGTCCGTCGCGGGCCTTCGGCCTTGGGGTCCAGCGGGCCGGAACTGCGCGACAGCATGAACGACTGGGTCAGCGCCGTGGCGCCCCCGAAGGGCGGGGTGTCCAGGAACCGCATGAAGACGCGGTAGCGCGGCGCCGGCAGGTAACCGAACGATCGGTCGAGATAGGCGTAGACGTCGGCCGCCCAGGCCATCTCCCGGGCCACGTCGAACGGGGCCTTGCCCAGCCAGGCGCCGCTGTAGCCATCCGCGTCGCCCGAGGCGGGGTGGCGGTTCAGCGGTCCGGCCATGTACCAGCCCTGCATGAGCCGAGACGGCGGACCCTGGACGGTGAATTCACCCTCGCCGAAGGAGGTGATCCCGGCCGCGCCCGGCGCGAAACCCGACAGATCCCAACGGACTGTCGAAGTCCCGCCCTTCACATGCTCGGGGATCACCAGGAAGCCCGACCCGGCCCCGGACACGCCCCCACCAGCGGGGCGGATGCCGAAGGGCGGACCGCCGGGCGAGCCCGGAGGCTGGACCAGCGACGAATAGGTCACGGTGACCGGATAGCTCACCGCCCGGTCCGCTTTCCAATGCCGGAAGTAGGGAAAGCCGCCCGGCGCGGGCGGATCGTCGCTGGCGGTCAGCGGCACCGGTCCTTGGGCGTCGCGGACCTGCAGGTCGGTCACCCGGTCCGCCACCCCGCGCAGGGCGGCGTACACCACCGGCGCCGCGAGCGAGAACGGCCCTGCGTCCGAGGGGACATCGGCGAGGGTCGAGCGCACCTCGATGGCCGTCACCTCGCCCGCGGCGTCACGTACCGGCTTCAGGGTCGCATCGAAGGTCTGGGCGGCGACGGGGCCAGCCAAGGCGAGCAGGGCGACGGCGACGAAGGCGAGCTGGCGCATCCCCATCCTTAGCGGGCCGGCGTCACGGGCGGGGGCGGCGCGAAGGGCCGGATCGCCAGGTGCTCGTAGATCTCGGCGGGATAGTAGGCGACGCCGCCCACCATGGTCATGCGCACGTTGCGGATCTTGGAGATGTCGGCGACGGGATCCCCCTCCACGAGGATGAAGTCGGCCAGCTTCCCACGCTCGATCGAGCCCAGCTGGCTGTCGCGGCCGAAGTATTTCTCCGCGTCCAGCGTGGAGAGGCGCAGGGCCTTGCCGGCCGGGATGCCCGCCATGACATACACCTCCAGTTCGCGCTGGCTGGAGAAGCCGGTCCCGTCGTCGGTGCCGGGCAGCAGCTGGATCCCGCGATCGTCCAGCATCTTCAGCGTCTCCAGCACCTTGCGGAAGCCGGCCTGGTAGTCGGCGTCGTCCTGGGGCGTCCGGATCGTGACGAAGTTGCGCTTGCGGTAGCGCTGGTAGCCGATCGGCACATGGTCGAGGTAGGGCGCATCGCCCGCCTGCACCTGCCCCGACCGCGACAGCATCAGCCGCTCCAGGATCATGGCGGTGGTGTCGAGCGCCACCCCTTTCTCCTTCATGAGCGCGACGGTGGCCTGCACGCGCGGCGAGTTGAGATCCAGGTCCTTGGCCCGCGCCATGCCCGTAAGCCGCAGCGGGGTGCGGGTGTCCTCCTTGGGGTCGAGGATCCAGCCCAGCATCAGCTGGTTGATATGGGCGATGTCGTCGTAGCCGTCGCGCATCACCCTGTCGGGCGACGAGAAGGCGGGCACGTGACCCGTGACCCCCAGCCCCAGGCGCTTGGCTTCGGCGGCGACGGGCGCGACCCAGTCTGGGTTGAAGCTGTTGTAGAGCTTGACCTGCCAGTAGCCGCGATCCGCGTACCAGCGGACCTTGGCCAGCGCCTCGTCCAGGCTGTCGACCACGAAGCCCAGGCGGGCCGAATAGGGACTGCGACCCTCCAGGAACCCGTTGCGCACGATGCGCGGCCCGGCGAGGCGTCCGGTCCGAAGACCCTCCAGCATGGCCAGCAGCTCTTCGTTATCGTTGCCCTGGTCGCGGGTGGCGGTCACGCCCGCGGCCAGGTTGAACAGGTTGGACGACAGGCTGGTGTGCGAGTGCATGTCGTGCAGGCCGGGCAGCAGCGTGCCGCCCTGCCCGTCGATCACCGTCTCACCGGCCGGCGCAGGTCCGGCCGCATCGTTCGCGCCGACGGTGGCGATGCGGTCGCCATAGACCACCACCGTCGACAGGCCGCCCACCGTCATGGACACGGGGTCGAAGATGCGCACGTTGCGGATGCGGACCGGGCCCTCGAACCGGTGCGCCAGCTTCGCCTGCGCCGCCTCGGCGCGGGCCAGGGCGATCTCGCGGTGCATCTTCTCCAGCACCGGAACCTGGGCCTCGTAGCCCTCGCGGATCAGGCCGCCCGTGGCGAACAGCTCGCCCTTGCGGTCGATCAGGACGTAGATGGGATTGAGATCGATCCCGGTCAATTCGTAGACGGTCAGCGGAACCGCGGCCTTGCCCTCGCCCAGGGTTACCTTGCGCACCTCGGTCAGGCGCAGGCGCCCCGACGGGGCCACCGGCAGGGTCCTGTCGGGCGTCTTCAGCAGCGCCTTGACGTACGCGCCCAGCATCCACGGGCTCACGTCGTTGCCGATGTAGAGCATGGGCTTGGCGGCGGGGATCGCTCCCTTGTCCGCCTGGCTGACCCACTCGGCTCGGCCGGCCGTCCAGGCGTAGCGCTCCTGCACGGGGCTTCCGAACAGGGACTCGCCCTCGATGGTCCAGGCCACGGGGATGCCGGCGGCGTCGGCCTCGATCTTCTCGCGGGCCTTGGGGCCGCGGCCGTTGTTGCTCACCGCATAGTCGACGGAGGTGCTGCGCCCCTGCACCTCGGCGACCAGGTGACCGACCTTTTCGCCATTGGCCATGACCACGTACCGGAAGGTCTCGGCTAGAGCCGATCCCGACAGGCACAGGGACAGCAGGACGCCGACGAAGGCGGCGGGTCTTGGCGGCATGAGGCACCCCTGGACGACGGGATCATCGTACCTCCGAGGCCGGGATTTTCTATTCGAAGTACGGGCCGACCGCCGGCGCCGCGACAACTTCAATGCAGACGCTCGCGCGGAGCCACATAGCCTATGCCACGGGTTTTCGCGGGAGCCGGCACAACGAAAGGAAAATCCGGCGGACCCGCGATAGCCTTTCATCCTGGCCGGGTCAGGAGAGACGAATGACCGAGATCACCAAGCGCGCGCTAATGGGCGCCGGCGCCCTCCTGCCCCTGGCCGCCGGGAGCGCCTTGGCGGCGGAAGGCGCCCCGTTCGTCACCCGCCATTCGGGGGTCTTCAACGGCCAGAGCGTCGACTACGTCGCCACCGTGGGCGAGACGGTGCTGACCGGTACCGACGGCCAGCCCACCGTGCGTTTCGTCTGCACCTCCTATGTGAAGGCCGGCGGCGACGCGGCGAAGCGCCCCGTGCTGTTCGCCTTCAACGGCGGCCCCTCCAGCTCGTCCGCCACCCTGCACATGGTGGCGCTGGGCCCCAAGCGGATCACGGTGGCGCAGGACCCCAAGGCGCCGCCCCTGCCCCCGTCCATGGCGGACAACCCGCTCACCGTGCTGGACGTCGCCGACCTGGTCTTCATCGATCCCGCCGAGACGGGCTTCTCCCGCATCCTGCCGGGCGGCAAGCGCGACTATTTCTATTCCATCGGCGGCGACAGCCAGTCGGTGTCGGACTTCATCGTGGCCTGGATCCGAGCCAACGGCCGCGAGGCCTCGCCCAAGTACGTCCTGGGCGAAAGCTACGGCACCCAGCGGGCAGCCTTCATGGCGGGCCAGCTCGCGCCCGTCATGCCGCTGGACGGGCTGTTCCTGTTCGGCCAGGCGGTGAACATGATCGAGACCAGCCAGCGGGCGAAGAACGCCCTGGCCTACGCCACCAACCTGCCCGCCCTCTGCGCCATCGCCGCCTATCACAGCAAGGCGCCGGCCTGGAAAGGCCAGTCGATGGAGGCGGTTGTCGACAAATCCTACGCCTGGGGGATGGGGGAATACCTCCAGGCCCTGCTCCAGGGCTACGACCTGCCGGAGGCGAAGCGCCGGCGGGTGGCGGAGCGGCTACAGGCCATGACCGGCGTCGGAGCCGACTACTACCTGGCCAACGACCTCGCCATCACCAAGATCGCCTTCCTCCGCGAGTTGCTGAAGGCCGAGGGCCAGGTGCTGGGCATGTACGACGCCCGCTATGTGGGGCCGGCGCCCAAGCCCGGCGAACGGGGCGCCGACCCGTTCATGGCCACGATCGAGCCGATCACGCCGATGATGCGCGAGCACCTGTCGCGGAACCTGGGCGTCACCTGGCCGATGAGCGACTATCGGCCCTATGCGCCGGACACCCATACCTGGACCTGGGGCGGCACCCTCGGACCCGGCGGTCCCTTCCTCGACTACGACTATCCCAGCCGCATCGACCCGGCGTTCAAGGCCAATCCCGATTTCCGGCTGATGATCGGCACCGGCATCTACGACCTGACCACGACCGTGGGTCCCGCCCGCTATCTCGTCACGCGGAGCAACTGGCCTCGCGAGCGGGTCTTCCAGCGCCAGTATGTGGGCGGGCACATGGCCTATACCCACATCCCGTCGCACAAGGCCTTCACCGACGATATCCGCGCCTGGGTGACCGGCGGTCGCCCAGCCTAGTTTACGCAGCGGTCGTCCGGCACGCCCGGCGCGCGCGCCCACTGCCAGGCGTCCACGACCTCGCCGCGCGGCAGGTAGGTGATCGGGAAGGTCTTCCCCTCGCGGGCCACGTTCAGGGTTAGCCGGCGCGCCTGGTCGCCCTGCACGCTGTCCATGGCCACCGAATAGGTGACCACGTCCCCATCCCTCAGGCCCGCCTTCGCGGCCTCGGAGTCCGGCTTCAGCCCGCGGATGGTCTTCACATCGCCCACGAGCGACTTGGGCTCGAACCCGAGGTCGAAGCGGCGGAAGCGGCCCGTCGTACGGACGAAGCAGGGACCGAAGGCTCCGCTGCCCGGCAGCATAAGCTTGCCCGCCAGCATGTCGGCGTGGATGCGCCGGCCCTCGTCGCCCAGGTCTTTGGCCAGGAGGTCCAGCCAGCCGGCCTCCGGCACGGTCTCGCCCGCCGCGCGCCGGCGCACCATCTCGCGGATCAGGTCGTCCAGCGAGCGCTTGCCGCCGCTGGCCTGGCGGATCTTCTCGTCCAGCACCGCGAAGTACATGGCGCCCCGGTCGTAGGGCAGCGTGCGGATGCGCGTGTCTTCCCAGAACCGCGGCGCGATCTCGGCGTCCGGCGTGTCGTTCAGGGCGTTGGTGTAGTAGCGCCGCGCGGTGTCGTTGATGTCCTCCAGGTACTGGTCCGGGGTCAGCATCCCGGCGCGCAAGGGCAGCAGCGCCTGATAATGCACCGCGATCCCCTCGCCGTACCATTGCCCGCCGAGGCCTGAGGCGGTCCAGGTGTGGATCATCTCGTGCGCCAGGGTCCCCTTGAGCGCCTCCGGATCCTTGGCCGTCTCGCCCCAGGTCAGCAGGAACGAATTGGTCAGGGCCGCGCCGCCGCCGGCGTTGATCGGGTTATAGCGCAGGACCACGCGATAGGGTGGCTCTGACGGATCCTGGAAGAAGCCGCTCATCCAGCCGTGCAGGCGCTCGGCCCAGCCCATCAGCGGCCGCGGGTCGAAGGGCGGATCGCCCAGCCACGCGGCGGAGAAGCCGGTGAGCTTCACCTGCTCCGGCACGCGGCGCATCTCGCCGGCCATGAACAGGGTGCGGTGCAGCCGTTCCACCGGCCCGGCCGGCAGGCGAACATCGCCCTCCCCCAGGCTGGACATGGCCGAGGCGTTCGCGCCCAGCGCCGTCAGATCCCAGCGCAGGGAGATGCGGTACGGCTTCCCGCCCTCGGGCAGCAGGATGAAGGTGTTGCCGACGCCCGAGACCCCGCCGCCCTCGGTCCGCAGGCTGTACGGCGGGCCAGAGCCGCGGGCCGGCGGCGTGTTGTCCACCGGCGCGCGGTAGCGGACGGTCAGCTCGCCCTTCACGGCCCGGCCCGCCGTCCAGTGGCGCGCGTAGGCGATGGCCACGGGATCGTCCTTGATCGTCAGCGGCACCTCGCCCAGGGCGTCGGTGGCCGTCAGGCCCGTCAGGGTGTTGGCGACGGTGTCGGTGTTGGCGATCACCACCGGAAGGGTGAGCAGCGGAGCCCCGGCCGCGGCGTCCGCCTGGGGCACCTTTAGGGTGACGTCGACGAACCCTTTCCCGGTTACGGCGTCCATCGGACCTGGCGCCAGCAGCACCTCGAATTCCGGCTCGGCGGCAGCGCCGGCCGTAGCGACGGCCGCTGCGGCCAGGGCGAACAGCACGGGACGCATCACTGGCTCTCGTACAGGGCCTTGGCGGCCGCGAGGTCTTGGACGACGTGGCCCAGCGACTTGTAGACCGTGATCTGGTCGCGGGACTGGCGGCCCTCCAGGTCGCCGGCCAGCACCTGGCCGATCTCGCCCACCACGTGGCTGTCGTCGATCAGGCCGGCGGCCTTGGCGTAGAGGAACTCCGCCCCCTGGGCGAGCACGCCCTCGCGGCTGTCGGCGATGAAGCGCGAGCGGACGACCAAGTCGTGATCCACTTCCGTCGGCCCCGGGCCGCTGGAGCCCACCAGGTTCACGTGCGTCCCCGGCGCGAGCCAGGCGCCCTCCAGGATCGGCTCGCGCGCGCCGGACACGGCCGTGACGATGTCCACGCCCGCCACGGCCTGCCGCACGCTGGGCGCCGCAAACACGGGCACGCCCAATTCGGCCTCCGTCGCCTTGGCGAAGGCCTTGGCCTTGCCCGGGTCGCGACCCCAGACGGTGATCGCTTCCAGCTTGCGGACCTTCGAGATCGCCCGGGCGTGGGTCCCTGCCTGTTCGCCGTATCCCAGGATCGCCATGCGCGCCGCGTCCGGCCGGGCCAGGGCGTCGGTGGCGACGGCGCTGGCCGCGGCGGTGCGGATGGCGGTGATCTCGCCCGCATGGGCGACGCAGACCGGCGCGCCGGTCTCGCCATCGAACAGGACCACCACGCCCTGGTGCGACTGGATCCCCTTGGCGAAGTTGCCGTGGAAGACGCTGATCAGCTTGGCGCCGAACATGGCGTGCTCGCCCAGCGCCCCCGGCATAATCCCGAACATCCGCCCTTCGCTCAGCGGCAGGATCGAGCGGAGGTGCTGGCGCGTCTCGCCCCGGGAGAAGGCGATCATCGCCTGGCGCACCAGCGGGATGCAGACCTCGTAGGTCAGCCGCGCCCGCACCTCGTCCCGGTCGATGAAACGCATCAGCAGGCTCTCCCCGAAAAGTCGAGGCGCGACGACGGTGTGGGGACCATCGCCGCGCCCGCGCGACCCGATACGCTGGCTCGCGGTGGACTAGAAGCGGGCGCGCAGGCCGACGTAGTACTGGCGCCCGAGGATGTCGCCATAGTTCCGGGTCGGGAACGACGGCTCCTCGTCGGTGATATTCGTGACCCCGCCGCGCACCGTGTAGTTGCCGATGTCGTAGGACGCCGACACGTTCTGGCGCAGGTTTTCCTTCACTGTCGGCGTTGGTACGTTCTCGATCGTCGCGGTGTAGGTGAGCTTCACCGGCGACATGTAGTTGATCGAATAGTTGATCCTCAGCGGGCCGCGACGCCAGCGCGCGTCGAAGCGAGCCGAGAGGTCGGGCGAGGGGCCGAAATCGGTCGTCGCTGCGGTGTTGTCGACCCGCGTGATGTCGACCCCGGTCACCGAGATCTCGAACTTCTCGACACGGGTCGCCTCGAGGTTCAACTCCAGTTCGCCCAGGTCACGGTCGCCGAAGTAGCGGCCGACCGGGAAGGTGTAGTTGATGTTGTAGACCTCGCCGCGGAACTTCATCCGCCCCGCGTTGAAGGTCGTCGACCGCGCGGTGGCGATGTTGCCCTGAGCGTCGCGGGTAAAGGTGCCGCAGATGTCGGCCGGCTGCTCCGCCAGATCGTAGCAGGTGGCCATGAAGCTGGCGGGCGTGAAGGGCGACAGGCCGTCCTTCAGGTCCACCTCCACCCGGTCGGCGACGATGCTCAGCCCCGGCACGAAGCTCGGCTGGAACACGAAGCCGTAGGTCCAGGTCTTGGAGATCTCGTTCCGCAGTTCGGCGTTTCCGCCCGACGTGATCAGGGCTCGCGAGAAGTTCTCCGACTGATCCTGGAAGGTCGCAAGCGGGCCGTAACCCGGGTTGGCGGCGAATAGGGCCTGGCAGTTGGCGAGGCGCGTGGCCGGCGCCGGGCCCGAAGCGATCCGGTCGGCGTCGCAGGGGTCGTTGCCGGAGTTGGCGAGCGCCGTCCGGGACGGCGCGAACAACTGGTCGAGGGTCGGCGCGCGGAAATTTCGGCTACGCGAAGCGCGCAGGGTGAACCCTTCCAGGACCTCCCAGCGCCCGCCGACGCCCCAGACGTCCTCCTTGCCCGCGATCGAGTTGTCGACATAGCGGTAGGCGCCGTTGAGCTCGACCGTGCGGGCGAAGGGCAGTGCGAAATCTCCGCCCAGCACGGGCACCAGCAGCTCGCCGGACAGCTCGTCAGTGTTGTACTTGCCGCTCGTCGCCGCCGTCGGCACCTGAGAGCCCACGAGGCCGAGTTGGTTGGCGGCCAGCGGCACGAACTTGGCCTTCTCCTCGCGGTGCTCGTAGGCGGCGCTGAACTTCACCTTGCCGGCCGGCAGGGCGAACAGGTCGCCGCCGAACGTCGCCAGCAGGTCGTCCTGGGTATTGAGGTAATCCTGGCCGACCTCTGTGGTGGCGTAGAGGCGGGCCTCCTGGCTCACGTTGCCGACACCGAACGGATTGATCGGCGCGCAGGAGGGATCGTCATTGGCCGTCGTCCCGTCGGCGTTGATGGCGCAGACGATCTGGCCGGAGCTGTTCCGCACCGCGTTGATCGCGTTGTTGAAGCGTTGGGTATAGACCTGATAGCCGCGCGTCTCGCCGTCGGTCTCGGCGTGGCTGAACGACAGGCTCCAGTAGAAGTTGCGGTCGCCGACGTCGAAGTCGCCGTCCAGCGCCACCAAGGCCCGGACCGTATCGGTCTGATAGGTCTGCTCGCGGGTCGGCAGCAGGTCGGTCCACCACTTCGACAAGGTGAGCGGCGCGCCGGCCGGGCCGAGGATCGCGGTGACCGCCGGCGACAGGTAGGGGTTCGTGCGCGACACCGAGATCGCGCCGGCGCCGCTGGCGGCGTTGTTCAGCACGGTGTTGCTGGCCTGGTTGCCATAGGGGTCGCGGCCCTCGACCCTGGCGTACAGGAACTCGCCCGACAGCTTGATGCGGTCTGTGATGTCGTAGTGGCCGATGACCGTACCGCTCCAGCGCTCGACGCCGGTCACGAGGGCGGCCAGTTCCTGGTACGGGTTGCCGTCCCCGCCACTGGTGAAGGGCGGCACGGTGTTGTTGAGCAGATTGCCGATGCTGTACGGGATCAGCGACGTGCCGGTGGCGTCGAACTGCTGGGGCACGCCATTGACCCGGTAGATCGAGCTGGCGAAGGGTGGGCCCGGCGAGAAGAGCACGCCGTTGGCGTTGAAGCTGACGAAGCGTGTGTTCAGGTTCTCGGTGACCGCCGGAATGCCGTCCGAATTTGTGCGGTTCAGCGGGTTCGAAATCGTGACCCGACCCAGGTTCGAGCGCGGGCGGTCGTAGTCGAACAGCGGCCGGGTCTTCGACCACTCCAGATTGACGGCGACGTTGGCCCGATCATCGAGGAAGTTGCGGCCCGCGGTGGCCCGCAGGCTCTGGGTCGGATAGTCGTCGCGCGACGAGATGCCGTACTGCGCGTCGAGTTCCAGGCCCGTGAAGTCGTCCCGCAGGATGTAGTTGACCACACCGGCGATGGCGTCCGAGCCGTAGACTGCCGCCCCACCCGCCTGGACCACGTCGATCCGCGAGATGAGGCCGGTCGGGATGACGTTGGTGTCGACGGCCCGGTCGCCGATGACCCCCGCGTTCGCGACCGAGAGCCCCGAGGACGAGGTCACGAAGCGGCGGCCGTTGACCAGGGTGAGCGTGCGGCCCGCGCCCAGGCCGAAGAGGTTGGGGAACTGTTGGGCGTTGCCCGCCGCGGCGCCGTTGCCGGAGGCCTGGGCGAACTGGGGCATGTTGGCGGTCAGTTCGTTGAGCGCCTGGCCGGCCTGGATGAAGCCGCGATCCGTGATCGCCTGCGCCGTCACCACCGAGACCGGCGCCTCGGTGGTCGTCTCCGCCCGCTTGATGCGCGAGCCGGTGACGACGATCTCGCCGATCTCGCTGACCCCGTCGGCCTGTGCGAAGGCCGGCGCGGCCCCCATCAGCACAAGCCCGCCGAGCACGGTCGAGGCCAACATACGCCCGCGGATGGAATTGCCGTTCATGTCTGATCCCCCAGGTCCAAAGCCTGAGCCGGCGCCGCGTCTCCCGCGTGTCCCCGACCGAACTCCTGCCGTTCCCAGACCGTAGGTTCGTGGCGCCGGTTTTTCTTTTCGTTCTTAGAACCTTTGTCCGTTCGATACACATTGATAATGCAGCGGCCGGGCGGGTGGCGAATGGCCAATGCAGCGGTTCGAAAATCGCGCATTCCCATTTTCGCGACCCGGCCGTTCCTTGACAGCGGCGCTTTACGCATCCGCTATGCGCGCATGGCCCGCCGCAAGGATGAAGTTATGCCCGCCGCGCTCGACGCGATCGACATCAAGATCCTGGATCTGATGCAGCGCGACGCCTCGCTCTCCACCGGAGAACTGGCCGAGCGGGTGGGCCTGTCCCAGTCGCCCTGCTGGCGACGGATCCAGCGTCTGCGCGAGGAGGGCTACATCAAGGCCGTCGTCGCGATCGTCGACCACGAGCTGGTCGGCTTCAAGATGCAGATCTTCGCCCAGGTGAAGATGACCACCCTCACCGAGGAAGAGCGGGCCAACTTCTACAAGGCGATCAACAGCATCCCCGAGATCCTGGAGTGCTGGACCGTCTTCGGCGAGATGGACGCCATGATGAAGATCCTGGCCCCCGACGTGACCTGGTACCAGGACTTCATCTTCTCGGTCCTGCTGAAGTTGCCGGGGGTGGTCGACGTCCGGTCCATTGTCACCCTGTCGGCCCAGAAGAGCACCATGGCCGTGCCGCTGACCGCCCGCAAATTCCGCTGATCGCTTGGATAAATCATCCAAGGGCCGCCGTTCATCCCGGCAAGTACGAAAGAACAATCCGGCGGCCGACGGCTAGCATCTTCGGGAGGCAGGACGTCCGATGAAGTTCACCCGAAGAGCGCTGGTGGCCGCCGCGGCGGCTGCTCCCGGCCTGGCCCAGGCGTCGCCCGCGCCGCCCGCGGGCGCGGGCGCCCTGCCCGCTCGATCGGCCTTCGCCCGGATGCCGTTCGTCTATCTGGACAGCGGCTCGACCCACCCGATGCCGCTCGGAGCCAAGGCGGCGCTGGAGGAGTATCTCCGTTACAAGACCCGCGAGGGCGACTGGCCCGGCTACAGCATGGACGCCAAGGAAAAGGCTGTCATGGAGGGCTTCGGCGCCCTGGTCGGCGCGGCGCCGGACGAACTGACCATCATCCAGTCCACGACCATGGGCGAGAACCTGGTGCTGCGGGCCCTGGGCCTGCCCGAGGGCGGTGGCCGGATCGTCACCGACGCCCTGCATTTCTTCGGCTCGTTCTACACCTATGGCGAACTGGGCAAGGCGGGCATGGACGTGGTCACCCTGCCCATGACCTCCGAGGGCCGCATCGACATGGGCGCCATGGCCGCGGCGATCAACGGCCGGACACGGCTGGTCTCCATCAGCCACGTCTCCACCACCAACGGCTTCGAGCACGACCTGAAGGCGGTCTGCGACCTGGCCCACGCACACGGAGCTTACGTCTACGCCGACATCGTGCACGGGGCGGGCTCGACCCCGCTGGACCTGCGCGCCGCCGGCGTCGATTTCGCGGCCTGCTCCTCCTACAAGTGGCTGATGGGCGACTTCGGCCTGGCCTTCCTCTATGTGCGCCGCGAGGTGCAGGAGAAGGTGCGGCGGCCGTGGTGGGGCTATCACCAGGTGGGCGGCCGCTTCGTCACCCACGTCTTCCCTTTCGATCCGCCGGGCGAGACCGTCGCCGACTACGGCTACGCGCCCGGCGCGAACGGCAAGTTCGCCATGGGCACGACTTCGTGGACCGGCGTGGTCCAGCTCGAGCACAGCCTGGGCTTCATCCGATCGCTGGGCGTCGCCAACATCCAGGCCTGGCGCCAGCCGATGGCCGACGCGATCCAGGGCGAATTGCGCCGCCGGGGCTACCGGCCGATGACCCCGCAGGACAGCCGCACGCCACTGATCGCCTTCGCGCTCAAGGACGCCCGGGCCAAGCTGGGCGACCTGCTGGCCAAGAACGACCTGCGCCTCACGGTCAGCGCCAACCGCTTCCGCATCTCCCTCTCGGTGTTCAACGACATGAACGACGTCGACCGCCTTCTGGCCGTCCTGCCGAAGGCGCCGCCCGCGTGAGGCTCGCCATCCTCCTGGCTGTCGGCGCCATGGTCGCCTCGTCGGCTCAGGCGCAGACCCCGGCAGCCGCGCCCCCGCCCAACGCCGGGCCGTTCGCCATCCCGATGTCCCGGCCCACGGCGCCCGGACCGGTCGAGCCCCTGCCCGCCCCTAAGCGTTTCGTCACCAAGCGCGCGATCACGGTGAAGGGGGTCCGCATCCCCTACATGGCCATCGCCGGTGAGACCTACCTCTACAACCGCGCCGCCGAGCCCATCGGTTCGATCTTCTCGTTCACCTATCTCAAGGATGGGCCCGCCGACCCCAACCGGCCGGTGATGTTCGTCTTCAACGGCGGGCCCGGCTCCTCGTCGCTCTGGCTGCACATGGGCGTGGTCGGCCCCCGCCGCGTGGTGTTGGACCGAGAGGTGAACCCCTCGAACACCCCACCGTTCGGCGTCGCCGACAATCCGCACAGCCTGCTGGACGTGACCGACCTGGTGTTCATCGATCCGGTGGGCACGGGCTGGTCCCGCGTCGTGGGCAAGGGCACCACCGCCGACTTCTGGGGCGTCGATGAGGACGCCGACACGGTCAGCCAGTTCATCGAGCTGTGGCTGACCGAGCATCGGCGCTGGAATGCGCCCAAGTTCGTCATGGGCGAGAGCTACGGCTCGGTGCGCGCCGCCGTTCTGCCCCGGGCCTTGATGGGCGGGCCGCTCTACATGGGCGTGATGCGGGGGATCACCCTGAACGGCGTCATCCTACTGGGCACGACGCTGGACCCGCGCAACGCCTCGGGCGCGGCCGGCGGCGCAGAGATGCGTCAGGCCCTGGCCCTGCCCGCTCTGGCCGACACCGCCTGGGTCCACGGAAAGATCGACCGCAAGGGGCGCGATATCGAAGGCTTCCACCAGGAGGTCGTGGCCTTCGCCCGAAGCGAATATGCCGAAGCCCTGCGGAAGGTCGCCGCCGGCACGCTGACCGCCGGCGAGCGCACGGCCGTCCTGGCGCGGCTTACGGACTACACCGGCCTGCCCGCCTCGGCCTTCGGATCCGGCCTGACGATCTCGGACGCCGCGTTCGGCCGTCAGATCCTGGCGGACCGGGGCCTGCAGGTGGGCGCCTACGACAGCCGCTACACCCTGCCGCTGGCGGGCGGCGGCGGCGATCCCGTGGGCGATGACCCGGCGATGGGTCGCTACGTGCCGGGGTTCGTCTCCGCCTTCCACCAGATGGTCGTGGGCGACCTCAAGGTGGAGATGGACCGGCCCTATGGCGCCATCGTCTGGAAAGACCTGCTGCCGTCCTGGAACTGGAACCGCACCGGCGTGCCGCCGGGCCAGAGCTTCGCCACCGACCTGGCGGTGGCCATGCGCCGGAACGAGAAGCTGCGGATGCTGGTGGCCTCGGGCTACTACGACCTGACCACCCATGCTGCGCCGGCCGAATACGCCATCGAGCAGGCGAAGCTGCCGGCGGACCGCGTCATGCTGCGCCGCTACGCCTCGGGCCACATGCTCTATCTGGGCGACACCGCGGCCGCGTTCGCCGAGGACGTCCGCACCCTGATCCGCGACGCCACGCGCTAGGGCGTCACGAACCCCCGCACGGCGGCGCTGAACCGGGCCAGGTTGGCCTCGCCGTCGTAGACCCCATGCGGGCCCGCAAAATAGGCCGCGGTGAGCTGGCCCGCCGGCACGCCCGCCTGATCCAGCGTGTAGCGGCCCGCATAGGCCGGGGTGGTCAGGTCATAGTACCCGGCGGCCCAGAACAGCCGCAGCTTCGGGTTCTCGCGCATCGCCTGGCCCAGCCCCTCGATGGCGGCGCCGCGCTCGTGGGTCCAGGCGGCGTTCACCGAGAAATTGACGCCGTAATAGGTGTCCGTGGTCGGGTACTTCAGCACTTCGGTCACGTAGCGGCCCACCACCGGGCTGGGGACCGGGCCGATGGCGGCGGGATTGGGCGGCGGCGCGGCCGGCGCGCCGGGGGCCCGCTTGGGCACGACGCCCAGGGCCGGGTCGTCGATGGCTCCGTCCTGGCCCGGCTCCAGCGGCGCCGTCACCGTCACGTCCAGCAGGCCGGTGCGCAGGCCCTGGTCCTTCAGGACGTTGAACATCCAATCGTTCTTGGACAGCCGCAGGTTCTTGTCTTCGATCAGGGCGGCGGGCAGACCGACCAGAGCTGACATGCGCTCCGCGACCCGGCGCTTCTCCGCGGCTGGCAGGCTGCCGCCCTGGATCAGGGCGCTGACGTAATCGGTGCGCGCGAACTGCACAGCCTCGGCGAAGACCTCGTCCACCGTGCGGCCGGCGCGATCGATCTTTCGGTGATGCCAGGCGCCCGCCGCCATGGTGGGTAGGCTCGCCACATAGGGCATCTCGCGGCCGGGCGTGTCGCCGACCATGGCCACCAGCAGCACCCCATCGAACGGCAAGTCCTTCGCCAGACCGACGATGGTCGCCGCCCGCGTCGTGCCATAGCTCTCGCCGGCCAGATAGCGGGGCGAGGCCTCGCGGCCATTGGCCTTCAGCCAGGCGCGGATCACCGCCGCCACCGCCTGGGCGTCGCCCGATGTGCTGTAGAACGCCTTGGGGTCCGCGCCAGGGAACGGCCGCGAGAAGCCCGTGCCGACGGGGTCGATGAACACCAGGTCGACGGCGTCCAGCGGGCTGGCGGGGTTCTCCGCCCACCCGCCGCCGTTCCGGTCTCCGGGCGCGCCGGGCGTCCGCCTGTAGGGGCCGAGCGCACTCATGTGCAGCGGTGAGGACGAGGCGCCCGGCCCGCCATTGAACAGGAACATCACGGGTCGCTCCGCGCGCGCCTTCACCCCGTCCCGCACGTACGCGATCGTCGTCGCCGCCGCAGAGGGCCTGCCAGCGGCGTCGTCCAGGAAGATCTCCGCGACGGTCGCAGTGTAGCGCAGCGCCTGGCCGTTGAAGACGCCCCGATGTTTCGTCACCGCGATCCGCGGCGCGCGGAGGTCGGCGTCGATGGCCGGCGCCTGGGCCAGCGCTGGCGGGGCCGGCCCCGCC
>NZ_LSJI01000107.1 GCF_001557235.1 Phenylobacterium sp. CCH9-H3 | reverse complement strand
TTGGTGGCGCAGGTGCCGCCGCCCGAGGCCGCCGTGGCGTTCAGCAGGCCGCGCTGCTGGGCCGACAGGAACGGGTTGGCGCAGTTGACCGAGAACGTGCCGGCGAAGATGCCGCCGGGGGCGATCTGGTACGTGGACGTGTCGTCCATGAACATCACGTCGGCGTAGGCCGTGGCCCAGTCGTTGATCTCGTAGTTCGCGAACGCGCCCAGCACGTAGCGGTCATCGGGACGCTGGTAGTAGTTCTGCGGGCCGAAGTTGAAGACGTCGCGGGTCGCGACGCGCGGGCGGAAGGTGTTGCCCGGGCCGGTCACATCCACGACGAAGTTCCCGAAGCGAGCCGGGAAGGCGGTGCCCGAGCCGCCGGAGCCGGCGGCGGCGAAGGTGTCGCCCGAGTTCAGGGTGCACGACGAGAAGTCGCGGTTGCCCTGCAGGATCGGCTCGACGTG
>NZ_LSJI01000106.1 GCF_001557235.1 Phenylobacterium sp. CCH9-H3 | reverse complement strand
GCAAGGGCTTCGCGGTCGTCGCCTCGGAAGTGCGGGCCCTGGCCCAGCGCTCGGCGCAGGCGGCCAAGGAGATCAAGACCCTGATCAACGAGTCCGGCGCGCACGTGCAGGCCGGCGTGGCCCTGGTCGGCCAGACGGGCGAGGCGCTGAGCGCCATCTCCGAACGGGTCGGCGCCATCGACACCCTGGTGGCCGACATGGCCTGGTCGGCGCAGGAGCAGACCCGCGCGATCTCGGAGGTGAACATCGCGGTGAACCAGCTGGATCAGCTGACCCAGCAGAACGCCGCCATGGTGGAGGAAACCACCGCCGCCACCCACACCCTGCACAATCAGAGCGCGGACCTGTCGCGGCTGATCGGCGGCTTCACCGTCGGCGCGACGGCCCCGGCCAGGCTGCGGTCGGCCGCCTAGACCATCCCGGCCTTGCGGAGCGACTGGTACGAGCGGATCACCCGCTGGAGCCGGTGCTCGCCCGACCGGTCGCCGTTGTTGGCGTCGGGGTGCAGCCGGCGCACGAGCTCGGTGTAGCGGGCGCGGATCTTGGCGCTGTCGGCGTCTTCGTCCAGGTCCAGGTCGGCGAGGGCGTTGCGCTCGATCTTCCCCAGCTTGCGCCGTTCCGGCTCGGGCCGGCGCGCGTGCTGCCCGCCGCCGCCGAACATGTTGAAGGGATCGCGATAGCCCTCGCCGCTGCCGAACTTGGCGGTGAAGGCGGCGGCCTCGCGGCTCATGCGTCCGGCCTTCATCTCCCAGGTGGGCCGCCCGCCGGTCATCAGCTCTTCCTGCTGGCGCCGGCGCACCTCGGCCTCGGGCAGGCCGGCGAAGAAGTTCCAGTTGCGATTGTACTCGGCCGCATGCGGCTGGCAGAACCAGTAGTGCTCGTTCAGCATGTCCCGGGCCTTGGGCGCGCGCGCCGTCGCCGGCCGCCGGCAGCCGGGATGGTCGCAGGCCCGCTCGCCGGGTTTGAGCGCATGGACGTCGTCCTCCGACTCATCCTTTTCGGACGGCGGGCGGACGCGGATGTCCACGAATTTTGGCTTGTATTGAAACGCGCCGGGCATGGGCCAAGTATGGGGGGGAGAAACTTCCCTGCAAGAATTGAAGATGCGGCCGATGGGCGCCATATTTGAAACGATCCAAGACAAGCTCACAGCGGCCTTCCAGCCCACGCGGCTGGAGATCGTCGACGACTCCCACCGGCATGCGGGCCACTCCGGCGCGCGCGAGGGTGGGGAAAGCCATTTCAACGTGACCATCGAGTCGCCCGCATTCTCGGGAACGCCTCGGGTCGCCCGACAGCGGATGGTCTACCACGCGCTGGCCGACGAGCTCGCCGGCCCGGTGCATGCCCTGTCGGTGAAGGCGCTGGCGCCCGGCGAGGGCTGAGGCGCACATTTGTGTTTTTTCGAGAGCCGCGCGCCTCAAGCGCGGCCGACAAGTCTGGAGGGGACGGGTTGCGGACGACCATCACCGTCAACGGCGAGGCGCGGTCGCTCGACCTCGATCCGCGAACGACGCTGCTCGACGCGCTGCGCGAGCACCTGACGCTCACCGGGACCAAGAAGGGCTGCGATCACGGCCAGTGTGGAGCCTGCACGGTCCTGGTGAACGGCGTGCGCATCAACGCCTGTCTGTCGCTGGCCGTCGCGCACGACGGCGACGAGGTGACGACCATCGAAGGCCTGGGGACGCCAGAACATCTACACCCCATGCAGCAGGCGTTCCTGACCCATGACGCCTATCAGTGCGGCTACTGCACGCCGGGCCAGATCTGCTCGGCTGTGGGCATGCTGCGCGAGGTTGAGGCTGGGCTTCCCAGCCACGCCACTCGGGACGTGCGCGCCGATGCGGTGCTGGACGGCGAGGAGATCCGCGAGCGGATGAGCGGGAACATCTGCCGTTGCTCCGCCTATCCCCAGATCGTCGCGGCGATCGCCGCCGTCGCCGGGGCCGAATCATGAGGCCGTTCACCTACGAGCGCGCCACCGACGTGCGCCAGGCGGTGCGGGCGGCCAGCGAGACGCCGGGGGCGCGGTTCCTGGCCGGCGGCACCAACCTGCTGGACCTCATGAAGCTGGAGATCGAGCGGCCGCAGCACCTGATCGACGTCAGCCGCCTGCCGCTGGCCGGGGTCGAGGACGCCGACGGCGGCCTGCGGATCGGCGCCATGGCCACGAACAGCCAGGTGGCCGGCGACCGGCGCGTCCGCGAGCGCTATCCCGTGCTGACCCAGGCCATCGTGTCGGGCGCCTCGGGCCAGTTGCGCAACAAGGCGACCACCGGCGGCAACCTGCTCCAGCGGACGCGGTGCCCGTACTTCTACGACACCACCAAGCCCTGCAATAAGCGCGTGCCCGGCGAAGGCTGCGCGGCGCGGGAGGGCGTCAGCCGCGAGACCGCGATCCTGGGGGCCAGCACCTCGTGCATCGCCGTCCATCCCTCCGACATGGCGGTCGCCATGGTCGCGTTGGGCGCGGAGGTCGAGACCCACACGCCCGCGGGCGATACGCGGCGGTTCCCGCTGATGGAACTGCATCGGCTGCCGGGCGAGACGCCGCACATCGAGACGCACCTGGTCCCGGGCGAGCTGATCACGGCCGTGGTGCTGCCCCCGCCGCCGCCGGGTCGCCAGATCTATCGCAAGGCCCGCGACCGGGCGTCCTACGCCACGGCGCACGCCAGCATCGCCATCGCGGGCGGGCAGGTGGCCCTGGGCGGCCTGGCGCACAAGCCGTGGCGCGCCGCAGCCGCCGAGGCCGCCCTCGCAGCGGGCGCATCGCCCACCGAGGCGATGGGCGCCGAACTCGCGGACGCCACGGTCGGCGAGATGAACGCATTCAAGGTCCCCCTGGCCACCCGGCTGTTCGCCGCGGCGATTGAAGAGATCTCGGGAGCGGCGGCATGAGTTCGGTGCATGACTGGGCGGCGCCCAATCCCGTCACGACCAACCGCTCGGGCCTGATCGGGAAAGGTGTCGACCGCTACGAAGGCCCGCTCAAGGTCACCGGCACGGCCCCCTACGCCTACGAGGTCCAGCCGCCTTCGCCGCCGGCCTATGGGGTGATGATCGGCTCGGCCATCGCCACCGGCCGGATCGCCGCGGTGGACGCGGCCGAGGCTGAGGCCGCCCCGGGCGTCCTGGCGGTCTGGACGCACCTCAACGTTCCGTCCCAGCCCCCGCGCGGAACGAAGGCCCATCCGCGGAGCACCGCCGGCTCGCGGCCCGCGCTGGAGAGCGATCGGGTCACCCACTGGGGCCAGCCGGTCGCCCTGGTGGTCGCCGACACGCTGGAAAACGCCATCGCCGCCTCGGTCCTGGTGCGCCTGAGCTACCAGGCCGGGACGCCTGACGTGGACTTCAACGCGCGCCTGCCCGACGCCGGCCAGCCACCCGGCGAGCAGGACATGGAGATCGGGGATTTCGACGCCGGCTTCGCCGCCTCGCCCGTGAAGCTGGACGAGACCTGGTCCACGCCGATCCAGAACCACTGCCAGATGGAGCCCTGCGCCTCGCTCGCGTGGTGGGAGGGCGACAAGTGCATCGCCCACACCTCGGTCCAGATGGTGAAACCGGCGCAGCATGGCCTGGCCGAGACCCTGGGCATCGACCGCGACGCCGTCCACCTGATGACCCGCTACATCGGCGGCGGCTTCGGCGGGAAGGGCCAGACCTATGACGACCTGACGCTGGCGGCCCTGGCCGCGCGCGCCCTGGGCCGGCCGGTGAAGGTGGCCTTCAGCCGCCAGCAGATGATGCACGGCACGATCCACCGCCCGGCGACGGTGCAGCGGGTGCGGCTGGGCGCCGAGAAGGACGGCCGGCTCAACGCCTTCTCGATCATGACCTGGACCCACTGCCACCAGGATGGGACGTTCACCGAGCACGCCTCCAACTTCGCCCGGGCGCTTTATGCGGCCCCCAACCGCCTGACCGGCCATCGGCTGGCGAAGCTGGACCTACCGGGCGCCGGGCCGATGCGCGCGCCGGGCGAGGCGTCCGGCACGCTCAGCCTGGAATGCGCCATGGACGAGCTGGCGGAGCAGCTCGGCCTGGATCCCGTCGAGCTGCGGATCCGCAACGAGCCGCCCGTCGACCCGGAGAACGGGCGCCCCTTCTCGCAGCGCCAGCTGGTCCGCTGCCTGCGCGAGGGGGCGCAGATGTTCGGCTGGGACCGGCGCCTGCCGACGCCCGGCCGGGTGCGCGACGGACGCTGGCTGGTGGGCCTCGGGATGGCCGCCGCGATCCGCGGCAACTTCCTGCTGCCGGCCAAGTGCAGCTTCTCGGTCGACGCCGAGGGGGTGATCACCGTGCGCCAGGGCATGACCGACATCGGCACCGGCACCTACACCGTCCTGGCCCAGATCGCGGCCGAGACCCTGGGGGTGCCGCTGGGCGTGGTGAAGGTCGAGATCGGCGACAGCGAGCTGCCGCCGGCCCCTGGGTCGGGGGGCCAGTTCGGCGCGGCCTCGGCCGGCTCGGCCGCGCTGGCGGCGGGGATGAACCTGCGCAAGGCCATCGCCGAACTCGCCACCGGCGATCCGGCCTCGCCCCTCTATGGCGGCGACCCGCAACGGGTGACCTTCCAGGACGGCGTGGTGGCGATCGAGAACCGGTCCGAGACCCTCGCGGCCCTCGTCCGCCGCGCTGCGCCCGACGGGCTGACGGTGGAAGGCGACAGCCGTCCTCCGCCGGACATGCGCGAGTGGAGCACCCAGACCTACGGCAGCCACTTCTGCGAGGTCGGCGTCGATCCGGTGACAGGGGAGGTGCGGGTTCGGCGGATGCTGGGGGTCTTCGCCGCGGGCCGGATCCTCAACGAGAAGACGGCGCGAAGCCAGCTCACGGGCGGCATGATCTGGGGAATCGGCTCGGCGCTGACCGAAGGCAACGCGGTGGATCCGCGCCACGGCTCGCTGATCGGCCAGGACCTGGCCCAGTACCTCGTGCCGGTCCAGGCCGACATCGGAGACCTGGAGGCCATCATGCTCGACGAGGTCGACGACAAGGCCAACCCGATGGGGATCAAGGGCGTCGGCGAACTGGGCAACTCGGGCGCCGGGGCGGCGGTGGCGAATGCGATCTACAACGCCTGCGGCGTCCGCGTCCGAGACTATCCGATCACGCCGGACAAGCTGCTGGCCGGGCTGATAGCCAAAGGTATGTAGACCCTTTCCAAAAGCGCAGAACCATTATGCACAAAAGGTAACTACCGGAGGGTCAGGCTCCACCGTATCTCCTGCGTCACCGGCGCCGAGCCGGCGGAAAGGAGACAAGACCGTGAAACTGCTGCTGGCGATTTCAACCCTGCTGGGCTCGGCGAGCCTGCTGATCACCGACTGGGCCGGTCAGGCCTTCCCGTACCTGTAGCGCGGGTCTAGCGCGCCTTCAGCTCGCCCAGCACGCGCGCCAGATCGCCCTCGCGGAAGGGCTTCTGCAGCACCGGCGAGCCCCTGTCGACATCGCGAAGCCCCGCATCGCCGTAGCCCGTGGCGAAGGCGAAGGGCGCGCCCCTCTCCCGCAGCAGGTCTGCGAGCGGGAAGATCGGCTGGCCACCCAGGTTCACGTCCAGGACGGCGCAGTCCAGTTCGGCCGCCTTGGCCAGTTCGATCGCCTCGTCGAGGCGCGAAGCGGGACCCACGACGGTGCAGCCGAGGTCGCTCAGCATGTCCTCGATCAGCATGGACACCATCATCTCGTCTTCCACCACGAGGACCCGTAGCCCCTCGAGGTTCGGCTGAACGGTCATTCCATGCACTCCAACTCGATGGCCAGCGTCATCCGGCATCGGCTCTTTCACACGTCTGTAGTTGAACATGACCCGAATGTCGCGGGCTGGGTACCGCCTTCGCGCATTGCGTGCATGCCTTTCCCCCGCGCCATTCGGGAGCTCAAACGGCCCGAGCTTGACCTTGGTTCCCTGCGCTCACCGGTCGCACGGGGTGCGACGCGGGGTCTTCGTGCTTTGGAAACCACTTTTCCCCAGAATCCTTCGCAGGTTGAGGGGAAATCCCATGTTCGACTTCACCGTGCGGGCCCGCAGCGGCCACTGGGTCCTCCAGGACGCCGAAGCCGGCGACCTCGGCGCCTACGAAACCCGTGACGAAGCCCTGGCGGCCGCCAGCGACTGGGTGCGCCTGATCGAGATGCCCTGGCCGGTGCTGGTCTGCGACGCCGACGGCGAATGGGACCAGACGGTGGTGGAGCCGACCTGCCTCCACTGACCTCGAACATTACGCGCGGTTTAAGTATTAAGTCGCTGTAATTTTCTTAAATCGGCGTCATTACTCCCTATTCACGGGAATTGGTCGGTCAGTCGAAGTATTCGTTTCCGTGCCGGCGGACAACACCGCCGGAGCACAGACCGCTCCGAAGGAAACGACCATGAACCTGACCAACAGCATCTCCGGCTTCGCCATGCTCGCCCTGGCCGCCCTGCCCATCGCCTCGCTGCCGGCCTCGGCCCTGGCCGCCCCGGCCCCCGCCTCGGTCAAGATCGCCGACATCAACCTGCTCACGCCCCAGGGCATGGCGACCTTCGACAAGCGCGCCGACTACGCCGCCCGCGACTTCTGCCGCGAAGAACGCAGCCTGAGCGTCGCCGCCGCCTGCCGCGTGGCGGTCAAAGAAGAACTCGCCGAAAAGGTCACCGCCATCCGGTCGGCCCGCCTCGAGCAGGCGTCCAAGACCTTCGCCGCCCGCTAGCTCTCCCTTCGATAAGCGGACGTGCGAAAGGGCCCGCGGCCACCCCCAAGCCGCGGGCCTAATCGCGTCTGCCGCCGACGCGCCGGGATCAGGCCGCGTCGACCAGAACGACTTCGGCGTCCTCCAGGGCCGTGACCCGCAGGACCTCCTCGTCCTTCACCGCCGCGCCGTCGCGGGCGTTCAGACGGACCCCGTTGACCTCCACGGCGCCCACGGCCGGCACCAGGTAGGCGTGGCGGTCCTTGCCCAACACATACTCCGTCGTCTCGCCGGCCCTCAAGGTCGCGCCGGAGACGCGCCCGTTGGTGCGGATCGGCAGGGCGTCCTCGTCGCCGGGGACACCGCTGGCCAGGGTCACGAACTTGCCCGCCCGGTCACCCTTGGGGAAAGGCTTGGCGCCCCAGCTGGGCCGGCCGCCTCGGTCGGAGGGCTCGATCCAGATCTGGAACAGCGTCGTGGTCTCGGGCTCCAAATTGTATTCGGCGTGACGGATGCCCGTGCCGGCGCTCATCACCTGGACGTCGCCAGCCGCGGTGCGGCCTTCGTTGCCCAGGCTGTCCTTGTGGGTGATCGCGCCCGTCCGGACATAGGTGATGATCTCCATGTCCGCGTGCGGGTGCGGGGGGAAGCCGGAATTCGGCGCAATCTCGTCGTCGTTCCACACCCGGATCGGGCCCCAGCCCATGTTGTCGGGGTCGTAGTAGTTGGCGAACGAGAAGTGATGGCGGGCCTTGAGCCAGCCGTGGTCGGCGCCGCCGAGGCGGGCGAAGGGTCTGCGGTCGATCATTTCAAACTCTCCCTTGCGAGGCGCGGGTCGCCGCGCCGTCTTCGGAGGTGAAGATAGTTGCTCCATTCTGGAGATAAATCCGCCGAAGTGCAGAAGATTGTATCCCTCAAGGAAATAATGACGCCCGCCTCTCCGAACGCTTCAGCCGCGGTTCATTACGGCCAAGCTCAACTGGCAGCCTAGAGGGTTGGAGGCCCGGAGATGACCAAGACGTTCTGTATCGCCGCGATCACGGCGCTCGCCCTGTCCGGCGCGGCCGAGGCCCAGCCGTTCCGCGGCGGATCGGCGACCCTTTACGACCAGCCCAACTTCCAGGGCAATTCGGTCACCATCACCCAGTCCGCGCCGGACCTGGGCAAGTGGCGTTTCAACGACCGGGCCCGGAGCGCACGGTTCGAGGGTCGCTGGCTGATCTGCGAGCACGACAACTTCAAAGGCCGGTGCCAGGAGGTCAGGGGCGAGGTTCCAAACCTGAACACCCTGGGCCTGATGGAACAGGTGTCATCCATCGAACCGGCTGGCCGGCCGGGCGGCGGACCCGGGCCGGGCTTCCCGGGGGCGCCCGGCGCGCGGGGGACCGAGGGGGCGGTCACCGTGTTCTTCCCACGCCCGACGCTGGGCGGCCTGGATGTCGCGGCCGGCGGCCGGGGCGCCAACATGTATTGCCGCCGCCAGGGACTCGGCCCTGCGGTCTGGTATGACTCGAGCGAGCGGGCCCGGGAGGCCGTGGGGCCCGACGGCGAACGGACCGGCCGCTCCAGCGTGCTGCGCGACCTGCTCTGCCGGAAGTATTGACCGGGCGCGCGGCGCCTGCCCCTCTCACGCCAAGGCGGGAGGGGCGGATGCTTCGGGTTCTGGGGATTTCCATCGCGGCGCTGGGCTTGATTGCGGCGGCGCCGGCAGGCGACTGGCGGCCGCTGGATCCGGAGAACACCCTGGTCGTCGAGACCACCAAGGGGCAGGTCGTGGTCGAGTTGCGCCCGGAGTTCGCGCCCAAGGCGGTCGAGCGCATCCGCCTGCTGGCCCGGGAGGGGATCTACAGCGCCCTGCAGTTCCACCGGGTGATCGACGGCTTCGTCGCCCAGACCGGCAATCCCGACAACCGGGACGGCGGAACCTCGCGCCACCCGGACCTGCCGCCCGAGTTCGGCTTCCGGATTCCCGCGGAGACGGCCGTCGTGGTCGTCGAGCGCAGCGACGCGCGGGAGGGCTTCGTCGGGGCCACTCCGTTCCAGGCCGTGTCGGCGGCGGAACAGGCCCGGGGCCCGGACGGGCGGCTGCGGGGCTGGGGCGCCTACTGTCCCGGCGTCGTGGGCATGGGCCGGCAGGCCGATCCCGGGACCGCCAACAGCGAGATCTTCTTCATGCGCGGGCCGTCGCGGCGGCTGGACCACGAGTACACCGTCGTCGGCCGGGTGGTGGCGGGGCGGCACGCGGTGATGGCCGTGGCGGTCGGCGAGCCCCCCAAGGTTCCGGACCTCATGCTGAAGGTCCGCATGCTGGCCGACATCCCTGACGCGGAACGGCCGAAGCTGGAGGTGATGGACACCCGCGGCCCGGCGTTCCAGGCCCGCGTGGCGGCGCTCCGCCAGGCGAAGGGCGCGGCGTTCACCGTCTGCGACGTCGAGGTCCCGATCCGGCTAAGGTGAAGCTCTGCGACGATACGCGCCATTGTTGCCGGGGGGGGCGTTCCGTACATCCAGTTGCAAGGGAACGGGACTGCAATGCGCTTCGAAGTCGTGGAGAGCGCGGGCGAGTGGATCGTCCGCAGCGAGGATCGTGAACTGGGCCGCTTCGCGGACCAGGACGCCGCCCTGCGCGATGTGACCGACCGGCTGCGCGCGGCCGACAGTTCCGAGCCCGCTTCCCTGGCGATGCGCTACGAGAACCGCGCCGCCTAACCTAAGCGCTTGCCGCCGGCGCCGACGCCGGGCCAGATCGCCCACAGTCCGGACAGCCGGAATCATGGAGCGCGGCGATCTTGAAATTCCTTCGATCCCTGAGCGTTCAGGTGCTGATCGCCCTGGCGGCCGGTCTCGCCGTCGGCGCGGTGGCCGCGGTCTACGGCGGCGATCCGGCCCGGCAGGCGATCGAGGGTTTCGAGGCGCTGGGCGGCCTCTGGCTCAACGCGCTGCGCATGACGGTCGTGCCGCTGATCTTCGCCGTCCTGGTCACGGGCATCGCCCAGGTGTCGGACGCGGCGGCCACCGGGCGGCTGGCCATGCGGGCCGTGCTCTGGTTCGTAGGTCTGCTGCTCGTCTCGGCCGTGACCTCGGTGCTGCTGGTCAACGGCATGCTGGCCGTCTGGCCCGTGGGCGAGGCCGCCGCCGCGGCGCTGCGCGCGGGCGCCCAGGCGCCGCCCGCCGACATCGCCACCGCCCCGGACTTCGTGGCCTGGGTGAAGAGCCTGGCGCCCGCCAACCCGATCAAGGCCGCGGCGGAGGACGCCATCCTCCCGGTGGTGGTCTTCGCCGTCTTCACCGGCTTCGCCCTCACGCGGCTGCCGGACGCGCGCGGCCGGACGCTGCTGGACGTGTTCCAGGCCATGGGCGAGGCGATGATCGTCATCGTCCGGTGGGTGCTGCTGGCCGCGCCGATCGGGGTCTTCGCCCTGGGCCTGGGGGTGGGGCTTCGCGCCGGCGTGGGCGCGGCGGGGATCCTCGGGCAGTACATCGTGGTGGCCTCGTTCACCGGCTTGGTGATCGCGGTCATCGCCTACGTCCTGGCGGTGACGGTGGGCCGGGTGCCGCTGGGCCGCTGGGCCCAGGCGACGTCGCCGGTGCTGGCCACGGCCTTTGCGACCCAGTCGTCGCTGGCCTGCCTGCCGGCCATGGTCGAACGTTCGCGCGACGACCTGGGCGTGCCGCAGCGGATCGCCAACTTGGTGCTTCCCCTGGCCGTGGCGGTGTTCCGGATGACCAGCCCGGCGGTGAACCTGGCGGTCTGCATCTTCGTGGCCCACGTCTACGGGCTCCAGCCCTCGGTCCTGCAGTACACCGGGGCGGTGTTCGTGGCCCTGGCGGTCAGCGTGGGTTCCGTGGGCCTGCCGGGGCAGGTGTCGTTCATCGTCAGCGTCGCCCCGATCTGCATCGCGCTGGGCCTGCCCATCGACCTGCTGCCGATCCTGCTGGCGGTGGAGGTGGCGCCGGACATCTTCCGCACCCTGGGCAATGTCAGCGGCGACATGGCGGTGACGGCGATCCTGGCGAAGGGCGAGACCGAGGCCGAGCCGGCTACCCAAGCTTGAGCGGTTCCGGCATGGTCGCCGGCGCATGAAGAACGAACCTTTCTTTCGAAAAGACCGCGACCTGTTCATCCCCACCACGGCCGGCATCGGCCCCTGGGACAAGAACTCGCTGCATGGCCGGGTGATCATCGGCCTGCTGGGCGCCGAGATCGAGCGCCGCTACGGCTCGCCCGAGTACATGCCCGCCCGCCTGACGGTCGACATGTACAAGCTGCCGGACCTGTCGCCGGTCGAGGTGGTGACGCGGACGGTCAAGGACGGCTACCGCATCAAGGTCATCGACGCCGAGTTCATCTCCGGCGGGGTCAGCGCCGGCCGCGCCACCTGCCAGCTGCTGCGCAAGACCGAGAACGCGCCCGGTCGGGTGTGGACGCGCGAGCCCTGGGGCGCGCCGCATCCCGACGACTTGCCCCAGGCGCCGGAGGGTCCGATGGGCAGCATGTGGAAGGTCAAGCCGATCTCCGGCCAGATGCGCGAGGTCGAGCCGCGCCGCCTCTGGATGGCCGAGGTCCGCGAGGTGGTGGACGGCGATGCGCTGACGCCCTTCGTGCGGGTCGCCGTCGCGGCCGACTTCGCCAGCCCCTTCGCCCACGTGGGCGATCAGGGCCTGGGCTACATCAACACCGACGTGACCGTGTACCTGCACCGCGAACCGGTCGGCGAGTGGATCGGGTTCGAGAGCCTGACCCATGGCGCCACCGACGGCGTCGCGGTCGGCGACTGCCTGCTGCACGACGCCGAGGGCCATATCGGCTCGGCGAGCTGCACGGCGCTGGCGCAGAAGCGGAAGCTGTAACACTTAAGGGCATGTTCGCCCCGACTCCGCGCCCCGAAATCCAGGACCTGCGGATCTCGAAAATCCGCGAGGTGGCCAACGCCGGCATGGGGCGGGACGACATCCTGGCCTTCTGGTTCGGCGAGGGCGACCAGCCGACACCCGCGTTCATCCGCCAGGCGGCGTCCGACGCGCTTCTGGCGGGCCGCACCTACTACACCCACAACCTGGGCCGGCCGCAGCTTCGCGAGGCGCTGTCCCGCTATCTCACCGGCCTGCACGGCGCGCCGATCGGCGTCGAGCGGATCGCGGTGAGCAGCGCCGGGGTCAGCGCGCTGATGCTCGCGGCCCAGCTCGTGCTTTCGCCCGGCGACCGGACGGTGGTGGCCGGGCCGATCTGGCCCAATGTGGTGGAAATCCCCAAGATCCTCTCCGGCGCGGTCGAGGTCGTGCCGGTCGAGGCGGGCCAAGGCCGCTGGCGCCTGGACATGGACCGGCTCATGGCCGCGCTCACGCCCGGCACGCGGGCGCTGATCATCAATTCGCCGAACAATCCCACCGGCTGGACCCTGCCGGCGGAAGAGCGTGCGGCGATCCTCGAACGCTGCCGCCGCTACGGCATCTGGCTCATCTGCGACGACGTCTACGAGCGCCTGACCTTCGATCGTCCCTCCGCCCCGTCGTTCCTGCCGCTGGCGACGCCCGAAGACCGGGTCATAGGGGTGAACAGCTTCTCCAAGGCCTGGCGGATGACCGGTTGGCGCCTGGGCTGGATGGTCTGTCCCCCGGCGCTGATGGAGGGGCTGGGCGTCCTGATCGAATACAACACCTCCTGCGCGCCGGATTTCATCCAGGAAGGCGCCCGAGTCGCCGTGGAGCAGGGCGAGCCGGTCGTGGCCGAGCTGCGATCCGAGCTGGCGACCGCCCGTGGCCAAGTGGTGGATGCGCTCCGCACGTTGCCGGGCGTGGAGGCCCCCATGCCGGACGGCGGACTCTATGCCTTCTTCCGCCTCGAGGGCTGCACGGACTCCCTGGCGCTCTGCAAGGATCTGATCGCCCGGGTCGGGCTGGGCCTGGCGCCGGGGGTCGCCTTCGGTCCGGAGGGCGAGGGCTGGTTGCGCTGGTGCTTCGCCGCCCGGCCGCAGAAGAACGCCGCGGGGCTGGAGCGGCTGGCCGCCTATCTCGGTAGCAGGTAGGCGAGGGCGGCCAGCGCCGCCGCCTGGACCCCGACGATCGCCCAGAGCGTGGTCCGGAAGGGCTCCTTGCGGGTCTTGTGCCTGAGCACCTGCTGGCCGATCAGCGCGCCGGGCGAGCCGCCCAGGGCAGCCAGCGTCAGCAGCCGCCGCTCGGGCAGGCGCCGGGCGCGCCGCTCCGCCGCCCGCTTGTCGAGGGCGAAGGCCGCGAACGTCGCGGTGTTGATCGCGATCAGATAGAGGCCCGCAAGCCCGAGCATGGGTCCGAGCCTGCGACCGCCAGGGTCAGTTGGTCGGGGCCGGCGGGGTGGGTTCGCCGTCCGTGGGCGCCGGCTCGGCCGCGGGAGTCTCGGCGGGCGGCGCCTGTTCCTCGTTCACCTTGAACGTGGCCCCCATGAGCTTGGCGCGGGTTTCCAGCGAGGCGGAGACGGTCTCGCAACGGGCGGGCAGGGCCCAGCTCATCCACTCCTGGGCCTTGCGGGCCTTGGTGACCTCCGGGCCCGTGCTCCAGATCAGCCGGCCCTGGCGCACGGCGTTGGCGCCCAGGGTGTTGATCGGGCGGACGGAAGCCTTCTCCGCGGCGGTCAGGGCGGCCTGGAAGGACTTGAGCTGGGCGCGCCCGTCCTTCTGCATCTGGGCGTAGACCTTCAGGTCGTCCTCGAGCCTGGTCCCTGGCTTGCGGAACTGGCTCTCGATGCGGGTGACCTCCGGCATCATCTCGTCGTGCATGTCGAGGTAGCCGCGCAGGGCGCCGTAGCACCAGGCCACGAACTGATAGTCGTCCTTGGGCGCGCCGGCGGGCAGGCGATCCTCGGCCGCCGCCGGGGCTTCGGGGGCGGGCGCGGCGGCCTCGGGGGCCTGGGCGAAGAGGGCGAGTGCGATAGCGAACGGCGTCATTCAGGACCTTGTGTGCATTGATTTTGTCAGCTTTGCGCCGGACCTACTTCGCGAGGCCGAAACCGCCGCCACCGGGGGTTTCGATCTCGATCGCGTCGCCAAGCTCCACCGTAACGGAGAAGCAGCCGGGAAGTTCACTAACCGCCCCCGACGCGGCGATCAAACGTTGCCGGCCCGGCAGGCCGGGCGCGCCGCCGGCCAGGCCCTGGGGCGCATGGTCCCGGCGAGATGAGAGCAGGGCCGCCTCCATGGGCGCCAGGAACCGGATGCGCCGCAGCGCGCCGTCGCCGCCGCGACGGGCCCCCGCGCCGCCCGATCCAGGGCGCACCCCGAACGCCTCCACGCGCACCGGGAACCGGCGCTCCAGGATTTCCGGATCGGTCAGGCGGGAGTTGGTCATGTGGGTGTGGATGGCGCTGGCGCCGTCGCGCTCAGCCGTCGCCCCGGCGCCGCCGCAGATGGTCTCGTAGTACTGCCGCTGCTCATCGCCGAAGGTGAAGTTGTTCATCGAGCCCTGGGCGTTGGCCATCACCCCCAGCGCCGCGTAGAGGGCGTCCACCACGTGCTGGCTGGTCTCGACGTTGCCGGCCACCACCGCGGCGGGCGGGTGCGGCGCCAGCATGGATCCGTCGCGGGTCAGGATCTTCAGCGGCTTCAGGCACCCCGCGTTCAGCGGGATGTCGTCGTCCACCAGGGTCCGGAAGACATACAGCGCCGCCGCATCGACGATGGCTGAGGGCGCGTTGAAGTTGGAGTCGAGCTGGCCGGCGCTGGCGGTGAAGTCGAGGGTGGCCTCCCGCGCGGTCGCATCGACCGTGGTGCGGACCACGATCTCGCCGCCGCCGTCCATGGGAACCCGGGCCTGCCCGTCGGAGAGACGGCCCACCGCCCGGCGCACGGCCTCCGCGGCGTTGTCCTGCACGAACCCCATGTAGCGGGCGACGGCCGCGGCCCCGTAGGTGTCGATCATCCCCGCCACGGCCGCCGCGCCCGCCTGGCAGGACGCCACCTGGGCCTTGAGGTCGGCCAGGTTGCGGTCCGGCGCCCGGGCGGGCCAGGCGCCCGCCGCCAGCGCGGCCCGCACCTCGGCCTCGAGGAAATGGCCGTCCCGCATGATCGGCAGGGCGTCCAGCATCACGCCCTCCTCGTCGATGGTCCGCGAGAACGGCGGCATCGAGCCGGGCTGGATCCCGCCGACGTCGGCGTGGTGCCCCCGGGCGGCGACGTAGAAGCTGGCCTGCGCATCGGTCGGCGCCATGAAGACCGGCATGACCACCGTAATGTCGGGCAGGTGCGTGCCGCCCGCGTAGGGGTTGTTCAGGGCGAAGGCCTGGCCGGGCTTCAGATCCGGGTGGCGGTCGCGGACCGCGCGGACCGATGCGCCCATGGAGCCCAGGTGGACCGGCATGTGCGGCGCGTTCGCCACCAGCCCGCCGTCGGCGTCGAACAGGGCGCACGAGAAGTCGAGCCGTTCCTTGATGTTCACCGAGTGGGCGGTGCGTTCCAGCGCCGCGCCCATGGCCTCGGCCACGCCCATGAAGCGGCGGTTGAAAAGCTCCAGCGTCACCGGGTCGGGGCGGTCGAGGGCGATGGGCTGGCGCGAGGCGGCGCCGGTCCGGGTGAGCCGGATCAGGCCCTCGGCGTCGGCCGAGGCGCGCCACCCCGGCAGGACCGCGATCTGGGTGTCGGGCCGGACGACGAGCGCGGGGCCGTCGATCGTCGTGAGCGCATCGGCGGGCGCGACGGGCGCCTCATGCCAGGCGCCGAGCGCGAACATGCGGACTTTTCCCTCCTGTTCATGGGGAGGCGCAGACGGCGAAGCCGTTGGGGTGGGGAAGTCACGACCGGGCTCGGCGTTCGAACGCGAACTCCCCACCCGTCTCTTCGCTTCGCTCGATCCACCCTCCCCATGAAGAGGAGGGAAGGCTTCCGCTTCCACGGCGGCGATCAGGATGGGCCGGTCGTGCTCGATGAAGCCGAACAGGCGCAGGTGAGCCTGTTCGAAGCCGGCCTTCGCCGTCGCCGCGTCGCTCAGCACCACCGGAAGCTCGGCGTCGGCGCCGTCGTACCGCAGGCGCAGGGTGCGGCGGACCTCGCCTGTCTCGGCGCCCTGGGCGGTCATGTCAGCACGAACGCCGGCCTCCAGATTGTCCAACGCGCCCTGTGCGACTCCGAGTCCGCTCGCCAGCGGCGCCTCCACGCCCGCCTGCCTCAGGGCCGAGACCTGGGCCTGGCCGATCCCCCAGGCCGACAGGACGCTGCCGTACTTCGGACACAGCACCTCGCCGACGCCCAGCGCCTCGGCGGTCTGGCAGGCCACCTGCCCCGCGGCCCCGCCGAACGCCACCAGGGCGTGCTCGCGCGGATCGAAGCCGCGCTCGGTGGAGATCCGGCGCACGGCTTGGGCCATCTGCTCCACCGCCACCGCGACGAAGCCCTCGGCGGCGGTCTCCACGTCCGCCGCGCCCATCTCGCGCGCCAGCGCCTCCACGCGCGCGCGGCTGGCGGCGGGATCCAGGGGCGCATCGCCCCGCGGCCCGAACACGGCCGGGAAGAAGCGAGGGTCCAGCCGGCCCAGCACCAGGTTGGCGTCGGTCACCGCCGCCGGCCCGCCACGGCCGTAGCAGGCGGGGCCTGGGTCGGCACCGGCGCTGGCGGGGCCGGCGCGGGCGCGCATGCCGTCGAAGGCGAGGACGGACCCGCCGCCCGCCGCCACCGTCTCCACGTCCAGCATGGGACTGCGCAGCTTCACGCCCGCCACGCGCGCCGCATCGCGCCGTTCCAGCCGGCCGGCGAAGCGGCAGACGTCGGTGGAGGTGCCGCCCATGTCGAAGCCCAACACGGCGTCGGCGCCCGCCTGCGTCGCCGTGCGCGCGACGCCCACCACGCCGCCCGCCGGGCCGGACACCACCGCGTCGCGGCCGCGGAACGCCTCGGCCCGGACCAGCCCCCCGGCCGAGGTCATGAAATAGAGCGGCGCGCCTGCCACCGCGTCCGCCACCCGCCGGACGTAGGCCTGCAGCACCGGCGTGAGGTAGGCGTCGGCCACCGTCGTCTCGGCGCGGGGCACGAAGCGGGGCAGGGGCGAGACCTCGGAGCTGAGCGCGACGAATTTGAACCCCGCGGCGCGCGCGATCTCGCCGGCCGCCTGCTCGTGGGCGGAATTGAGGTCGGCGTGCAGGAAGGCGATGGCGGCGGAGGTGAAGCCCTGGGCCACGGCCGCCTCCAGCTTCGCCCGCAGCGCCTCGCCATCCAGCGGCGTCACCACCGTCCCGTCGGCCGCCAGGCGCTCGGCCGCGTCGACCACGCCGTCGTAGAGCGGCGCGGGCCGGTCGATGTCGAGCGCGAACAGGTCCGGCCGCGCCTGGTCGCCGATGAGCAGCGCGTCGGCGAAGCCGGCGGTGGTCACGAACAGGGTCCGGGCGCCGCGCCGCTCCAGCAGGGCGTTGGTGGCGACGGTGGTCCCCATCTTGATCGCCGAGACCCGTTCCGCCGGGAAGGGCGCGCCGGGCGCCGCGCCGAGGATCCGCCGCATGGCCTCCACGGCTGCGTCCTCATAGGCCGGCGAAGCGGACAAGAGCTTGGCCGAGACCTCCTCGCCGTCGTTCGCGCGGCCGATCACGTCGGTGAACGTGCCGCCGCGATCGATCCAGAAGGAGAAGACCCTGTCCAAAACTTAACCCCTGGCGTGATTGTCACGCGCGCGCCGCGGTCGTAAGGCATGCCATAGCGAAATGAGCTTCTGGCGCAAAATCTCTTTTTCGCCCGTAGTGCATTGAAAGAAAAAGACGTTTTTGGGGGTGCGCTGTCCACCCTACAAACCGTCCTACAACTTCGATCACACCTTCGTGCCTCCGACCTCGGTCGATCCACCTGTCGTCCCGCAGCCTGTTTCACACCGCTTCGTCGGGCGCCAGCGAATCACCGAGGGCCGAATGAGCTGTGAGGCGCGGTCCGCATCGATCGGCAGCTTCACCGCACTTCAGCTGACCATGCCACGCTGCTAGCGTCGGCCGATGTGCAACCTATACGCCATGATGCGGGCCCGCGCCGAAGTCGCCGCCGCTGTCCGTGCAATGGATCGAAACAACAATCAGCCGCCGATGTCGGGCGTCTATCCCGACTACGCAGCGCCGGTCGTTCTCCGTGCAGATACCGGCGAGCGGCAGATGCGCGATCTGCGCTGGGGGATGCCTACCCCACAGAATGTCCAGTTCGAGGCGGCGAAGAAACGCGCCGACAAGCTTCGCGCGAAAGGGACGGAGTTCGATTTCAATGAGCTCCTGAAGATGGAGCCAGACAAGGGCGTCACCAACATCCGAAATACGGCCAGCCGCCATTGGCAGGCCTGGCTCGAACCCAAGTACCGCTGTCTGGTGCCGATGACCTCGTTCAGCGAGCCCGATCAGGTCGGGGGTACTTTCAAGCAGGTCTGGTACGCGCTCAGTGCGGACCGACCCCTATCGTTCTTCGCAGGCGTCTGGACCCCCTGGAGCTGCGTTCGGAAGATCAAGACAGGCTGGGAGGACTGCGAGGTCTTCGGCTTCCTGACGACAGAAGCGAACGCCGAGGTCGCACGTCACCACGACAAGGCGATGCCGGTGATCCTGACGGACCCGGCTGACTGGGACCTCTGGCTCAGCGACGCACCATGGGCCGAGGTCCGCCGGCTACAGCAGCCCCTGGAGGACGGCGCTCTTCAGATCGTCGGGCACGGCACCAAGGAAGACGAGGTCGCGCCCACTTGACGATGCTCAACTCGACGCGCTGGACATTCCGCCTGCTGGCGGCCGGTTGCGTGCTTCTCTCGCTGATGTGCATGGCCCTTGCGTGGGCGTGGACTCGGAAGGCGGACGAAGCCAGGTGCTACCGCGCTGCGCTGGCCGATGGAGAAACACCCGCCATCGCCGACACAGACTGTCGTGCGGAGCCCTGAGCCTCAATGCTCACGCTCACAGACATCCAGCGAGAGCTGAACGATCGGGCCGGCGTAGAAGCGACGGGTATCCGGCTCACGCGCCAGGAGTTCGATGACCTGGTGCGATCACGCGGTCGGCCGAGCGATCCCTTGATCCAGAGTGAGCGCTTTGGACGGCCCGCGCAGATCATGGGCATGGCGGTCACCTGGGTCGAGCGACCCGCAGCTCGGAAACTCCTGCCCGAGCTCAGGGCTCGCAAGGTGTCGCGCTAGTCGGAACCTCCGAGGCGCCGGTGGATTCATCGGCGACAAGGAGAAACGACATGAGCAAGCGCGAACGGGTCGATACGGGCACGGACAAGCGATACGTGCGCCGCGACGACCAGGGCCACTTCACCAGCGACCAGGTCAACGTCGGCAAGTCCTCCGCCGCCGACCAGCGCCAGCATGCGAAGCATGCCGCACCGAAGGGACAGGGCGATCGCGGCGATCGCCAGTCCTAACGTCGCCCCTCCGTATGCCGCATCTGCGATCCGGCGGACGCCCGACGGTCGCTACATCGTGGTCGACGGCCGTCTTTGGCGCGCCACGAACCGGGGCCTTTCCGCGGCCGAAGTCGAGCGGCACACCGGCGAACTCATGGCCGCCCGCCGCGCGGTCCGATCCGCGGGCTTGGTAGAGGATCCTGCTGCGCTGCGCGAAGCCCGCGCTCGCGTCCATGCCGCCAAGGTCGCGCTTGGCGAGCGCGGTCCGGTCTGGTGGACAGATGGAGCTCCGGACCTCTCCCGTCGCCTCCTGCGCAACACGCCATACGCCGCAACGACCTGACGAGATCTGACGGTCGTCAGCCGTCGAAAAGGTGCGGGAAGACGGCGATGTCGCTCCCGCGGCAGCCGCCTTCACCCTTGCAGCTGAGGCGCGGCACAAGGTCGGCGATCCGCGTGGCCTCGCGCCCCGCAAACCTGTCCGCCAGCATGGGCGGGGTCCACTCGACGAGCCGTTCGCAGGTCTTGCAGCAGATTGCCAAAGACCATCGGCTCTTGAGGTAGGTCTCGACCGTATCGTTCCCGACCTGGCCGACGTGAAATGCGGCCAGGGCCTTCTTGGGCGGCGGCTTCAGCGTCGAGGTCATCTTCAAATCCAGACCCGGGCTCGCCCTGGCGTGCGGCACATAATGCAGCGGGCGCGGCGGCGGATGTCCATCGGAGTCGCATCCGAGCCGCACAGCGTCCGAGCCTTGGCGGCGGGCAAGGTGGCAAGATGATCGCAGGCATCGCACTGGATCTTCAGCGTCTGGTCCGAGGCCAGCGAACGGTTGAGGTTCTGGAACATCGTCACGGCCGCGACCTTCAGTGGAAGTCGCGGCTGCGGATGAGGCGTCCGTCGACCCGAGACCGCGCGACGATCTCGCGCTGGTCTTCCCGCAGTTCCGAGAGGCGGCTGGTCAGGTCCTCGAAGTCGGCCGACACGAGATGGATCACGTCGCCTGCGCGCTGCACTTGTCCGTGGACGATCAGGAACGCGGACGTCATCACGGTGCGGCGGTGCTTATCGAAGGTGTCCTTCCATACGACGATGTTGGCGATGCCGGTCTCGTCCTCCAGCGTCATGAACACCACGCCCTTCGCGGTGCCGGGCCGCTGACGGACGGTGACAAGGCCCGCGACGCTCATCCGCCGACGGTCCCTTGCCTTCAACAGCGCGGCGCAGGGGGCCACCCCGCGGCTCGCGAGCGTGTCGCGGAAGAACAGCACCGGGTGCCCCTTCAGCGAGAGGCTGGTCGTCCGATAGTCCTCCGCCACGTGCTGGCTCGGCGCCATGAAGGGCAGCTGCACCTGGGCTTCGACGGTGCGCTGGCGCAGCAGCAGGGGCGCTGTCTCATCGGCGTCCCACTCGCCGCTCAAGCCCTTCACCGCCCAGAGCGTCTGACGCCGGTCCAGCCCCTGGCTGCGGAAAGCGTCCGCCTCGGCAAGGAGCTCCAGCCCGCGGCGCGACACCCAGCCACCGCGCGCAATGTCCAGCGGCGTCATCGGCAGGCCCGCGGCCCGGGCGGCGACGAGCTCTTCGGCCTCCGCCTTCTTGAAGCCCGTCACCTGCCGCAATCCCAGCCGCACGGCGCGGTAGGGCCGCCGCAGGTCTTCGGAGAGCTCCAGCGTACTGTTCCAGTCGCTGTAGGCGACGTCGGGCGGCCGCACCTCTACCCCGTGGGCCTGCGCATCCCGAACGAGCTGCGAGGGCTGGTAGAACCCCATCGGCTGGGCGTTGAGCAGCGACATCAGGAAGACGTCCGGGTGGCGCCACTTCACCCAGGCCGACGCGTAGACCAGCAGCGCGAAACTGATCGCATGGCTCTCCGGGAAACCGTAAGACCCAAAGCCTTCGATCTGGTGGAAGCAGCGGAGCGCGAACTCCTCCGGGTACCCACGGCCCGTGAGGCCATCCACGAACTTCGTCCCGTAGACCCCGACACTGCCGTAGTGGCGGAAGGTGGCCATCGAGCGCCGCAAGCCGTCGGCTTCGTTCTCCGAGAACTTGGCCGCCTCGATGGCGATGCGCATGGCCTGCTCCTGGAAGAGCGGGACGCCGAGGGTCTTGCCGAGGATGCCCTTCAGTTCGTCGGCGTCCCCATGGTCGGGATGCGGGGAGGGGTACTCGACCCGATCGGTTCCCTCACGCCGGCGAAGATAGGGATGGACCATGTCGCCCTGGATCGGGCCCGGGCGGACGATCGCCACCTCGATCACCAGGTCATAGAAGCGCCGGGGCTTCAGCCGCGGCAGCATGGACATCTGGGCCCGGCTCTCGACCTGGAACACGCCGACGGAGTCCGCCTTGCAGAGCATGTCGTAGACGCCCGGCTCCTCCTGCGGGATGTCGGCGATGTCCTCCAGGCCCAGGGTCGTCAGGCACTCCTTGAGTGCGGTCAGCATGCCGAGCGCCAGGACGTCGACCTTCATCAGGCCGAGCGCATCGATGTCGTCCTTGTCCCATTCGATGAAGGTTCGGTCCGGCATGGCCGCATTGCCGATCGGCACCGTCTCATCAAGACGACGCTTCGTGAGCACGTAGCCGCCCACGTGCTGCGACAGGTGCCGGGGGAAGCCCAGTAGCTGCTGTGCGAGGGTGTTCGCCCGCACGATCTCCGGCGCGGCCGGATCAAGGCCGGCCTGACGGATGTGCGCCTCGGGAATCTCGTCGCCCCAGCTGCCCCAGACCGTCTTGGCGAGGGCCGCGGTGATGTCCTCGGTCAGGCCCAGCGCCTTGCCCACCTCTCGGATGGCCATGCGTGGCCGGTAGTGGATGACCGTCGCCACGATGGCCGCGCGCTCGCGGCCGTAGCGGCGGTAGATGTACTGCATCACCTCCTCGCGCCGCTCATGCTCGAAGTCGACGTCGATGTCCGGCGGCTCGCCCCGGCTCTCGGAGATGAACCGAGAGAAGAGCAGGTCCTGGTCGGGCTTGGTGGGATCCACCGCAGTGACGCCCAGGCAGAAGCAAACGCAGGAGTTAGCGGCCGATCCCCGCCCTTGGCAGAGGATGCCCTCTGATCGCGCCCAGCGGACGATGTCGTGGACCGTCAGGAAGTAGTTCGGGAAGTTGAGGCGCTCGATGAGGTCGAGCTCCTTTTCGATGGTCTTCCGCACCTTGTCGGAAACCCCGCCCGGAAAGCGCCAGGCGGCGCCCTCCCACGCCAGGTCGCGCAGGTGCTGGATCGCGGACTTGCCCGCCGGCACCGGCTCATCGGGGTACTCATACTTGAGCTCGCTGAGATCGAAGCCGATCCGATCCGCGATCTCGAGACTGCGGTCCACCACCCCGGGGAAGCGCGCGAACAGCCGCTCCATCTCCGCCGGGCTCTTCAGGTGCCGCTCGGCATTCGCCTGAAGCAGCAGCCCGGCGGTCTGGATCGTCCGCCCTTCGCGCACGCAGGTCAGGACGTCCTGCAGGAAGCGTCGCTCCGGCCCGTGGTAGAGCACGTCGTTCGTGGCCACGAGCGGCGTTCCCGCCTGATCCGCCAGGGCGCCGAGGGCCGAGATGCGATTGAGGTCGCGAGGGCCATAGCGGCGTGTCGCCGCCAGCCATACGTCGCGACCAACGTTCCGGACCTGCTGCAGCGCGCCCGCGAACTCTCCTGTGAGCCGGTCGGGCGGGACCACGATGGTCAGCTGGCCCTCGGATGCCTCCCGGTAGTCCTCCCAAAGCAGCCGGCATTCGCCCTTCTTCGACCGGAGCTGCCCGACCGTCAGCAGCCGCGTCAGGCGTCCATAGGCCTCGCGATCCGTCGGATAGACCAACAGCTCGGGCGTGCCGTCCGCGAACACCAGCCGACATCCCGTCAGGGCTCTGATCGACCCACCCTGTTCCCTCAGCGTGCGAGCCTGCGACCAGGCTCGGACGACGCCGGCCAGCGTGTTGCGGTCACAGACGCCGATCGCCTCCACGCCCATCGCCGCGGCCCCGATCACCAGTTCCCCCGGATGAGACGCGCCGCGCAGGAACGAGAAGTTCGAGGCGGCCTGCAGTTCGGCGTAGCGCGTCATGGCGCGACCCCGTCCGGCGGGCGGACAGGCCCTGCGCTGTCGCCGCGGCTGCCATAGAAGTGAGCCACGCCGGTGAAGTGAAACGCTGTCGTCTCGAGCCCCTGGACGGCGACGTTGAGGGCCTGCCAATCGCGGCCGAAGGGTCGGCACCGCGACTGCAGCTGGCGGAGCGCTCGCGCGTAGGGTCGCAGCGCTTCGAAAACCGAAGTGACAGCCTCGCGCTCGCGCAGGTCCGCGGCGTCGCCCAGAGGTTCGCGGGGACCGTAGAAGTCGCGACGTCGCGTGAAGTGGAAGGCGGCCGTCTGCAGGCTCGAAAGCGTGATGTCGAGCGCGCTGCCGTCGCGTGAGAAGTAGCCGACCGCGGCCTGGAGCCCCCAGATCGCCTGGACGTACGGGCGCAGGGCCTCGAAGTCACGCGCCGCCGCATCGGGCGCGCCGAGCCCGGCAAAGGTCCGATGCACCATCAGCGGAGACCCCGCTGCAGGCGTGCGTCGTCAGCCGGCCGGGAGGCCGCCCTCGTGAAGTCCCCAATTCCCATGGATCGAACAAAAGCAGAACATTGGGCCGATGGCGAGTCCCATTGTTCCGATCTCAGTTCTCCGAACGGCTAGCGTTCGAGGCCTCGGCCGCGCGTCGGACCGGCGATTTGGGCGCCTTGGGGGGTGGGCAGAAGTTCGATCGTTCGGCCAAGGGCCGGGGTGGTCTGCCCGAACCTCAGCCGCGCGAAATGCTCGGCGCCGTCGCCGTCACGGACCATCACCCAGCTCGAACCGCCAAGCTCGTCGAAGTGACCCGTCTTCACAACACGGCCCTTCACGGCATGTTCGAGTTCGGCGGGCTCGCGGCC
>NZ_LSJI01000105.1 GCF_001557235.1 Phenylobacterium sp. CCH9-H3 | reverse complement strand
ACTACTGCGACTGGATCCGGCAGTGGACCGACACCTGCCTGCGCATCTACGGCGCCCTCAGCGCCCACAATCCTGAATTCCTCGAGCGGTTTGCCGAACGAAAGGCGCTGGCATGAAGCATCTCAAGGCGCTCAACGACAAGGCGCGCCGCGTCGAGGAGATCGTCGACGCGGCCGACGAGGACGTCGTCGCCCTCCAGCAACAGCCCGGCGCGCCCAAGCGGCCGCACGTGCCGATGGGCTGCTCGCTGGCGTTCTCGCCCGGCTGGGAGGTGGACGCCACCGGCGGCACCGCCGGCCTGTGCCAGCCGGCCGAGCGGGACATCTACGACTGCTACGTCACCTGCTTCTGGCCGGCCCAGGTGCCGGACCACGTGAACAACTCCCCCGACTGGGCGAGCCAGTGCGCCACCGCCACCAAGGACTGGCGCAAGATCGACCTGGTCTTCCCCTGACGCGCCCCCGCCCCCGCACGTGAAAGTCGCCGCGATGAAACCCCTATCTCTGGGCCTGGCCGCCGTCGCCGCCGCCGTCGCCGGGACCCCGGCCCAGGCGTCGACGCTGTTCATGGGCGCCTATCCGAACTCGCTCATCGTCTTCGACGAGGCCAAGGGCGCCGTCGTCCAGCGCATCCCCCTCGCCACCGGCCTGCCCACCAGCCTGCGCGCCTCGAACGATCGCAAGACGATCTACGTGACGACGATCACGAACAGCGGGATCGAGGTGGTCGACGTGGCGACCCGCAAGGTCACCAACAGGTTCAGCCTCAACACGCCGAACCTGCGCTACCGCTTCAACGGCGGCGCCCCCGATCCTTCGGGCAAGCTGTTCTACACGGTCGTCACCGAGATCAGGAAGGGCGTCGACCGCTACGAGGTCGGCAAGCCCAAGTACGCGGTGATCGACCTCGCCCAGCAGAAGATCGTCGCCACCTACGACATCGCCAAGGAGGACGAGGACGGCGCGCGCGGCTTCCGCAGCAGCATGCTGGTCTCGGACGATGGCAAGTACCTCTACCAGTTCCGCGACAAGGTGATCGTCCTCGACACCGCCACCTTCAAGGTCGTCGAGCGGCTCGACCTGGCGAAGCCGGAAGCCCCGGGGCTAGAAGGCGTCAGCTTCGGCGCGCCGCTGGATTCCATCAGCGAACCCGGCCGCCATGTCTCGCTGTTCAACGGCGCCGACCCGCACGTGCACAACCGGGTGTTCGGCGTCGCCCGCTTCGACCTGGCCACGCGGGAGTTCCGCTACACCCCCATAGGCCCCGCCCCCAGCCAGATGGCGGGGCTGCAGGTCACGCCGGATGGCCGGCAGGCCTACACCGTCGTCACCAACGGGGTGACCGGAAACAAGCGCTGCGAGATCTGGCGCTTCAACATGTCGGCCAACACCCTGCAGCAGAAGGCCGAGTTCCCCTGCAAGTCGCGCTTCACCTTCGGCATGTCAGGCAATGGCCGCAAGCTCTACATGTACGGCGCCAGCTTCGAGATCGACGTCTACGACGCCCAGTCGCTGAAGTTCGAACGCACCTGGGACCTGCAGAACGACATCACCGGCGCGGGCATGGTCATCACGCCCTGAGGGCTGGGCCGCACGGCCCGCCCTCGCCGCCGCCGTCGAGGCGGCGGCCTCTCACGGAGAATTCGCCTAGCGCTTGGCGCCGAGGCTAACGGGGCTGAGGTAGCCCGGCTTGGTCAGGCCCTGCTTGCGCATCGCCATGCCGGCGAGGCAGGCGTTCATGATGCGGTTGGCGTTCATGGCGGTCTTGTAGGTCGGGTCCATGATCGGAGCCACGTCCAGCATCTCGAAGCCCACGATCTTCGTCTCCGCGCACAGCCGGCGGACCAGCGGCGTCGCCTCGCGCATGGTCAGGCCGCCGGGCACGGGCCGGCCGACGCCGGGCGCATCGCCCGGGTCCAGCACGCTCATGTCGAACGAGATGAACACGCCCTCCGCGGAGCCCGTGATCTCCTTCACCGCCTTGGACATCACCGCGTCCCAGCCGGATTTCTCCACCTCGGCCATCGTGTGATAGCGCACGCCCTGGGCGGCCAGGCGCTGCAGGTCGGCGGCCTTGGCCTGCGGGCCGCGCAGCCCGATCTGCACCAGGCTCCCGCCCTCGACGAGCCCCTCGCTCAGCAGGCGGCCCACCGCGATGGCGTCCACCAGCTCGTGATCGAAGTCGGCGACGGCGTCCGGGTGGGGGCTGAAGGAGACCAGGGCCACCTTGCCCTTGCCCAGGCTGTCCACCACGCCCGCCACGTCCGGGTAGGTGAGCGCCCGGTCGCCGCCAACGATGAACGGCACGACGCCGGCGGACACGACGTCGCCGATCATGAAGCGCACATGGCCGATGGTGCGCTCGATGCTCATGTTGTCGACCGACAGGTTACCGAAGTCGGCGATCCGCAGGATCAGGGTCGGGTCGAGCTGGGCGTCCACGTCCGAGCCGACCAGGCCGTCGGTGATCCGCAGGGTGGTCGGCGCGTGCTTGGCGTCCCGGTAGCCCGAACTCATGTCGAGGGGCACGCCGACGAAGGCGACTTCCACCTTGCCGGCCACCAGGTCTTCCTTGCGCACCGCCACCGGCGCGTTGGCGAAGGTGGGAATGCCGGTGCGCTGGCGCAGGTAGCGCTGAAGGCTGATCGGCCCCGGATCGCGGGTGCGCTCGTCGAGGATCGCGGGCCGCAGCACCGTGCCGCCGTTGAACGAGCTGGCCTCGGTGTTCAGCGGCAGCTCGCCCATGTCGCCGTCGTGGAACTTGGAGTCCTCGACCACGGCCAGCAGACCGGCCACATAGGCCTTCGCCTCGGCGGCGTCGCGCGTCTCGAGCTCGAGGCTGAGGCGCTCCGGCGTCAGGCCGAACGGCTCCAGCTTCGCCGGGTCGTCGATGAAGGCGCGCTCGTCAGGGCTGAGGCCCGAGAGCTTCGCCGCCAGCGCCGCGGGATATTCGAAGGCCTTGGGCGCGGCCTCGGCGCTCAGCCCCAGCATCAGGGCCGCGGCGCAGACGGCGAGGCGGGCGCCCAGGCGACGGGACGAAACGCTCATCGACGGGTTCCTTTCGCGGCCGGCGCGGCCTTGGCCGATGGGGCGGATTTCGGTGGCGGCGGGGGCGGCGCGGCGGCGGCCGGCCGATCCATGGACGAGATCGGGCTGAGGTAGTGTTCCTGCGTCAGCCCCTTCTTGCGCATGGCGATGCCCGACAGGCACGCGTTGAGCAGGAAGTTGGTGTTCAGCGCGGTCTTGTACGACGTGTCGAGGTACGGCGCGTACTCGACGATATCGATGCCGGCGATGTCGTTCTCGGCGCACAGGCGGCGCATGATCGGCTGGGCCTCGCGCATCGTCAGCCCGCCCGGAACGGGGGTGCCCGTGGCCGGCATGAAGGCGGGATCCAGCACGTCGATGTCGAACGAGATCCAGAGCTTCTTGGCGCTCTGCTTGGCCTCGGCGACGGCGTCCTTCATCACCGCGTCCCAGCCGCGGCGTTCGACGTCGACCATGGTATGGTAGCGCATGCCCTGGTCGCGCATCCACTGGAAGGTCTTGGCGTCCGGGCCGCGGGCGCGCAGGCCCACCTGGACGTAGTTCTTGCCCGGGACGTGACCCTCGCTGATCACGCGGTAGACCGGCTGGCCGTGGTCGATCAGGTGCACGCGGTCGCGGCCGGCGTCGTAGTGGGAATCGAAGTGGACGACGCCCACATTGCCCTTGCCGTGCACGTCGGTGATGCCCGCCAGGTTCGGATATTCCAGCGAGTGGTCGCCGCCGATCACGATCGGGATGGCGCCCGTCTTGGCGATGTCGCGCACCACTTCGCGCACGTGTTGCACGCTGCGCTCGGTGGAAAGGTTGTCCATGGCGATGTCGCCGAAGTCGACGATCTTCAGCTCCGAGTTCGGATTGACCATCGAGTACATGTCGTTGCCGCCGGCGCCGCCGGTGGCGCGCAGCAGAACGGGCCCATGCAGGGCGTCGCGCCATCCCGAGCCCATGTCCAGCGGAGCGCCCACGATGGCGACGTCGACCTTGCCGGCGACGAGATCCGCATAGGTCAGCGCCGGCGGGGCGTTCGCGAAGGTCGGGATGCCGCCGCCACCGCCGCCGCCGAACCCGCCGATGTATTTGCCGAGTTCCAGCGGGCCGGCCTCGCGCTTCGGGTTCATGGTCTGGGGGCGCTGGACCTTCCAGGCGTTGAAGTTGGGCGACTTGGTGTTGAGCGAGATCGTCGGCTTGTCCCGTCCGGCCTTGTATTCGCCGGCCTCGGTCACCGACAGGATGGCGTCGACATAGGCCAGCAACTGCGGCCCGCTGATCGTGCGCAGCTTGGCGAACATGCGCTCCGGCCGGACATAGCGTGACGTGCGCCCGCTCTTGATGATGTCCAGTTTTTCCTTGGGCAGGACGCTGAGCTTGGCCTGCAGGTCGTCGGGAATCGTCACCGGCTCGGGGGCGTTGGTGAAGTCCCGCCCCGAGATGGGCGGCAGGCCCTGGCCCTGGGCCGCCATGCCGGCCAGCAGCATCGCGGCGGACGCCAGAAGCACACCGGCGAGAGTTTTCTTACGCAAGACCATGTCCCCGTCGTCCTCTCGGGATGCGTCTGAAACGCACCCCACCGCCTCGCACCAGGCGGACGAGCCAGCAAGCTAGGCGGACCGAGGGCGACGGCGTATGCGCCGTTTGACGTAGGCGTCCAGCAACGGCCGGGGCCTACGTCAAACACCCCATACAACCCCTGGGAACCGGTCCGTAAGGTCTGCGTCATCGGGAGGCTTCTGCTGGTCAGTCTCAGGAAATGAGCGGCCAGGGGCGTGGATTTGTCGGCCTCGAGGCGCGCGCAGCAAAGAACTCCGCGCCCGTATCGACACGCCTCCGGGAGTCTCCATTCGACTGCAGCGCTCGGACATCTGATCGAGCCAAGGGGGATAGACGATGAGGCTTAAGCACTACCTGTTCTCGGCGAGCATTCTCTCGGGCCTGTGCCTCGCCACCTCCGGCTACGCGGCCGATGCGGCGGCCGACGGCGGCGACGGCGGCCTCCTGGAGGAACTCATCGTCACGGGCACGCGCCGCGCGGTGAACCTGCAGGACGTGCCGATCAACATCTCGGCGGTGTCCGCCGAGACGCTGCAGAGCCAGCGCCTCGACGACATCAAGGACCTGGCGGCCTTCACGCCCGGCGTCACCATGGTCGACACCGGCCCGCGTGGGACCGGCAACTTCATCGTGCGCGGCCTCAGCGCCAACAACACCGGGGTTACCGGCGGCAACACCTCGGGCGGCGCCGTGGCGACCTACCTGGGCGAAGTCCCGCTGTACCTGGACCTCAAGCTGCTGGACATCGACCGGGTCGAGGTGCTGCTGGGACCCCAGGGCACGCTTTACGGCCTCGGCACGATGGCGGGCGCCGCGCGCTATATGCCAAGGCGCCCCGACGCCAACACCTTCAGCCTGGATCTGCATGCGCGCGCCTATGCGCTGTCCAAGAGCAGCTCGCTGGGCTGGAACGGCGACGCCGCCTTCAACATCCCGATCGTCCAGGACCATATCGCCCTGCGCAGCGTCGTCGGCGTCTACGACGATCCCGGCTTCATCGACTATCCGTATCTGGTCCGCACCCCCGGGGTCTCCGATCCCGAGCCGAACTTCGCGAACCCGGCCGACGTGGCCGCGAACCTCAAGAAGAAGAAGGACCTCAACGACGAGGAAACGCTGGCGATCCGCGAGAGCCTGCTGATCACGCCGAACGACGACTTCAAGGCGACCCTGTCCTACGTCTACCAGGACACCAGGACCCACGGCCGCCAGGCCAACGGCGCCGGCGTCCTGGGCACCGGCAAGTACGAAGGTCCCTGGCGCTTCGAGGAGCCCAGCAAGCGGATGTCGACGCTCTACAGCGCCGAGATCGAGGCCAACCTGTTCGACTTCGCCGACGTGGTCTCGGCCACGGCGTTCTCGCGCCAGAAGGTCCGCAACAGCAACGACCAGACCGACCTGCTGCTCGACCTGGACTACGGCTACCAGCTCTTCCCCGCCTTCGCGTCCTACACGGTGGGCGGCGCGGACTACGAGCAGTTCAACCAGGAGGTCCGGCTGGTCTCCAGCCACGACGGCCCGATCAGCTGGGTGGTCGGCGCCTTCTACAACCGCTTCAAGGCCGAGACCTTCTCGTTCGAGATCGTTCCCGGCCTGCCCCAGTTCTATGGGATCAACCGGCCGGACGCGATCGAGTACGCCTCCTTCACCTCGTCGACGACCGAAGAGAAGGCCGTGTTCGGCGAGGTCACCTACAAGATCACCGACGCCTGGCAGATCACCGGCGGCGCGCGCTACTTCGAATACGCCGCCCGGATCACCGGCGGCACGGCCACGCCGCTGATCCGCACGGTCTATCCGGCGATCAACTACCGCGTCCGCAGCGGGAACACGTCGGACGACGGCGTCGTCTACAAGGCCAACACCTCGTACAAGTTCAGCGACGACCTGATGGTCTTCGCGACGGTCAGCAATGGCTACCGGATCGGCGGCGTGAACCGCGTCGCCCCCTGTCCCAGCCCCTTGCCGCCCGGCCAGAACGTCTGCGCCCTGCCGAACGAGCTGGTCTTCGGGCCGGACAAGACGCTCAACAAGGAACTGGGCGTCCGCGCCCGGGTCCTCGACGGACGCCTGTCGTTGACTGGTTCGATCTACCACATCGACTGGAAGGACGTTCAGGTCTCCAGCCGGACGGTCAACGGCGCTGTGGGCATCACAGCCAACGCCGCGAAGGCCAAGTCCCAGGGCTTCGAGTTCGCCTTCAACGGCCGCCTGACCGAGAACATCACCGTCTCGGGCAACTACAGCTACAACGACGCGAAACTGACCTCGGGCGCGCCCAAGGTGGTCGACGGCTCGTTCGACGTCTTCTCGGGCGACCGACTGCCCGGCACGCCCAAGCACGCCGGCGCCGCGGCGGTGAACTACACCCGCCCCCTGCCCAACGGCATGGAACTGAACGCCGGGTGGTCGGTGATCTACCAGGGCGAGATCTACTCCAAGATCGGCCTGCGCGGCAGCGGCGAGGTGATCCCGGACTATTGGCTCAACAAGGCCTCGATCGGCGTCACCAAGGACAACTGGGAAGTCTCGCTGTTCGCCGACAACATCTTCAACGAGTACGCGGTGACCGCCGTGGCCAACGACTTCTCGACGGTCGGTCAGGTCGATGGGGTGACCAAGCGCTACTACGCCTACGGCGTCCTGCGCCCCCGCACCGCCGGCGTCGAACTCCGCTATCGGTACTAGGCGATCGGACTCCAGGGACGGAAGGGGGCGCTCCGCGCGGGGCGCCCCTTTTCTTTGGATCAGTCCACTGCGATCCCCGCGGCCTCGAAGTAGCGCCGGACCGGCCCCAGCTCGCGCTCATACGCGCGCCAGCGGGCCAGGGCGTCGCGATAGAGCGGCTGGCGGACCTGGGCGGCGCTGGGCGTCGAGACGGCCGCTGCGTTCTCGTGAAAGCGCAGGCAGGCCGCGTCCCACGAGAGCCCGCAATGCGCCAGGAGGCGGCGGGTCCAGCCCTCCTGGTCCTCGACCACGCCCTCGTAGCTGACCTGAAGCACGCGCCCGGGGAACTGCCGCGCCCAGAAGGCCATCAGCCGGTCGAACAGGGCGTAGTACGCCGCCGCGTCGAGCAGGTCGTACGAGTAGTTGTAGTACGAGAACTCGGTCGAGAAGAGGTTCTTGTAGTTGCTCCAGACGCTGTCCATCGGGTTGCGCCGCAGGCAGACGATGGACGCGTCGGGCAGCGCCCGGGCGATGTGGCCCACATAGAGGAAGTTCAGCGGCAGCTTGTCGACGAACCGCGCGCCCGCCCCGTGGTGCGCCGTGGCCCGCGCCATATAGGCGGCGCCCACCTGCTTCGGAGACAGCCGGCCGGTGGCGGCGACCGTTTCCGGGTCGATCACGAACGGCGTGTCCGAGCGTCCCTCCAGCTTCACGGCCAGGGGCATGGCCTGGAGTTCGCCGGCCGACTGCACGTCGCGATGGGAGGACAGGATGCGGTCGATCAGCGTCGTGCCCGTGCGCGGCAGTCCGACCACGAAGATCGGCGCCGCCGCCAGCCCCTCGCCCTGGAAGTAGTCGTCGCGCGAGAAGCTGCCCTCCAGGCTTTCGAAGATCCGCCGGTCGAACGCCGGGTCGTAGGCGAGCTCGGCGCGGCGCCGGCTGTTGGCGCTGTGCAGGTGGGCGAACGCCTGGGCGTGCTGGCCCAGCTCCTCGTGCTCCTTGGCCAGGGCGTAGCGGATCTGCAGCTCATCGTCGGGGGCCGGCGACCGGGCCAGCGCCGCCTCCAGCCGCGCGGTGTGATTGGCGGCCGGCTTGGCGCGCCCGGCGGTCGACAGCGCCAGGTGCGCCCGGCCGTGGGTGGGTTCGGCGTCGAGAATGGCTTCATAGTGTCCCTCGGCCTCGGCCGCGCGGCCCAGAAAGCCCAACGTGCTCGCCAGGTTGAACCGCACATGCAGGTCCCGCGGCCGGCGCGCGACGGCGGCCTCGAACAGCGGCAGGGCCGCCGCATGGTCGCCCAGGCGGGTGTAGACGCAGCCGATGGTGTCCAGCGTCGCCGGCTCCGTCGGCCTCAGCGCAAGCGCCGCGTCGGCCGCCGCCCGCGCCCGACCGTCCTGCCGCGCCGCCAGCAGCAGTCGCGCCTGCTCGGCCAGGTACTCCGGCCTGGGTTCCAGCCGGATCGCCTCGTCCAGCGCCTGCAGGGCCAGGCTCGTTCGGCCGATGGCCTCCGCGGCCAGGCCGAAAAAGAGGTGCCCTTCCCCCGCCTCCGGCCGGGCCTTGATCATCGCCTGGGCCTGACGGCCCACCTCCAGCATGTCGCGGCGGTTCAGGGCCGCGGCGGCTGCGCTGCGCAGGGCGGCGAAGTCGGACGTCATCGCGCCTCCGCGCCTCAGAACTCGACCCGTAGCGAGGCCCGCACCTGCCGCGGCTCCACCGGATGGAGATGGATGTCCGGAACGCCCGCGGCTTCGCCCGGCAGCCGGGACTCGTAGAAGTAGGTGATGTCGGCGCGCTGGGAGTCGAGGAGATTGTAGACGTCGAGGCCGAACCGCAGCCTGCCGACCGTGTAGTAGGCGCCGAGGCTCAAAAGGGTGGTGGTCTGCGAGAACACCGAGCCATCCTCGGTCAGCGGCGCCGTTCCCAGACGCCGGACCCGAAGGGTCGCGGTCAGCTGATCGGTGAGGCGCGCCGTCGCGCCTGCGCCCGCCACGACGGAGACGGATTGGGGAATCCGATCCTCGCCCGCCGCGACGCCGCGCAGCCGCGCGTGGGTGTAGGCGGCGGACAGGTCGAAGGTCAGGCGCTCGCCGGCCCGCCAGAACGCGGAGGCCTCCGCGCCGTAGCGCCGCGAGGCGGCGTTGGGCTCGGTGCCCCCGGCGTCGCCGACGAACACCAACTCCGAATCCAGGTCGAGCCAGAAGGCCACGAGCGAGAGATTGACGTCGCCGCGCTCGTACCGCGCGCCCAGTTCCGCGCCCTTGGCCCGGGCCAGCAGGTCGACCCGGTCCGCGGGCTCCCCGGTCGCCGGGTCGATCCGGATCGCGGCGCCTCGCACGTCGTTGGAATGGAAGCTCTCGCCATAGTTCGCATAGAGCTCCAGCGGCTCGGCGACCCGCCAGGCCAGGGCGACCTTCGGCGCGGCCAGTGTGTCGGACCCATCGCCCCCGTTGACGGGCAGCCCGGCGCGCACATCGTAGCCATAGACGTCGGCGCGCAGGCCCACGATGGCGCGGAGCGTGGGGGTCAGGTGGGCCTCGGCCTCGACGAAGCCGCCCACGCTGTACTCGTCCACCGCGTCCTCCCGGACGGTCGCCACGGCGCGGCCGCCGATGCTGCGGTAGAGCCCGATCCGGCCGATATCGTCGTAGCGGCCCTCCACGCCCACGCGCAGGGTCGTCGGCGCCCCGGCCAGACGCGTGCGCCAGGTCCGGCGAAGCGAGGCCCCATAGACCGTGCGCCGCTCGGCCTGCTGGAATTCGTCCCCGTCGTCGGGATTCTCCAACACGTAGGTGAAGTTCGACGTCAGCCGGAACCGCGAACGGATCGCATAGGCGGCGGCCTCGAGCCCCTCGCCCTCGTAATTCGCCGTCAGGGCCCAGCGCCGGCTGCGGCCGCCGAGGTCTGGATCCACATAGCCGTTGCGCGGGATCAGTCCGGCCCGGATCGCCCGCTGGGGAATCTGGTCGGTCGCCGTCCAGTCGGCGCGGTATCCGCTGAGCGAGAGGCGCAGGTCTCCGCCACCGAGCGGGCGCGTGAACTTGGCCAGCAGGTTCACCTTCTCCAGGTCCTCGTCCAGGACCCAGGGGCCGTTCGAGACCGTGACTTCGAGCCCCAGCAGCACGTCCCCGCCCCCGGCCGCCAGCCCGCCGGCGACCAACGCCCGGCCGTAGCCGAACTCGCCCGCCGTCGCCTGGGCGAAGTCGCTCGGCGGCCGGTCGTAGGTCTTCATCGCGATCGAACCGGCGGTGGAAAAGTCGCCCGTCTCGGCCGCGTAGGGACCCTTGCGGTACGCGATGCGCTCGACCAGCTCGGGAATGATGAAGTTCAGGTCCAGATAGCCCTGGCCGTGGGCGTGGGTGCGCATGTTGACCGGCGCCCCGTCGACCGACACCGACAGGTCCGTGCCATGGTCCAGGTTGAAGCCGCGCAGGAAATACTGGTTGGCCTTGCCCGTTCCCGAATGCTGGGTGGCGATCAGGCCGGGCACGTTCTCGACCATCTCCCCGACGCGCAACAGCGGGCGGTTCTGGAGGTCTTCATAGCCCACGAGCCCCTCGGACCCCGACCGCGCGATCCCGATCACGTCCAGCGCGCGGCCCCACACGGTGAGCGCCTCCACCTCGGCGTCGCGACCGGCGTCCTCCGCGCGGGCTGGCGAAGCGGCGAGCAGCAAGGCTGCGGCGACGAGGGCATAGCGACGGCGCATGAACGGCTCAGCTCAGTCCCGGGGTGAAGCCGACGACCCGCTCGAAGACCCAGAAGCACCCCAGCACGCCGGCGCCGTACAGGGCCGCCACCCGCGCGGGCTCGGACAACCGCACCTTCCCCGCCGCCCACATCGCGCCGGTGACGACGGCCACGAACGCAAGCTGGCCGACTTCCACCCCCAGGTTGAAGAAGATCAGGCCGGGCACGCGCTCGGCCTTCACCAGGCCCAGATCCCCGAGCACGCTCGCGAAGCCCAGGCCGTGCAGCAGTCCGAAGGCGGCGACCACGGCCATGTAGCGGGCGCGGATCGCGGGCGTCTCTTCCACCCGCCGATCCCGCACCAGCGCCTCGCGAGCCATGAAGGCGATGGAGAGCGCGATCACCGCCTCCACCGGCGGAACCGGGATCCGCACCACCTCGAAGAACGCCAGGGCCAGGGACAGCGAATGGCCCAGGGTGAAGGTGGTCACGAGCAGCAGCAGGGTCCGCCCCTGGGTCAGCAGGCACAGGCAGAGCACGAAGGCCAGATGATCCCAGCCCATGAGGATATGGATGAAGCCCTGCCAGAGGTAGTCGCCGGCCACTTCGCCCAGGCTGCGCTCGACGATGGCCGTCCGTCCGATGGGAAGCTCGGCCCCCGCCGCGGTCGTCTCCACGGCCGTCGCGGCGCCGCCGGCCATCAGGCCGGAGGAGAACAGGGCGCCGTCCAGGGACCAGGGCACGAGGATGGTGTCGGTCGGCTTCAGGGGCCCGTCGCACTGGATCTCGAACACGAACAGGAGCTCGCCGTCCGAGAGCCGCCGGTCGACCCCGGTCTCCCGGCACTGGTCCGGGTACTTCAGCGGCGCAAGGTTCGCGGCCGTCTGCGGCAGGGCCACGCCGAGCTCATAGACGCCCGGCGCCTCGCCTGGCGCGAAGGCGAACCGGATCGCCCGAAAGACGTCCGCCTGCGCGCTCGCCGCCACGAGCCACAGGGCTGCGGCCAGGAAGATGGCGCGCCTAAGGCTCGACATGGATCTCGTACTTCGGCTTCAGGACCTTCATCTGGCTGGAGATGGCCGTCTCGATCTGGCGATTGTTCCAGTCCTGTCGGACCTGGTCGCGCATCTGGGCGTACGGCATCATCTCGGGCTCCGCGACGCCGTTCACGCGCACGAAGTGCACGCCCCGGATCGACGCGATGGGCCCCACCCAGGCGCCCGGAGCCGCACGGGCGATCTCGTCGAGGAACGCCTGGCCGAACATGCCGCGCACCATGCTCTGGCCGTAGTTGACCATCTGGTGGCCCATCCAGAACTCATCGCCCTGCACCATGCCCCCGTCGTTCAACACCTTCAGCAGCCGCGGCGCCCCCTCGGGCTGGGCCTGGAAGAAGACGTGGTCGAACGAGATCTTCGGCTCCGAGCGGTAGAGGTCCAGGTTGTCGGAATAGAAGTCGATCAGCTGCTCCTCGGTCGGCTCCGCCGGGGCGCCGGCGATCAGGAACCGCATCTTGTCCGTGAGCTTCTGGCGGGTCTCCTTGTCAGTCAGGTGCATGCCCCGGGCGATGGCCTCCCGGAACAGGACCTCGTCGGCCACATAGTCCTCGACCAGGGTCTTCCGCTGGGCCGCGTCCACCTTCCGGCCGGTGAGCATCTCGTAGTCGGCGACCAGGCTGGTCTGGTCGGCCTTGCTCACCTCGATCACGCGCTCGTCGGCCGTGGACAGGTGGTAGAGGAGGAAGAACGCGCCGCCCAGGCCGGCGAAGGCGACCAAGGGTTCGCGCAGTAGCTTGGGCAATCGCATCGTCCACTCGCCGCTCAGGGTGCGGGCGGCGCGCACGAAACCTCGCGAGATCCGCCCCGTCGCGACCGTAGGCAGGGGCCGCGGGCGCCCGTATGGGGCGAATGACGTAGACGCTCATTTCGCCCCCGACTGCCTACGTCAAACGCCCCATACCCCCGCGGATGGGCGCTCCATACGCTGAAATGGACGTGGCGGATGGGGCGCGCCCGCCGTTGTGGCCGGCGGTCCCTGGGAGAGTTCGATGGATTTGGTTCGCAAGGGCGTGTCGCGGCGCATGGCCGTGCTTCTGGCGGGCGTCGCGCTCGTCAGCTGCAGCAAGGACAGCGGCCCGGTGAAGGTCGGGGTCCTGCAGTCGCTCACCGGCACCATGGCGATCAGCGAAGTGACGGTGAAGAACGCCGAACTGATGGCCATCGAGGAGATCAACGCCGCCGGCGGCGTGCTGGGCCGCAAGATCGAGGCCGTGGTCGAGGACGGCGCCTCGGACCCCGTCACCTTCTCGCAGAAGGCCGCCAAGCTGATCGAGAGCAACAAGGTGGTCACCGTGTTCGGCGGCTGGACCTCGGCCAGCCGCAAGGCCATGCAGCCGGTCTTCCAGCGGACCAACAACCTGCTCTGGTACCCGGTCCAGTTCGAGGGCAACGAGTGCTCGCCGAACATCATGTACTCCGGCGCCCAGCCCAACCAGCAGATCCTGCCGGCCCTCGACTGGGCGGTGGCCCAGGGCTTCAAGAACTACTTCCTGGTGGGCTCGGACTATGTGTTCCCGCGCACCGCGAACCTGATCCTCAAGACCCACATCGCCGACCGCAAGCTGGCCACCGCCGGCGAGGAATATGTGCCGCTCGGCGGCGCCGACTTCTCCACCGTGATCGCCAAGATCCAGGCCGCCAAGCCCGACATCATCTTCTCGACCCTGAACGGCGACTCCAACGTGGCCTTCTTCAAGCAGCTCGCCGCCGCCGGGGTCTCCACCACCACCCTGCCGGTCATGTCCTTCTCCATCGGCGAACAGGAAGCCCAGGCCATGGGGCCGCAGCTGGTGCAGGGCAGCTATGCGGCCTGGAACTACTTCCAGAGCCTCGAGAGCCCCGAGAACAAGGCGTTCGTCGCGGCCTACAAGAAGAAGTACGGCCCGGAGGCGGTCGTCACCGACCCGATGGTCCACGGCTACATCAACGTCTACCAGTGGAAGGCCGCCGTGGAGAAAGCCGGCAGCTTCGACCCCACGGCGGTGCGCAAGGCGGCCGTGGCCCTGGCCGACAGCCCCTCGCCGATGGGCGGCGTCAAGTTCGCCCCCAACCAGAGCCTGGTGCAGACCGCCTACATCGGCCAGCTCGACGGGGCGGGTCAGTTCAAGATCGTCTCCCAGTCCCCGGGCCCGATCGCGCCCGAGCCCTACGACCGCCTCGCCTTCCCAGGGAAGACCTGCGCGCCCGCCTGATCCCCGTTCAGCTCTCGAAAGCACGGCAGCCCATGGACGGCGTGGTTCTGACCCTGGGCCAGGGATTCAACGGCCTGAGCGTCGCCTCGCTCTATCTGCTGGCGGCGCTCGGCCTCGCCCTCTCCTTCGGCCTCATGCGGGTCATCAACATGGCCCACGGCGAGCTGCTGATGCTGGGCGGCTACATCGCCTATCTCGTCATGAAGGCCGTGCCCGGCACGGCGGGCCTGTTGCTGGCCCTGCCCGCAGCCTTCGCGGGCTCGGCGCTCCTGGGGGCCGCCATCGAAGCCACGCTGATCCGCCGCCTGGCCGCCCGGCCCCTGGACACCCTGCTGGCCACCTGGGGCCTCAGCCTCATCCTCCAGCAGGCGGCGCGAAACATCTTCGGGCCGATCGGCGTCGAGGTGCGGGCCCCGGCCTGGATGAACACGGCCGTGGCGCTGGGTCCGCTGTCCCTGCCCACGACGCGGATCCTCATCATCGTCCTCTGCGCCGCCCTGCTGGGCGGCCTGGCGCTGCTGCTCACCAGGACGCGGATCGGCCTGCTGGTCCGCGCGGTGAACCAGGACCGGATGATGGCGGCGGCGGTCGGCATCGACGTGCGCCGCGTGGACATGGTGATGTTCGCGCTGGGCTCCGGCGTCGCGGGCCTGGCCGGCGTCGCGCTCGGCCTGCTCGGCCCGGTCACGCCGACGGTGGGGCAGAGCTACATCGTCCCGGCGTTCCTCGTGGTCGTCATGGGCGGCCTCGGCAGCATCGCCGGCTCGACGGTAGCGGCGGTGATCCTCGGCCTCTTCTCGGCCATGGCGCAGATCTTCGTCGACGTCAGCGTCTCCCAAGTCCTGATGCTGGTCCTGGTGATCGCTTTCATCCAGTTCCGGCCGCAGGGGGTGCTCGCCCCCCGCTCCCGGGCCCTGGACGCCTGAGGCGCGCGGTCCCGTGAAATCCCCCCGGCTCATCGCCCTGATCGCCTCGGTCGCCGCCGCCGCGGCCCTGCCCTTCCTCATCGGCTCCTATGATCTCAACCTGATCGCGCGGTTCATGGCTCTGGGCATCCTGGCCCTCGGGATCGTCCTGCTGTGGGGTGAGACCGGGATCCTCAGCCTCGGCCAGGGGGTCTATTTCGGCCTGGGCGGCTATGCCCTGGCGATGCACCTGAAGCTCTCCGCCCTGGGTCCCGGCGAGCTTCCGGACTTCATGGTCTGGAGCGGGCTGAAGGCCCTGCCCTGGTGGTGGCGCCCGTTCGAGAATCCCGCCGTCGCCCTGATCGGCGTCGTGGCGATCCCCGGCGTGCTGGCCGCCCTGTTCGCCTGGATGGTGTTCCACCGCCGCGTCGGCGGGACCTATTTCGCCCTGATCACCCAGGCCCTGGCCCTCGCCTTCGCGACCTTGCTCATCAGCCAGCAAGCCACGACCGGCGGCTTCAACGGCCTGACCGAGTTCCCCACCCTGCTCGGCGTCGATCTCAACACCCAGGGCGCCGTCCGCGGCCTCTACTGGGTCACCCTGGCCGCCCTGGTCGCCGCCGGACTGCTGCTCGCCGCGATCCGGGGCTCGCGGTTCGGGACACTCCTGCGCGCCATCCGCGACGGCGAGAACCGCATGCGCTTCCTGGGCTACGACCCGACGCCCTACAAGGTGGCGGCCTTCGCCGCGGCGGCGATGCTCGCGGGTCTCGCCGGGGCGCTCTTCACCCTGCACGCCGGCGTGGTCTCGCCAGCCCTCGTGGGGGTCGTGCCCTCCATCGAGATGATCATCTGGGTGGCCATCGGCGGACGCCACAGCCTGGTGGGCGCGATCGTCGCCGCCCTGCTCGTCAACCTCGCCCGCGACCGCATCTCCTCGGCCCTGCCCGAGCTCTGGCTCTACGTCCTCGGCGCCCTGTTCATCGTCGTGGTGACCCTGATGCCGCGCGGCCTCGCCGGCCTGGCCGAGGGGATGATGGCGCGGGTCAAGCGCCGGAAGGCTGCGCCATGACGGGTCCCCTCCTCCAGGTCGAGGACCTCGTCGTCAGCTTCAGCGGCTTCCGCGCCATCGACGGCATGAGCCTGTCGCTCCAACCGGGCGAGATCCGCGTGCTGATCGGTCCCAACGGCGCCGGCAAGTCCACCTTCTGCGACGCCATCATCGGCCGGGTCCCGATCACGTCGGGCCGCATCGCCTTCAAGGGCGAGGACCTCACCCGCCTGCCGGAGCACCAGATCGTCGGGCGCGGCATCTGCCGCAAGTTCCAGACGCCCGGGATCCTTCCCACCCTCACCGTCGCCGAGAACCTGGCCACCGCGGCCAGGAAGGACCGCCGCTGGTGGCGCAACTTCGGCCTCGCCATCCCCGCCGCGGAGCGCGAACGCGTGGACCGGACCCTGGAGCGCATCGGCCTCTCCGACCGCCGCGACGCCGTCGCCGGCGAGCTGGCGCACGGCGAGAAGCAATGGCTGGAGATCGGCATGGTGGTCTCGACCGACGCCGAGCTGCTGCTCCTGGACGAACCTACCGCCGGCATGGGCCCGGCCGAGACGGCCCGCACCGCCGAGCTCGTCCGCTCGCTGGCCGGCCGCCACACCGTGGTGGTGATCGATCACGACATGGCGTTCGTGGAGCAGCTCGCCGCCCGGGTGACCGTCATGCACCAGGGCAGGCTCCTCAAGGAAGGCAGCGTCGCGGAGGTCCGCGCCGACGCCGAGGTGGCCGCAGTCTATCTGGGACGGACCAAGCATGACGCCGCTGCTTAGGTTGAACGGCGCCTGCGCCGGCTACGGCCAGAGCCAGGTGCTCTGGGACATCGACCTGGACATCCTGGCCGGCGGCGTCACCGCCGTCATCGGCCGCAACGGCGTGGGCAAGACCACCCTGCTGCGGGCCATCGTGGGCGCCCAGCCGCTGACCGGCGGCAGGATGCTGTTCGACGGCTGGGACGTGAGCCACCAGGCCTCCCACCATCGCGCGCGGGCGGGCATCGGCTATGTGCCCCAGGGACGTCACGTCTTCCCGCACCTCACGGTGGAGGAGAACCTGGCCACCGGGCTCTCGGCTGCGGGCGGGCGCGGCGACGGCGCCGTGCCGGCCTACGTCTTCGAGATGTTCCCCAAGCTGGCTCAGATCCGCCAGCGGAAGGCCGGCGTGCTGAGCGGCGGCGAACAGCAGCAGCTCGCCATCGGCCGCGCCCTGGCCGGCATGCCGCGCCTGTTGCTGCTGGACGAACCCACCGAAGGCATCCAGCCCAACGTCGTACAGCAGATCGAGGAGGCCCTGCAGCGCGTGCGCCGCGAGCTGGGCGTCACCATCGTCATTGTCGAGCAGTACCTGGACTTCGCCTGGAGCTTCGCCGACCGCTACTGCGTCCTCCAGCGCGGCCGCGTGATCCGCGAGGGCAGCACCCGCGAAGAGCGCGCCGAGGACGTGGCGAGCCTGGTGTCGATATAGGCGCGACTACGACCGTATCTGTCGCATCGGCGTGTTCTGCTCGCGCCATGTCCTCGGATGACGACATGGACGCGCGGCACGGCCGCATGCTGGCGGAACTCGCCGAGGCGGGGATGGGCGCTGCCCGACGTCTGAGCGACGCCTTGCGCCGTGCCGACAACACGCAGGACCTTGTCCTGCTCAGCGAGGCCTTCCATCAGGTCTCCCGCTCCGTTCGCCAGAGCATCGCCCTGGAATTCAAGCTGAGGCGCGCGCCGCGCGAACCTGCCGCGCCGAAACCTGAGCCGAAGCCCGCGGCGTCACCGCCGCCCGAGCGTAGTGATTGGGCCGAACGCACCGATTGGCAGGAATACGAGCGCGCCGACTGGGGCGAGCCCCTCGACGCCTCGCTAGGCGATCGCGAGGCCATCGACGAAGCGGTGGACGCCAGCATCGCCCGCATCCGGCGCGGCCTGGCCCGCGCCGAACGCGTGCTCGGCCCCCATCCAAACATCCCTTGTCATCCCGGTTTGGGCGCAGCCCAAGACCGGGACCCCGATCTGTTGGGTTCGGAGACCGTGTCTGGGCGGCGCAGCAACCTTCTGTCCACCTCATCGCATCGGGGTCCCGGTCTTCGCGTGCCGCGAAACCGGGATGACAACGGTGGCTTGAAGGTCGCGCCGCGCCCGCCGCCTTGGCGCAGCTCCAGCTGAGCGACCACCCGACACGACCCAGCCCTAACCCCCGGACGGAGCTTCGCTCCGGCCGCACATCGCCGTGCCTAGCCCCACTGCGACAGCGTCCGGACGGCCAGCACCGCCGCCGAGGCGCGGTTCTCGGTGCCCAGCTTCTGGAAGACCTGCTCCAGGTGCTTGTTCACGGTCCGCGGCGAGATGCCCAGGATCTCGCTGATCTCCCGGTTCGGCTTGCCCCGGCTCAGCCACAGCAGCACCTCGGCCTCGCGCATGGTCAGGCCATGGCGCTTCTGCAGCAGGCCTGCATCGGCGCCGGACTGCGTCTCGGTCATCCGGAACAGGAACTCGCCCGGCTCCATCCGGCTGATGAGCGTGAACTCCAGCCGCCGCTCCCCCACCTCCACCGGCGCGGACTGCGGGTCCTGCGGCCCCGCCCGCCGCAGGCGCGACAGGCGCTGCTCCACCGCCGCCGGCGGCTGGTCGCCCTGCCAGCCCGGAAACAGCTCCCGCAGCAGCTCGTCCACCCGGGGCGTGCACCAGATCATCCGGCCGGTCTCGTCCGTCGACAGCAGGAACCGCCCGGAGGAATCCAGCGCCGCCTGGCTGCGGTGGGTGATCCGCGCGTTCGCCAGGTGGACGCGGATGCGGGCGAGCAGTTCCTCCACCACGATCGGCTTGGCCAGGTAGTCGACGCCCCCGGCGGAGAGGCCCTCGACCACATGCTCGGTCTCGCTGAGGCCGGTCATGAAGATCACCGGCAGATGCTCGAAGCGCTTGTCCTTCTTCAGCTGGCGACAGGCCTCGAAGCCGTTCATCACCGGCATCATCGCGTCCATCAGCACCAGGTCCGGCGTGATCTGCTGCAGCAGGTCGAGCGCGCCCTGCCCGTCGCTGGCCACCAGCACGGTCATGCCGGCCTGATCGAGGGTGTCGAGGAGGAAGTTCAACGAGTCCGGCTCGTCGTCGACGACGACGATGGTCGCGCGGCGGTCTGGATGCTCACCCATGGGTCTCTCTCGGCCGGAGGGCTCTCTGGAAGGATTTCAGGTCCAGCCGCTTCACCAGCTGGCGCAGGCGCTCGGCGAAGGGCCGGTTGGCGGCGTCGGCCTCCTCCATGTCCAGCAGGCGCGCCTCGATGGCGCGCACGTGGCCGATGGAGGCGAGCTGGCCCAGGCTCTCGAGGAAGGGTTCGGCCGAGGGCGGCGCATCCATCGCGGTCTCCACCGCCTCCGGCTCCGGCGCGGCCGCCTCGATCCAGGTGAGGTTCAGCAACTCGCGCACCCGCTCGAGCAGGATGTGCATCTCCCACGGCTTCATCACGAAGGCGTCGTGCAGCGCCTTGCCGTCGCCGCCGGGGCTGTGCTCGTGGGCGTTGGCGGAGACCATCATGATCCGCATGCGCCCGCCGGACGGCAGGGCTCGCAGCCGCGCGGCGACCTGCCAGCCGTTCTGGCCGGGCATCTGGATATCCAGCATCGCCAGGTCCGGCGTCAGCGCCTCGGCCAGGTTAATGGCCGTGTCGGCGTCCGAGGCGGTGAAGGTCTGGAACCCTAGCGGCTTCAGGAGCCTCTGCAGGATCTCCAGATGCGACGGGTCGTCGTCGACGATCAGCACCGTCTTCCGCAGGCCCCTGTAGCCGCCGATCCGCATCGGCCGCACCGCCTCGACGTCGACGCCCATGGGTTCCGGCAGCGCCATGCGAAGGGTGAAGCAGGACCCCTCGCCCACCTTGCTGGTGACCGCGAGCTCGCCGCCCATGATCTGCGCGAGGACCCGGCTGATGGCGAGGCCCAGCCCGGTGCCGGGCGTGATCCGCCCGTCGGCCGACCCGCCCCGCTCGAAGGGCTCGAAGATCCGCTCGCGATCCTCGTCCGGGATTCCGATCCCCGAGTCCGCCACCTCGAACTCCACAGAGGGGCCGCGGTAGCGCACCGTCAGGCGGGCGTAGCCCCGCTCGGTGTACTTCACGGCGTTGGAGAGCAGGTTGATCAGCACCTGCCGCAGCCGCTTCTGGTCGGCGTAGACGAAAGCGGGCACGCGGCCCACGTAGTCGAACCGGAACTCCAGGCCCTTGGCCTCGGCCTGGACGCGGAACATGTCCACGATCTGGTTGAGGAACTCGGCGAAGGGCACCTTGTCGCGGCTGAGCCGCAGCACGCCGTTCTCGATCCGCGCGATGTCGAGCAGCCCTTCGACGAGGTTCATCAGGTGCTCGGAGCTGCGCCGGATCACCCTTGCCGCGTCCTGCGACGAGGCGCCCCGGTCCCGGTCGAGGAGCTGGGCGTAGCCGTAGATCGCGTTGAGCGGCGAGCGGATCTCGTGGCTCACCCCCTGCAGGTAGCGGCTCTTGGCGGCGTTGGCCGCCTCGGCGGCTTCCTTTGCGCGCTGCAGCTCGGCGTCGGTGCGCTCGTGCGCCTCGATCTCCTCGGTGAGCAGGACGTTCTGGCGCAACATCTCGGTCTCGGCCGCGCGCCGGCTTTCGTTCGCCAGCACCAGCAGCCAGGCGGCCACACCGGAGGCGACCAGCAGGCAGAAGAAGACGCTCCACAGCGTCAGCCGCACCTCCTCCGCCACGAGCCGTCCGCTGAAGCCGTACTGGAGGTAGATGGCGTAGAGGATCGCGCCGATGATCAGGTTGAACACCAGCATCACGCCCAGGAAGCGGACCATGGTGGTCTGGGCCAGGGCGACCACCGGCTGCGGCAGCACCTTGCGCAGCAGGCCCACCAACTGCTCGTCCACCCGGCTCTCGGACTTGCAGACGTCGTGGCACCGGGTCTCGAGCGTGCAGCAGAGGGAACAGATCGGGCCGGCGTAGACCGGGCAGGACGCCATGTCCGCATGCTCGAAGCTGTTCTCGCAGACGACGCACACGTGCGCCGTTCGCGCCGGCAGGTCCTTGGGCTCGCGGGCCAGGTAGAAGCGGCTGCGGCTGGCGAGGGCGAACGCCGGCGCGGCCACGAAGGCCACCGTCAGCCCGAGCAGCGGCGCGAAGGCCTGCATCACCGGGCCGAAGGCGCCGACCAGGCACACCGTCGACACCAGGATCGACAGGACCATGGCGCCGACGCCGACCGGGTTGATGTCGTAGAGGTGGGCGCGCTTGAACTCGACCCGCGCCGGGCTGAGCGCCAGCGGCTTGGAGATGATCAGGTCGGCCGAAAGCGCGCCGATCCAGCCCGCCGCCAGGTTGGCGAACAGGATCAGGATCCCCTCGATGACCCGGAAGACGCCGAGCTGCATCAGCAGCAGGGCCAGCAGGACGTTGAAGACCAGCCACACCACCCGCCCCGGATGGGCGTGGGTGAGGCGCGAGAAGAAGTTCGACCAGGCGATCGATCCCGCATAGGCGTTGGTGACGTTGATCTTCAGCTGGCAGACCACCACCAGGATCCCGGTCGCCGCCAGCGCCCCGGCCGGCGAGCCCAGCATCTCGCGGAAGACCGCGAGGAACATGTGGGCCGGATTGACCGCGTCCTCCGCGCCGACCCCTGCGTCCAGGGCGAAGACGACGAGGAGCGAGCCCAGCATGAGCTTGGCCGCGCCGATCAGCGCCCAGCCGGGGCCGCTGACCAGCATGGCCGCCCACCAGCCCAGGGTGCGCCCGCGCCGCGCGGCGGGCATGAAGCGCAGATAGTCCGCCTGCTCGCCGATCTGCGGCAGCAGGGACAGGAGCGTCGAGAGCGCGAGGCCGAACAGGACCAGGTCCACCGACCCGTCGGGCGCGCCGGCCTGGCCGGTGTAGCGCTGCCAGGAGCCGAGCTCGTCCCGGCCGTAGACCAGCATGAAGACGATGGGCGCGAGCTGCAGGACGATCCAGATCGGCTGGGTCACCATCTGCATGCGGCTGATCAGCTGCATCCCGTAGATCGCGATGGGGATGACCACCAGCGAACTGATCATGTGGGCGATCCACAGCGGCACCCCCAGCACCAGCTCCAGCGCCACCGACATGATGCTGGCCTCGATGGCGAACAGCAGGAAGGTGAACGAGGCGTAGATCAGGGACGTGATCGTCGAGCCGAGGTAGCCGAAGCCGGCGCCTCGCGTCAGCAGATCCACGTCCAGCCCGTCCCGCGCCGCATAGTAGGCGATCGGCAGGCCGATCAGGAACATCAGCACCGTCGCCGCGCCGATGGCCGCCCAGGCGTTGGGCGCGCCGTAGGCCAGGGTGATCCCGCCGCCGATCGCCTCGCACGCCAGGAACGAGGTCGCCCCCACGGCCGCGCTCGCCACGCGGAAGGTCGACCAGCGTCGCGCCGTCGTCGGCGTGTAGCGCAGGGCGAAGTCTTCCAGCGTCTGGCTGGCGGCCAGCTTGTTGTACTGCCGCCGTTCCCTGAGCACGCTCTGAGGCGCGCGGGCGTTCATCGCGGCGCGCGCCTTGCTGGAGTTCGGGTCTGGATCGGCGACCTCATGGCGGGAGCATGACGACCCGGCGCGCCGCCGGTGCAAACGACCGCCGGTATGCGGCGCGAGGCGCGCCGGGCGCCCGCTTTCCGATCACCTGTGACGCTTGATACATCGACGGAACGGCGCGCAGCCGCGACCCTGGCGCGTATGGGTCGCGCTTTCCACGACAGGTCGATCACCCTGGGCACGTCCCATCATGCCCGGGCGCGCGGCGGAGCGACCTACGTCAAATGCCGGATGGCCTTGGCCCGGCCCATCCTCGACCATGGGGCTGCTGGCGTCCGAGCCTCGAGCCGTTGCTAAGGATCCTCCCTCTTGATCGCTCTTCGACGGCCGGGCCGCCCCACCGCGTTTGGACCGGCCCCTTCGAGTTCGGGCGCCAGCACACCGGTCTGAGATGCTGATCGCCTCGCAATTCCTGCTGTGGGTGGTCGCCGCCCTGCTCTTCATCGCGGTCCTGGCCCTGTCGCGACAGGTGAGCGGACTGCGCGAGCGCCTGGAGAGCAGCCCCGTCTGTACGCGGTGCGGCCAGCCGCACGAGGCCGCCGCTGATACGGCCGCCCAGTCTCGACCCCGCGAGCCTACGTCGTTCGCCTGATTTCCAGACGGCGGCGCGGGCGCCTTCATGCGCCCAACAGTCGGGAGCCCGCCGTGAAGTTGAAATCCCTCGTCCTCGCCGCCCTGCTCACGGGCGCGGCGCTCACGACCGCCGTTGTCGCCCAGCCGGAGAAGGTCGCGGCGCCCGACTGGCTGGTTCCCAAGATCGCCGGGCTGTCCAAGGAGAAGCGGGATTTCCTGCTGTCCGAGAAGGCCGAGCAGATGGCCGGCTCGTACGACAAGCTGTTCCTGCGCCTGCGCGACAAGACCCCGCGCGAGATCGAGGCCTATGTCGACGGCATGATGTCCGTCGTCCAGGCGGCGAAGTTTAACCCCGCCACCGACATGGGCGCGATCCCCCTCGACACGTCGGATGAGAACTTCAACGGCTGGAAGCTGAAGCGGCCCCAGGCTCTCACAGCCAGGCGCGAGGCCGGCCCCATCAGCCTCAGCTACTACATGAACAGCCGCGGCGGCATCGCCACGTTCGCCAATGCTCCCGTGGCCATCTATCCGGAGGACCTGGTGGCCGGGAAGGTCGACGTGGCCATCGTCGGCGCGCCGCTGGACATGGGCTCAGGCTATCGCGGCGCCAAGCTTGGGCCGTCGGCCATGCGCGCCATGAGCGGCGCGGCCGGGGTGGACATGTACACCATGGTCAACCCCTCGAAAGAGCTGAACATCGTCGACTACGGCGACATCGCCGTGGACAACATGAGCACCGAACGCACGGTCCATCACGTGCGGGAGCGGATCGCCGAGATCGCCCGCGCCGGCGCGATCCCGTTCATCGTCGGCGGCGACCACAGCCTCGAGTACGCCGACGTGGCCGGCCTCGCCGACGTGCACGGCAAGGGCAGTTTCGGCGTCGTGCACTTCGACTCGCACTTCGACGCCGGCAAGGGCGGCATCCACTTCATCACCCACGGCGCGCCGGTCTATCGCGCGGTGAAGGAAGGCCACGTCCTGGGCAAGAACTACATCCAGGTCGGCCTGCGCGGCGCCTGGCCGGGCGCCGAAGGCTTCGAATGGATGCGCCAGAACGGCGTGCGCTATCACGCCATGCCCGAGGTCGAGAAGCGCGGCTGGGAAGCCACCATGGAACGCGCCCTGGCCGAGGCCCGGGAGAGCGGGAAGAAGATCTTCATCAGCTTCGACGTTGACGTGCTGGATCCGGCGTTCAGTCCCGGCACCGGCACGCCGGTCCCCGGCGGCCTCACGATGCGCGAGGCGCTTCCCATCGTCCGCCGCCTCTGCGCCGAGAACGAGCTGGTGGGCTTCGAGATCGTCGAGGTCGCGCCGCAGCTGGATCCGACCTACCGGACCGTGCTCAACGCCAACTTTATCATGCACGCCTGCCTGACCGGTGTCGCCATGCGCAAGAAGGGCCTCACCCAGCCCGGCTTCCTCAGCGAGCTGACGACCGAGCACCAGCAGCCCGAGGCCGGCCTCAAGGCCGAGAAGGAAGGCAAGGCCGAGAAGGTCGACCCAGACTACGCCAAGCCGGCCAGGACCCCGGCCCGGCCGCCGGCGCGCGATCGAAGCTGAGGGGCTCGCGTCGGCGCCCGAGCTGGAGATGACGGTCAGGCGAGACCAAGGTCCTGAGCGGGACCGGAGCCCACCGCGCCTACGGCCAGACGCGTACGACGGCGATAACGAGGCCGACCCAGAGGCCCATCGAGGCCGCCGCGCCGAGAAGCAGGCCGTAGCCTCGGGCGATGGGCGGGCTCGGACGGGCGCGCGCCGGAGCGGCGACGAAGACGCCGGAGCGCGGGGAGATCGTCTCGCTCATGCGGACCTCCTGGAGCGGCCGCTCGGGGACGTGGCCGACCTCCAAGGCGAAGCTACGCAGATTCGCCTGACAGGCGAATTCTGACGATGCCGTGCATCGGCTTGTGCCGCCACGGGCGAGCTCCTATCTTTGTGCAGTAAATACTGGAGCCTGCCATGCGCCTCCTTCCCATCGCCGCCGCCCTCCTTCTGGCCAGCGCGACCGCGGCCGCCGCCGCGCCCGCCGCGGTGACCGTCGCCGTGGCGCCCGAGCTGCAGAAGAAGTTCGACAAGACCTACGGCCAGCGCGAGGCCAAGTTCCTCACCGAGGACCTGCGCGAAGCCGTCGAAAAGGCGACCGCCGACAAGGCCGCCTATGACGGCGCGCGGATCGAGCTGACCCTCGTCGACGTCAAGCCCAACCGCCCGACCTTCAAACAGCTCAGCGACACGCCCGGCCTGTCCTTCGAGAGCTTCGGCGTCGGCGGCGCGGCGATCGAGGGCCGTGTGATCGGCGCGGACGGCGTCGAGACCAAGGTCGACTACAAGTGGTTCGAGACCGATATCCGCCAGAGCCGGGCCAACTGGATCTGGAGCGACGCCGAATGGACCTTCGACCGCTACGCGCGGAAGCTGGCGCGGGGCGCGGAGTTGGCCCGCCGATAGGCGGCTCCCGCCGCCGAGGTTGCATCAAGAGACGGCGCGCGGTCTGATCGCCGCGCGCCTTTCCTTTTCGAGTCTCCGATGACCCGCCCTGCCC
>NZ_LSJI01000104.1 GCF_001557235.1 Phenylobacterium sp. CCH9-H3 | reverse complement strand
TCATAGGCCGCCGCCTCCGCCGGCGCCGGCCTATGAGGCCAAGCAGTTCATCGTCTACTTCCCGTTCGATCAGTACGTGATCACGCCGGAAGCCCAGGCGGTGATCACCGACGCGGCCAACTACGCCCAGGGCGGCAACGCCACGCGTCTGGTCGTCGTGGGTCACGCCGACACCTCGGGTTCGGCGACCTACAACGTCCGCCTGTCGGAACGCCGTGCGAAGGCCGTGGCCGACGCGCTGGTCGGCGCCGGGGTGAACTCGTCGGCGCTGTCTGTCGACTGGAAGGGCGAGACCATGCCCGCGGTCGCCACCGGCGACGGCGTGAAGGAACCGCTGAACCGCCGCTCGACGATCGACATCAACTTCTAAGTCGATCCAAGACAGCGACTAAAGCTGAGGGCCCGGCGGAAACGCCGGGCCCTTTTCCTTTGCAGCTCCACTTCCCTCCCTTGATGGGGAGGGACAGGCCGCAACGCGGCCAGGGTGAGGGAGACCGGGCCGGAGTCGGGCGGCGATTACCCACCCCCCATTCCTTCGCTTGAAGATCGGAACAAAACATGAACATAACTCTCACTCATGAGACCCGAGATCCTGCGCGCCCGCGAGCTGCGACGGAACATGAGCGAGCCGGAGGTCATCCTCTGGAGTCGCCTCAAACGCCTGCGCGAGCAGGGCTTCGCCTTCCGTCGGCAGTTCCCCTTCCGCGGGTACTTCCTGGACTTCGCCTGCCTGTCCTACCGGTTGGTGATCGAGGTCGATGGCGGGCAGCACAACGAGGAGCGACAGGCCGAGCATGATGCCGTGCGGGATCGCATTCTCGAGCGGCACGGCTTTCGGGTGTTGCGGTTCACGGCCGGTGAGGTGCGGCGGAACCTTGGCAGTGTGATGGATCGGGTTGCTTGTGCGCTTGAGGAGATTCCGCGGGCGAAGGGGGAGGGCCGCACTGAGGCGCCGAGCCCGATCCTCACCCCCTCACCCTGACCGCTTCGCGGTCTGTCCCTCCCCATCAAGGGAGGGAACGGCTCCTAGATCGGCAGCTGGGTGGTCGACTTGACCTCTTCCAAGACGGCATAGGTGCGCGTCTCGCGGACGCCGGGGATGCGCACCAGGACGTCCTCGAGGAACTTGCGCCAGGCGGCCAGGTCGCGGACGCGGGACTTGATCAGATAATCGAAGCCGCCAGCCACCATGTGGCATTCCAGAACGTCGGGCGCCCGGCGGGCCGCGGCGGCGAAGGTGTCGAAGACCTCCGGCGTGGTTCGGTCCAGGACCACCTCGACGAAGATCAGCACCCCCCGCTCCACCTTCTCCGGATCCACCAGCGCGGCGAAGCCGGTGATGTAGCCGCTCTCCCGCAGCCGCCGGACCCGGTCCGAGCAGGCCGAGGCCGAGAGATTGCAGCGCTCGGCCAGTTCGGCGTTGCTGATCCGCCCGTCCGCCTGCAACGTCCGGAGCAGGCGCCGATCCGTGTCGTCCAAGCGTAGACTATTCGACATGTGGCGCTCCGAGCGTGAATCCTTCGGCGGATGTGGCAATCTATCGTAGCACATTCGTTCTGCCGTCGATTATGCCGTTCATCCTTGCAGATGGAGCTTCGGATGGCGTTCGATCACCTGGACCAGGACAAGTTCGCCGACGAGCGCGCGACGCTCGCCGCCATCCTGGCCGCCAAGCCCCTGAGCCAGCAGGACCGCGAGGCGGTGCGCGTCGAGGCCGAGGCCCTGGTCCGCGCCGCGCGCAGGACCGCCGACCGCCAGGGCGTGGTGGAGAGCTTCCTGCAGGAATTCAGCCTATCGACGCGCGAGGGCCTGGCGCTCATGTGCCTGGCCGAGGCTCTGCTGCGGACGCCCGACGAAGAGACTCGTGACCGGCTGATCGCCGAGAAGATCGCCTCGGCCGACTGGGCCAGCCACGCGGGCCGGTCCGACAGCCTGCTGGTGAACGCCTCCACCTGGAGCCTGATGCTCACGGGCAAGATCATCGACCCCGACGAGGAGGCCCGCAACGACCTCTCCGGCTTCATCAAGCGCCTGGCCGGGCGGCTGGGCGAGCCGGTGATCCGCAAAGCGGTGGGCGCGGCGGTCCGGATCATGGGCGAGCAGTTCGTCCTGGGCTCCACCATCGAGAAGGCGATCCGGCGGGCCGGGGCCGACGGTTTCGTCTGTTCCTTCGACATGTTGGGCGAAGGCGCGCGCACCGACGCCGACGCCGACCGTTATGAGGCCGCCTATGCCGACGCCATCCGCGCCGTGGCGCGGCACGCCAAGGGGCAGGGGCCCGAGCGCGGTCATGGCGTCTCGGTGAAGCTGTCGGCCCTGTCGCCTCGCTACGAGGCGCGTCAGGCCGAGCGGGTGTTCGCCGACCTCTACCCGCGCATCGTCCGCCTGGCGCAGATCGCGGCGGAGGCGGACGTCAATTTCACCCTGGACGCCGAGGAGGCCGACCGCCTGGCCATCTCGCTGGAGCTGTTGGACCGACTGTCCCGCGAGCCTTCGCTGGGCGACTGGCGGGGCCTCGGCCTGGCGGTGCAGGCCTACCAGAAGCGTGGGCCCCGTACGATCGAGGCCGTGGCCGGCATCGCCCGGGCCAGCGGTCGCCGGCTGATGGTGCGGCTGGTGAAGGGCGCCTATTGGGATTCCGAGATCAAGCGCGCCCAGGTGGCGGGACTCGAAGGCTATCCCGTCTACACCACCAAGGCCGCCACCGACGTCAGCTACCTGGTCTGCGCCCGGGCGCTGCTGGGCGCGGCGCCGCACCTCTACGGCCAATTCGCCACCCACAACGCGCACACCCTCGCGGCCGTGCGCCTGATGGCCAGCCAGCTGGGCCTGTCGCCCGAATTCCAGCGCCTGCATGGCATGGGCGAGGCGCTCTACGGCGCGGCCAAGGATCGATACGGCGACTTCCCGCTGCGGGTCTACGCCCCGGTCGGCAGCCACGAGGACCTCTTGCCGTACCTGGTGCGCCGCCTGCTGGAGAACGGCGCCAACACCTCGTTCGTGCACGCCCTGCTGGACGAGAAGACCCCGGTGTCCAAGGTGGTGGTCGACCCGATCACCGCGGTGGAGGCGGCGGGCGCCGGCCCCCATCCGCGCATTCCCCTGCCGCGCGACCTCTACGGCCCCGGCCGGCGAAACTCCGGCGGCCTGGACCTGTCCATCCAGGCGGTGCGCGACGGCCTGACCGCCGCCATCACGCGGCTGGACGAGGAGATGCTGGAGGCCGCGCCGATCGTCTCGGGCCGCCTGGTGAAGGAGGGCGCCGGGCAGCCGGTGGTCTCGCCCAGCGTCCTTTCCCTCAAAATCGGCCAGTCGTGGTCAGCTTCCACGGCTAACGTGGACCAAGCGTTCGCCGCCGCCAGGCTGGCCCAGAAGCCCTGGGACCGCCTGGGCGGCGAGGGGCGAGCCAAGGTGCTGCGCGCCATGGGCGAGGCGCTGGAGGCCGAGCGCGACCGCCTGATCGCAATCTGCGTGCGCGAGGCCGGCAAGACCCTGGCCGACGCCATCGCCGAGGTGCGCGAGGCGGCCGACTTCTGCCGCTATTACGCGTACCTGGCCGAGCGCCAGTTCGCCCAGCCCGATACGATGCGCGGGCCCGTGGGCGAGACCAACCAGCTCAGCCTGCACGGCCGCGGCGTCTTCGTCTGCATCAGCCCCTGGAACTTCCCGCTGGCCATCTTCACCGGGCAGATCGCCGCGGCCCTGGCGGCGGGGAACGGCGTGCTGGCCAAGCCGGCCGAACAGACGCCGATCATCGCCACCGAGGCGGTGAAGCTGTTCCATGCCGCCGGCGTGCCCGCCGACCTGCTGCACCTGCTGCCCGGCGACGGGGCGACGGTCGGGGCGGCGCTGACGGCGCACCCCGGCTGCGACGGCGTGGCGTTCACGGGCGGCACCGACACCGCCTGGGCGATCAACCGCACCCTCGCGGCCCGCCAGGGGCCGATCGTGCCCTTCATCGCCGAGACGGGCGGGCTGAACGCCATGTTCGTCGACACCACGGCCCTGCGCGAACAGGTGCTGGACGATGTGCTGCTGTCGGGCTTCGGCTCGGCGGGCCAGCGCTGCTCGGCGCTGCGGCTGCTGTTCGTGCCGCACGACACCGCCGACCTGATCATCGAAGGGCTCAAGGGCGCCATGCAGACCCTGGTGGTGGGCGACCCCGCCGATCCGGGCACCGATATCGGACCGGTGATCGACGCCGAGGCCCTGGCTGCGCTGGAAGCGCATGCGGAGAAGCTGGGGCGCGAGGCCAAGGTGCTGGGCCGCCTGGAGGTCCCGGCGGGCGGCCATTTCTTCGCCCCGACCCTGGCCGAGATTCCCGATGCGTCGTTCCTGCAGAAGGAGGTGTTCGGCCCGATCCTGCACGTGGTGCGGTACGATCCGACCCGCCTGGAGCAAGCCGCCGCCCCCCTGGTGCAGGCCCGCTATGGCCTGACCCTGGGCGTTCACAGCCGCATCGAGGCCTTCGCCGAAGAGGTGCAGCAGGCGGTCCCGGCCGGCAACGCCTATGTCAACCGCTCGATGATCGGGGCCGTGGTCGGCGTCCAGCCCTTCGGCGGCGAGGGGCTGTCGGGCACGGGGCCCAAGGCAGGCGGGCCCCACGCCCTGCTGCGCTATGCGGTGGAACGGGCCGTCAGCGTCAACATCACCGCCCAAGGCGGCGATCCGGCTCTTCTCAACCTGGACGCCTGATCCTTATGGCCCCGCTCGCGTTGTAGGTCCCAAGGACGTTCGTCGAGGGACTTCATGACGCTGCAACAAGCCCTGGCCTTCGGGCTGATGGGCGCGACCATCGTCGCCTTCATCTGGGGGCGGTGGCGCTATGACGTGATCGCGGTCCTGGCGCTGCTGATCGGCGTGACATTGAACATCGTCCCGGCCAGCTCGGCCTTCGACGGATTCAAGAACGACATCACCGTCATCATCGCCTGCGCCCTGATCGTCAGCGCGGCCTTCGCCAAGTCCGGGGTGGTCGAGCTGGTCCTGCGGCCCCTGCTGCCGCATCTGAAGGGCGCCACGTCCCAGGTGATGCTGTTCGCGGGGGCGGTGACGGTCCTGTCCATGGTGACCAAGAACGTCGGCGCCCTGGCCATCATGATGCCCATCGCCCTCTCCGTGGCGAAACGGACGGGTACGTCACCTTCCCGCCTCCTGATGCCGATGTCCTTCGGCGCCCTCCTCGGCGGCACCGTCACCCTGGTGGGCACCTCCCCGAACATCATCGTTTCCCAGGTGCGCAACGACATCCTGGGGCGGCCGTTCGAGATGTACGACTACGCCCCCGTGGGGCTCGGCGTCACGGCGGTCGGCCTCGTCTTCCTGGCCTTCGGCTACCGCCTGCTGCCCAGGTCGCGGCCCGTGCCCGAGGCGATGGAGGCCGCCCTGGCGGCCAACCCCTATGTCACCGAGGTCGAGGTTCCCGGCCATTGGGATACCGCGCGCACCACCGTGGGCAAGCTGGGCCGCCTGGCCAACGGCGACGTCCAGGTGATGGCGCTGCTGCGCGACGGCAAGCGCCAGGCTTCGCCCCATCCGAACACCCGCATCCGGCCAGGCGACATGCTCCTGCTGGAAGGCGACCACCAGGCGCTGGACGACCTGATCGCACGGCTGAAACTGCGCCTGACGCGCTCCGACCGCCCCATCGCCATGGAGGAGCCCACCGAGGAAGTCCGGATCGTCGAGGCCATCGTCGGGCCGGACTCGATGATGGTCGGCCGCTCGGCCAAGCAGGAGGATCTGCACACCACCCACGGCGTGAACCTTCTGGCCGTCAGCCGCGCGGGCTATCGGGTGACCAGCGCCTTGCGGACGCTGCGCCTGCGCGCCGGCGACGTGGTGGTGCTGCAGGGCGCCGAGCGCGCCTTGCCGGGCGTCCTGAAGACCCTGGGCCTGCTGCCGCTGGCGGAACGCGAGGTGCGTCTGGGCGGCATCCGTCACGCCGTCGCGCCTGCGCTGATCCTGGGCGCGGCCATGGTGCTGGTGGCGCTGAAGATCGCCCCGGTCGCCATCGCCTTCTTCGGGGCGGCCGCCCTCATGGTGGCTATCGGCGCGATCCGCATGCGGGAAGCCTACGCGGCCCTGGACGGCCCGCTCCTGGTGCTGATCGCCTGCCTGATCCCGGTCAGCGACGCGATCCGCGCCACTGGCGGCGCCGACCTCATCGCCCAGGCCTTGGCCGACGTGTTCCGTGGCCAGGCGCCCATTCTGGCCCTGGCGGCGGTGATGGCCGTGGCGATGGCGGCGACGCCCTTCCTGAACAACGCCGCCACCGTGCTGATCGTAGCGCCCATCGGGGCCAGCCTCGCCAAGCTGCTGGGGCTGCAGCCGGATCCGTTCCTCATGGCGGTGGCCCTGGGCGCCGCCTGCGACTTCCTCACGCCGATCGGCCACCAGTGCAACACGCTGGTCATGGCGCCGGGCGGCTACCGCTTCATCGACTACCCGAGGTTGGGAGCGCCGCTGACGCTGATCGTCCTCGTCGTCGGAACGGCCCTCATCGCGCTCGTCTGGCCCCTGACCTCCTAGGTGTTCACAGTGTCGTGAATCGGCGACGCCATTAACCCGGGCCCCCGAGAGCCCCCGCCCCGGCGTTAAGGCCTCGTTAGCGAAAAAGTCTGTGTGCGGCGAACCCGCCTCATTGACGAGTCTGGCCGGCCTGTGTCGCTATATGTGGGCTGGTTCGGGGGTTGGACCACAAGATGTAGGGCGGAAGGCGGGTGCGTCTTCCTTCGAGGGGCTTAGGCAGGCACATGAGCGAAGCGGCGAAAGTTGGGATTGCCGAGACTTCTGAACGGGTTGCGTCGACCGCGGCGCGTCCGCAGCTTCAGCTTGTCCGCAAGGTCGAGGTGGATCGCTCGCGCGATGCGCTGCTGACCGATTTCGGCAAGACCACGCTGGAGGACCGCTACCTCCTGCCGGGGGAAAGCTACCAGGACATGTTCGCCCGCGTGGCCACGGCCTATGCCGACGACGCCGACCACGCCCAGCGGATCTACGACTACATCTCGCGCCTGTGGTTCATGCCCGCCACGCCGGTCCTGTCGAACGGCGGCGCGAACCGCGGCCTGCCGATCTCCTGCTTCCTCAACGCCGTGCCGGACAACCTGGAAGGCATCCAGGGCGTCTGGAACGAGAACGTGGCCCTGGCCTCCAATGGCGGCGGCATCGGCACCTACTGGGGCGGTGTCCGCTCCATCGGCGAGAAGGTGAAGGGCGCCGGCCAGACCAGCGGCATCATCCCCTTCATCCGCGTGATGGATAGCCTGACGCTGGCGATCAGCCAGGGTTCGCTTCGCCGCGGCTCGGCGGCCGTCTACCTCGACGTCCATCACCCCGAGATCGAGGAGTTCCTCGAGATCCGGAAGCCGTCGGGTGACTTCAACCGCAAGTCCCTGAACCTGCACCACGGCATCTCGATCAGCGACGAGTTCATGGAGGCTGTCCGCGACGGCGCCATGTTCGGCCTGCGCTCGCCGAAGACCGACGAGGTGATCCGCGAGGTCGACGCCCGCTCGCTCTGGCAGAAGATCCTCGAGATCCGCCTGCAGACCGGCGAGCCCTACCTGATCTTCTCCGACACGGTGAACCGGGCCATGCCGCAGCACCAGCGCGAGCTCGGCCTGTCGGTGCGCCAGTCGAACCTGTGCTCCGAGATCATGCTGCACACGGGCAAGGACCATCAGGGGCTGGAGCGGACGGCCGTCTGCTGCCTGAGCTCGGTCAACGCCGAGACCTTCCTGGAGTGGCGCGACCATCCGACGTTCATCGAGGACGTCATGCGCTTCCTCGACAACGTGCTGGAGGACTTCATCAACCGGGCGCCGCCCGAGATGAAGCACGCGGTCTACGCCGCCCGCCGGGAGCGGTCGGTCGGCCTGGGCCTCATGGGCTTCCACTCGTTCCTGCAGGCCCAGAACGTCCCGTTCGAGAGCGCCATGGCCAAGAGCTGGAACATGCGGCTCTTCAAGACCCTGCGCCGCCAGTGCGACGCGGCCTCGCGCAAGCTGGCCGCCGAGCGCGGCCCCTGCCCGGATGCGGCCGAGCGCAACGTGATGGAGCGGTTCAGCCACAAGCTGGCCATCGCCCCCACCGCCTCGATCTCGATCATCTGCGGCGGCACCAGCGCGGGCATCGAGCCGATCCCGGCCAACATCTACACCCACAAGACCCTGTCGGGGACTTTCGCGGTGCGGAACCCCTATCTCGAGCGCCTGCTCGACGAGAAGGGGCGGAACAACGTTGAGACCTGGGACACCATCCTGCAGAATGAGGGCTCTGTTCAGCACCTCGACTTTCTCAGCCAGGACGAGAAGGACGTCTACAAGACGGCCTTCGAGATCGACCAGCGCTGGGTGGTGGAACTGGCGGCGGACCGCACGCCCGACATCTGCCAGTCGCAGTCGGTGAACCTGTTCCTGCCCGGTGACGTGGATAAGTGGGACCTGCACATGCTCCACTGGCAGGCCTGGGAGCGCGGATGTAAGTCCTTGTATTATCTGCGTTCCAAGTCGGTTCAGCGGGCCAGCCACGCGGGGGGCGAGGAACTGGCGGCGGTCGTCCAGGCGGAAGGCAGGACCGACTACGAGGAATGCCTCGCCTGCCAGTGAGCGGGCACTAAGGCTGCCTTAGTTCGCCTGCGGCGCTTTTGCGCTTGCCGGCCCGGCGCGCCCGGCCAACTATGCCTGCGGGGACCACGTTGCACGGACGTGGGGTGGGAGTAGCGGATGCGTTTGCTGACGCATTTTGCCATCGCGTCGGGGCTGGCGGCCTGCGCCGGCGGCGCCCTCGCGCAGACTTCGGATCACGCCGCTCTGAAGGAGGCTGCGTTCGCCGAGACCTCGGCGGCGGCGGTGACCTGGACGTCCAGCGAGGTCAGGCTGCCGGGACGGGACGACGGTCCGGTGGACTCCCTGCGCATCCATGTCGGCAGCAGCATTCGCCTGCCGGGCCTGGCCCCCGGTAGGGACCGGTACGACCTGACCCTGGTCCGCAGCTGGCCGAAGGCGGTCAGCTTCGATTCCGACGGCCTGGCGTTCGACCTGGCCCCCCACGCCGGCTTCGGCGTCTCCAGCGCCGGGACCCAGGCCGAGGGCGGCGCCACCCTGACCATCTCGAAGTCCCGCGGCGAGCGGGCGCTGGAGCAGCTGCGCGACCTGGGCGTCAAGGACGGCGCCAGCTTCGGCGACAAGGGCCGCTGGTACCTGTTCGCCGCGGCCAGCGGCCGGGCGGTGGGCCTCAACATGCTGCGCGGCGAGGACGGCTGGGACCGGGCCGGCTGGAGCACGGACGCCTCCGGCGCCCTGGTCGGCGACGCCCAGGTGGGGGTCGGCTGGCGCAAGGGCGACGTCCAGTCCTCGTTCGGCGTCATCCACCGCGAGGTGAAGGGCCGCCACATGGTGTTCGGCCAGCAGACCCGTGACGACACGGTGGCCGCCTTCACCTTCTCGCTGAAACCCACCGGCCGCTAGAGCCGGTCCCAGCCCGCCTCGAACGGATACCGCCGCGCCCACAGGTCGGCGAGCCGCGGGTCGGCGTCCAGCCGGCGGACCACCTCGCCCATGCGCGGCGCCGCCGCGTAGAACCGCTGCCGCCGCGGCCGGAACCGGCTGACCACGGTGACATAGAGGTCGAGCACGGTGAGCCGGTCACCCAGGAGATAGCGGCCGGGCGCCAGCCCCGCCTCCATCACCGCCCAGCAGTCCGAGATGCGGTCCTGGATCCGCCGGTCCACGTCGGCGTGCAGGGCGGGATCGGACACGAGGCGCGAGGGATCGTCCTTCAGCCAGTAGTGGGCGTAGATCGCCGAGGAGACGAAGGCCATCCAGCGCAGGAAGGCGCCCCGCGTCGGATCGCCGGCCGCCGGCGCCAGCCCCGCCTGCGGGTGCTGCTCGGCCAGCCAGGTGAGGATCGCCGCGCTCTCGGTCAGCGCCTCGCCGCCGGGGGTGAGGAGGGCCGGGACCTGACGCAGGGGATTGGCGGCCAGCACCCGGTCGCCGTCCGCCCGCTGGTCCGGATCGTAGGTCGGCGCCTCGACCACCTCGTGCGGCGCGCCGATCAGCGCCAGGGCCGCCTCCACGGCCACCCCGCCGGACCCCGCCGCGGAATACAAGATGTAGTGGTCGGCCATCGTCTATCCACAATCCATGGGAAAGATATCCCCGCCTGCGCGCAACTTACCCCTGCCGCCCGGCGCGGTTCAGGCTTACCTTTCCATTAACGGGAAGCGCGTGCTCCTGATTCGTCGCAGGGCCAAGTTCATGACCACGTCCAACGTCCGCAACCTGCCGGGGCTCCTCACGCCCTCCTACGCCTACAAGCCGTTCCGCTATCCGTGGGCCTACGACTTCTGGAAGAAGCAGCAGCAGGTCCACTGGATGCCGGAAGAAGTGCCGCTGGGCGAGGACCTCAAGGACTGGGCCTCCAAGCTGAACGACAAGGAGCGCAACCTCCTCACCCAGATCTTCCGCTTCTTCACCCAGTCGGACGTCGAGGTGAACGACAACTACATGGAGCGGTACAGCCGCGTCTTCAAACCCACCGAGGTGAAGATGATGCTGGCGGCGTTCTCCAACATGGAGACGATCCACATCGCCGCCTACGCCCTGCTGCTCGAGACGATCGGCATGCCGGACGCCGAGTTCACCGCGTTCCTGGACTACCAGGCCATGCGCGACAAGCACGACTACATGCAGCAGTTCGGCGTCGAAACGAACGCCGATATCGCCAGAACGCTGGCCATGTTCGGCGGATTTACCGAGGGGCTGCAGCTGTTCGCCAGCTTCGCCATGCTGATGAACTTCCCGCGCCACAACAAGATGAAGGGCATGGGCCAGATCGTCAGCTGGTCGGTGCGCGACGAGAGCCTGCACTGCGAAGGCATCGTCAAGCTGTACCACGCCTTCAACAAGGAGACGGGCGCCGTCACCAAGAGCGTGGCCGACGATATCGTCGATTGTTGCAAGACCGTCGTCGGTCTGGAGGACAAGTTCATCGATCTGGCGTTCGAAGCCGGCGAAGTGCAGGGCATGACGCCCGACGACATCAAGAAGTACATCCGCTTCATCGCCGACTGGCGCCTGCGCCAGCTGGGCCTGCCCGAGGTCTATGCGGCCAAGGAAAACCCGCTGCCCTGGCTGCAGAGCATGCTGAGCGGCGTCGAGCACGCCAACTTCTTCGAGGCCCGCAGCACCGAATACTCCAAGGCCGCCACCCGCGGGCAGTGGCACGGCGACGCCGGGGTGTGGGCCGAGTTCGACAAGATGCAGGCGAAGCGCGCCGAGGGGCTGGTGGCGGGGGAGTAGGGGCAAATTGACCTATCCCTGGACGCAGGCCGCGCTCGAACTCGCCGGGCTGGGACGAGTTGCCGGCCCGACCATGTCATACTTGACCATGGCCCACGGCCTTCCCGCGGGTTATCCCCCGCCCGCTGCGGTCACCCGTCCCCTTCGCTGGATCCATGTTCGGCGCCGATTTGACGCCCTGCTTGAAGCGATAGGTATCTTGCCGAACCAACTTCAAGACGGCCAAAAGAAGGTTGAAAGTGTCACCGCGTCCCTCCATCGCGCGTATTACGGGGTAACCGATTGGACCTGCCATGCGGTCCTGGCAGGCTCCTGGGGCCGGCAGACGCGAGTGCGCCCTTCAGGTGACATCGACCTGATCTTCGTGTTGCCCTACGAGGTTTACGTCCGGTTTGAGCAACGAGATGGCAATCGGCAGTCCCAGTTGCTGCAGGAAGTTAAGGGCGTGCTTGCCCAGACCTTCACAAGGACCAGCCTTCGGGCCGATGGCCAAGTGATAGTGGTCGCATTCGATACTATTACGATTGAGGTAGTCCCAGCATTCCTCCTTGAAGATGGCCGTTACTGGATTTGCGACACGAATGGCGGCGGCCGCTACACCGTCAGCGATCCGCAGGCCCTCGCTGAGGATCTCGACGCTGCAGACCTCGCGACGGGTGGACAAGGTGCGCGCGACGAGCCCCTTGGTCCCAGAAATGTTCTTCTTGTTGGGGCGGCGCAAAATTCGCCGGGGTCACTTGGATCACGACTACGATCAGCTCCGTCGTGCGGCGCTGGTGTCCACCTCAGTCGATTGAAGGCCTTGCTATGTCCTTAAGCATAGATCGGGCCTCACTGATAAGGCTCACCAAGGAGATAAGCGAACTCAGGTCGAGAGAGGCAATCGAGCTGCAGAAGGAAGCTGGTGCTACGAAACGGGCGAACGCGGCCGGAGATCAAGCTCGCAGGGCGACCAGCTCTTCAAGCGTTTCAAGCTATCTAAGCACTGTGAATCGGGAAATGCAGAATGTCGAACGGGCTCAGGCGAGCCGTTCGCGTCTTGCAAATGACATCGCTCGCAAGAGCCAGGAAGCCGCTCGGCTTCAAGAACGCATTTCCCGAGCAGAGTCAGCAGAACGCTCGGCCGCTCGGGCCGCCGATGAAAAGCGGCACCGGGACGATGAGCGTGCCCGTAGGGCGCTAGCCGATGCCAACAGCAAGCTACGCGACGACTACGAAGCCAGGGTAGCGAATCTTGAGGCGCAAATCGCGGCTCAGATCGAAAGCCAAGCTTCGCGCACAGTGCCATTCGAGGTCTCTGCGGCATATGGTGAAACCGAGCCCTACGACTTCTTCATATCTCATGCCTGGGCGGACAAAGAGGAGTTTGTCGACGGCTTCGTTCGCAAGGCGGAGTCTGCTGGATTGCGCGTTTGGTACGACAACTTCGCGCTGGTTTGGGGTGATCCGATCCGCCAAAAAATCGACGAAGGTCTGCGGAGTGCGTACTTCGGTGTCGTCGTGCTTTCACCCAACTTCTTTTCTCGTCCTTGGCCTAACTACGAGCTCGACGGGATAATTCAGCGTGACCTCTCGGGCCGAGGCCGCCTTCTCCCAATTTGGCATCGACTCACCCAGGATGATGTCGAAAAGCATGCCCCTTCGCTGGCAGGTCGTTTAGCGCTGAGCACGGCATCGTCTTCCAGCGACGCCATCGTGAAGGAGCTGATTGTAGTGCGTGATCGGTTCAGGGATGCCGTGAAACGCAATGAGAATCCCACTCGCGACGGCTAGCGAACCCCTCACGCCGCCATGAACCCCTCCCGGTGCTTCTCCACGTAGGTCGGATGGGGCCACAGCCGCTCGTCGTTCGGCAGATGAATCCGGTCCATCTGGCGTTCGAAGAGAACCCGCAGCTCGGCCGGGACCTTGTTGTGCGAGACGAGGAGGCGGTATTCGGGGGTCAGTGAGATCAGGTGTCGGTCGAATAGCCAGTGGACCGTGCCCGACAAGGCGATGCCGTTTTGGACGACATCGGGGCCGCCCTGGCCCACGCCCCAGATGTGGGCGGCCTGAACCTCGGATCGGCCGCCGCCGTTGATGATCCGCAGGCCGGTGACGGCGCAGCGGTCGTCGTAGGCCTCACAGACCTGGCGGCGGAAGTTGGCGTCGCGGATTTTGCGATTGACCAGCATCTGTTCGATGCGCCGCACCTGGTCGAGGCCAGGCGTCGCGCCGTGGTGCTCGAAGGGCCGCGAGACCTCCGCCATCCCCATCGCAGGGTCCGTAAGGCCCAGGCGGACAGCGTTCTCGGGCGCCAGGGTTTCGGAGAGGCCGGCGGCGACGATGGCTGCGAAGTCGGCGTCGGCCAAGGGGCGCATCGCCTTGCCTTGCAGGCTGGCCCCGATGCGGCCGGGGTCCTCCACCGCGCGAAGGGGTGCTTCCCAGTATCCCCCGCCGCCATACGGCGCGGCGGCGAACAGGACGGGGCGATCGAACGGCAGGTAGTCGCCGATAATCGCATAGGCGTGGTTGGGGCGGCGAGGGTCGGGTTCGATTCCCAAGACCCTGGCGACGGCGATGTAGGCGCGGCGGCCGCGATTGCGTTGGGGTTCCCGGTAGATGATCCAGTCGCCGAGCGCGGATTCGGCTGCGGCGATGTAGTTGCTCTGGGTCGGGAAGTGGTAGCGGCGGACGATTTCGTCGTCGTAGCCGGAGTTCGGCTTGGTATCGAAAACCGCCTTCATCGCCCCACTGGAGCTTCACCCAAGGGTCGCGTCAATCGCCGGTGTTTGAAGCTCTCGCTCGAAGGGAGCCGGCCGCTTCGACATCTGTGCTTCCGGTCGCTGGGTATCAGGGCCACGATACCTAGCCTCGCGGCTGCGCCGCCTTGCCACCTGCTCGCCCCCTCCACCCCCCGCTCTTCGGCCTGCGGCCTCGGCGGGCGG
>NZ_LSJI01000103.1 GCF_001557235.1 Phenylobacterium sp. CCH9-H3 | reverse complement strand
CAGCAGCTCTGGCACTCGTACTTGGCGCTGACGTGACCGCGGGCCAGGAAGTCCTCCCGCTTGGCCGAGTCGACGCCGCTGGAGACGTGTCCCAGGCTGTGGGTGTCGGCGTCCGTGAACCGGTGGCAGGGCGACAGGTCCCCCGACGGGCTGACGCCGAGCAGGCCGATCGCCGCGCCGCAGGGATGCGACTTGTTCGCGCCCTGGATCAGCTCGCCGATGGTCTCGCTGACGTTGGAGAAGCCGTGCCGCTGGCCCCGCAAGGCGTATTCGAGCCACTCGTTGGCCAGCAGGTGGAAGTCGGCCACGACCCCGTCCATGCCGCGATTGTCGAGCGCGTAGGCCTGGTCGCCGCTGTTGGTGACCGGCGCAAAGCCGACCTCGTCGAAGCCCAGGTCGTCCTTCAGATGGCGATAGATCCGCACCACGTCGGTGACGCCGTCGGTCAGGGTGACCCGGGCCGTGATCGCGCGGGTATTGTGCCGGGCGATCAGCTTGCGCAGCTTGGGCTCGATGATGCGGTAGGTCCCACGCCCCCGCTTGTCGACGCGGCGCTTGTCTTGCAGGTCGGGCGGCCCGTCCATGCTGACCGTGACGCCGATCTCGTTCTCGGCGAGGAAGTCGATGATCTCGTCGGTGAGCAGGGTGGCGTTCGTGGTGAGGCTGAAGCCGATGGCTCGGCCCTGCTTCGCAACCCGCTCGCGCGCGTACTCCACGACCTGGCGCAGGAGCTTGAAGTTCATCAGCGTCTCGCCGCCGAAGAAGGTGATGTGCACCGACTGGCGGCCGGCCGACTGCGCCAGCAGAAAATCCACCGACGCCGTCGCCGTCTCCAGCGTCATGTACTTGGGCTTGCCTGCGGGCGTGGCGATCTTGTCGGCGCCGAACTCGTAGCAGTAGGTGCAGGCGAGGTTGCACTGGTTGGTGATGTTCAGCACCAGAGCCTGGAGCGGAAAGTCGGCCGGCGGGCTGGTGGGCCCCTCCGCCGCCAGCGGCGTCACCGTGTCGGCGACGATCCCGCGGACGTAGCGAAGCTCTCCGATCAGCTCCTCGGCGTCGCCGCGCGCATGGCCGTGAACGACCAGGGCGTCGACCAGCTCGGCGTGCGACATCCCCCGCTCGCCTAGGCGCCGCAGCACGTCGCTGGCGCCCTCGTCGAGCGCGAAGATCGCGCCGGCGGCGACGAGGTAGATGAAGTCCTGGCCCGCCGCCTGGAACTCGTGCAGCTCGCCGCGGCGATACTTGACCGCCGCCATCGACGCCATGCTGGTCATTTGGACAACTCCGCGTGGTCCCACCGCCGGTAGGTCGGCACGGTGACGACGAGATAGGCTTTGCCGACCAGCGGCCTGCCGAACTTGTCCTTGGCGTCCTTTGCGGTCGCGACGACCCATACCTCGCCGTAGTTGTTGCGGCTGAAGCGGCGCTTCGGGTTGGGGCCTTCCGTGGACGGGATGAACAAGGCGTTCGGGCTCAGGTCTCCCACGTAGGTCTTGTCGTCGTCGTAGGTGACCGTGTGGAACTCATCGAGGCTCCAGGTCACCGGCAGCGGTCCGACGGGCACGTCGTCGTCCGTCTTGGGCTTGCCGTCCGGACCGTTGGCGTAGCCTACGACCTCGAACTGCTCGTAGCCCTTCTCGAACTTGATGCCGCCGAGATGAGCCATCCCCGTTTCCGGGGTCACCTTCAGGTAGTCGACCTTGTCGTAGACCGGCAGCGCCTTCACCAGCACCGAGCCCTTCACGCCGACGTCGCGATGGCCGGGCGTCGCCTTTTCGGCCACGTCGACGCTGACGATCAGTTCGCCCGGGTTCGCCGAGACGATCCTGGTCACGGTCACCCCGGCGCCCATGTCCACGTCCTGGGGCAGCACCTTCTGGGGCAGCGCATCGCCGTAGATGTGCACGGCGACGCCTTTCGAGCCGGTCTTCAGCGCAGAGGGCGTGACCGCGGCCACCGTCGGATCGGCCGACGCCCGGGTCAGGGTCACGTTGAAGCCGAATTCGTTGTAGGCGCCCCAGTACCAGCGGCCCTGCGCCATCTTGAGATCCGGCGCGAACCACATGACCTCGCGGCTGGCCTTCTTCGGATCGTCAGGCTGGCTGGCGCCCCCCGCGTCGGAGCCGCCACGCCAGCTGTAGCCGCCGTAGACGACGCCCTGCCCTTTGCGCGTGATCTCGGCGCCGGACTGGAGCGAGCGCAGCTTCGTCACAGTCACGAACTTGTCGGGCTCCCGGCCCGGGCTGATCGTCATCTCGCCCAGATAGCGCCCCTTGCCCGGCAGCGTCGCGGAGACCAGCCACTTGCCCTCCAGACGCGGCGAACGGATCCGCGGGGCCCAGGCGGCCCATTCCGGCGTGTGAAGCGGCGCCTTCTCCGTGAGCCAGTTCAGCGCGACCTGGGCGGGCAACAGCGGCTTGCCGTCCGGGCCGTTCGGCGCGCCTGGCGATGGCCGGAAATACTGCATCTCGGCCTGCGAATAGAGCGCCACGTGCATGTTCTGCAGCAGGGCCCACTCGCGCTTGCTGCGGCGGGACGACAGCGGCTGCGCAAAGGCGTGGCAGGCGGCGCAGGCGTTGCGGACCGTCGCGTTGGGGATGCTGGTCTCGTCGATGATGCGGTTCTCGGCGAAGTACATCACCGGCTTGGCTTCTTCCGGCGCGAGGCCGTGTTGCGTCGCCAGGTACTGCACGATCCTCCGCGCCTCGTCGGGCTCGATCACCGCCCCGTTCAGCTTGACCATGCGCTTGATCGTCTGGGCCCACCCCTCCGGCGTGGAACGCACCCAGGAGATGCGCGTCAGGTTGCCTTTCGCGTCGGCGGCGTGACAGCCGGCGCACTTGTCCCTGGTGAGCGTGTCGGTGACCGGAATGCCCTGGTCCGTCTCTTCCCAGTCCACCGGGTCGGGACCGAGCGTCTTGCCGCTTCCCTGCGCCACGACCACCGGAGCCGAGAACACACCCGCGAGCAGAAGGCCCACCAACGCCAGCTTGCGAAACGCGCCAACCTTGGCGCGGCCGACGGCAGGTGGTCGCTGCGCTCGCCCCGCGCCGGCCTGGTCGCCCTCTGCGGCGCCAACATCGCTTTGCGGGACGTTCATCTCGACATCACCCCCCTGCCGGTCCGGAAAGACGCTTTCACCGACCGCCCGGAAGCCAGGGGGATCGTCAGTGGCCCAGCTTGGTCAACGACGGTCCGTCCAATTTCACGACGGCACACACCACTGCAGCGCAATTCGGCAGTGAGGCGACGGAAATGGCGCGGTAGGCGCCTATTTCTTCGACTCGCAGCCACCAGGCTAGCCAGCACCCGGGGACGGCGCGGCGTCAAGGCCCAGCCACGCCCGCCAATCCGACGGCGGATCCGGATAGGCGCCGACCACCGGCCCTAGCGCGGCGCGCAGGGGGCCGAGCCAGGTTTCGTAGTTCTTCCAGTGCTCGACCGCGTCCGTGAAGATCGGCCGGCGGACCTGCTCGGAGCTGGCCGTGCGCACGGCGCGGTCGTTGTTGTAGAACTCCAGGCACGCCTGTTCGAACGGCAGGCCGAGGTCATCGAGCAACCGGCGGACCTCGTCCTCGGTGTTTTCCACCATGTGCTCGTAGATCACCCGGCGCACGGCGCCCGGAGAGGCCTCGTCGTACGCCGCCATCAGCGCCACGTAGTCGCGGTAATAGCGCCCGATCTCGGCGAGGTCGTACGAGAAGGCCTGGCCACGCGCGAAATGCTGCTTCCAGCCCGAGAAGCAGCACCCGAGCGGATGGCGGCGCGCATCGACGATCTTCGCCTTGGGCAGGATCAGCCTGATGAGGCCGACGTGCTGCCAATTGTTGGGCATCTTGTCGATGAACCGCGGCTTGTCCGTCCGACGGTGGACGCGCGTGCGCTCCATATACTCCTCGCCCAACCGCAGGCGGTCTGCAGGCGTCAGCGAAGCGACCATGGCGCGGAAGTCCGGGAACTCGCCCTGGTCCACCCGCGACTGCAGGCGGCTGGCGATCATCATCATGTCCGGCAGTTCCATCGTGCCTTCCACCTGGCTGTGGCTGGCGAGGATCTGCTCCACCAAGGTCGACCCCGAGCGCGGCAGGCCGACGATGAAGATGGGGTCTTCCGCCGGGCAGCCGCCGGGCCCGAGCTCGGCGATGAACGCGCCCGAAAAGGTCTGCGCCGCAGCCGCCACTTCGGCGCCGAAGGCGTCGGGGTCGTGCAGCACCATGGCGCGGCGCAGGCGGGCGCCCTGGTCGTAGTGGCGGAACGAAGCGGCGTAGTCCTTCGCGTCCTCCAGCGCCTTGCCCAGGGAATAGTGCAGATGGAACACATCCTCCGCACGCTCGTCCGTCCGCGGCGCCAGCGATCTCAGCGCCGCCTCCATCGCGGCGACGTCCGCGGCGTCTAGCTTGACGGTCTTGAGGTTGGCGAGGCTCCACCAGGCCTCGCCCATGGTCGGCTGGTGCGTCACGGCCTGGCGGTAGGCGTGGACGGCGTCCGGCTGCCTGCCCAAGGTCTTCAGGACATGGCCCAGGTTCTGCCAGACCTGCGCGTGGTCCGGATGCTGCGCCAGCAGCCGTTCGTAGATCTCGCGCGCCTCCTCCTGCAAGCCCAGCCGGACCAGCACCGAGGCGCGGACCAGCTCGTAGCCGGGGCTCTTGATGGGAGAGCCGGCCAGGGTCTCGGCGTGTTCCAGCGCCTCGGGCAGGCGGTTGGTCTGGATCAGGAGGCGGATGAGGAAGTCGCGCGCCAGGTCGAAGCCCGGCGCCGCCTGCACGGCCCGCTCCAACTGCGCCAGCGCCTCGGTCATGTCGCCCCGCCGCCAGTGGATCTCGCCCAGCAGGCGCCGCGCCGGCGGGTCGTCGGGCAGCTGCCGGAGCCGCGCCGCCACGAGGGCTTCGCTGTCCTCCAGGCGACCCTCGTTCATCGCCACGGCCGCCCGCAACAGATCTGGATCGTGCGATGACGCGTGCACGCCGGACAGATCGGCGCGCCAGGCCTCCCCGCTTCGGCCCGCCTTCCGCAATTCCTTCGCCAGCAGGAACCACCCGCCGGCCACCGTCGGCTGCTGGCGGGTGAGGGTGTTCAGCGCCGCGATCGCTTGTCGGCCTTGGCCGGCCTCGCTCGCGGCCTGCGCCAGCTCCCATTGAACAGCCGGCACGCGCGCGTGATCGCGCGCCAGCACGTTGAGACGCGCGAGCGCAGCTTCCAGCCGGCCCAGCCGCCGCAGGGCCTGACAGGCCAGCAGTTCCGCCGCTGGAAGCCCCGGCGCCGCGTCGATCGTCGCCTCGGCGCGGGCCAGCGCGCCTTGCGGATCGACCTCCAGAAGTGCGGCGGCCTCGGCCAGCGCGGTTTGCAGCGAAGGCGCGTCGGGTGCGGGCGGCGAGATCGACATGGCGGCGTCCTTGTCCTGCGCGCCGCATCGGGACGCGGGCCCGAGTCCCGATCAACCTGCGGGGCCGCCAGCGCGGCTGTCGGCCCGCCATCGCAAGCCCGTTGGGCGCCGGCGCTCAATTTTAGGACACGCGTTGCCGTCACAGCACCGTCACGCCGGGCGCAACGGAGGTTTCAGACGGTCACGCGCTTGACAGTGCTGATGGTCGCTCAGCCAATCAGAATTGGGACCACATCGCGGAGTGCTGCATCCGCGATACTTCTGATTGATTCAATATAGTTCTCGCGCTTGTCGCGCGAACAATAGTCAGGCTGGAGATTTTATCTTCGGCGTCAAAAATCTGTGTCTTGCTTAGACCCGAAATCGGGCGCGAGGGCGTTTGGAGGATGCGCCGCGCGAAGCAATTCAAAGCAAAACAAGCAGCAAGCCGAGTCGGGAGGAGTTCAGGGTCAAGTTTTTGGGGGATATCAAAACCGTGATAAATCCAACGGCGCTCAAGAAGACGCGCATCCTTTGCTTACTCGCGGCCACGACGGCGTTGACGCCTCTCGCCGTCGCCACACCGGCGCTTTCACAGACCTCAGCCGCCGCCAGCGGGGCGGACGCCAGCGCCGACGCCGCCGAGGGCGCCTTCATCGGCGAAGTCATCGTCACCGCCACGCGCAAGTCGGAGAGCGTGCAGAAGGTGCCGATCTCGATGCAGGCGCTCAGCCCGGAGAGGCTGCAGGAACGGCAGGTGAAGGGTCTTTCCGACCTCATTACGCTACTGCCGTCGGTCTCGTTCGCGGGACTCGGGCCGGGGCGGCAGACGGCCTATTTCCGCGGCATCGTGCCGGCCGGAGGCAACTACGCCTCCGTGGGCTACTATCTCGACGACATTCCGATCACCGGCACGGGCGTGCCGGACATCCACGTCTACGACCTGGAGCGCGTGGAGGCCTTGTCCGGCCCGCAGGGCACGCTCTACGGCGCGGGTTCGCTGGCAGGCACGATCCGGTTCATCACCAACAAGCCCAAGCTTGGCCTGACCGAATACGGCTACGACCTCGAGGCCAACAAGTACGGCGCCGGCGACCTCGGCGGCCAGATCGAGGGCTACGCCAATGCGCCCGTCACCGACTCCATCGCCGTCCGGGCGATGGCCTACTATCGCAGGGAGGGCGGCTACGTCGACAACACGCCCAACAACGGCAAGTTCAACGACGGCCGCTCGGCCACGCTGAACCTGGGCGACGACAATCCGGCGACGTCCTTCACGCTCGACAACTCCGCGCTCGCCAAGGACGACTACAACACGATCCGCGAATACGGCGCGCGCTTCCAGGCGCTGTGGGAGATCGCGCCCGGCTGGGAGGTCACCCCCCAGATCACCGCGCAGCATCAGAAGTCCAAGGGCTATTTTGGCTTCGACCCGCGCGTCGGCGACCTTGAGGTCCACGACTACGACGTCACCGAAAACGACGACAAGTGGTACCAGGCGGCGCTGTCCGTCCATGGCCACATCGGCGACTGGGAGGTGGTCTCGGCCACCGGCTACCACCAGCGCAAGACCAAGCTGCTCAACGACTACACCTATTACACCGTCACCTACGATGGCTTCGGACCGGGCTATGAGAACTATCTGCAGTTCTTCGACAAGAGCGGCTGCACGGGTTCAGGCGCGACGTTGCAATGCACGAAGCTCCTCAATCCGCAGCAGTACTTCCACGGCCTGACCTACCGGGACAAGTTTACACAAGAGTTCCGGATCAGCACGCCCAAGGACTGGCCATTCGACGTGACGGCGGGCGCGTTCTACCACTGGCAGAAGCAGGAGAATAACAGCTACTACGCCACCCGCGGCCTGGATCAGATCGTGGGCTACACCCAGGCGGGCGGCGGCGACAGCAACCCCGCCGGCTTCGGCATCCCGGTCGCCAATGGCGGCACCATGGTGCTGGGGTCGCCGGCCGTGAAGCAGGACGGCTTCTATATCAGCGAGACCAATCAGATCTATCACGACAAGGCGGTCTTCGCCGAAGGCCACTATAACATCACCGACACCCTCAAGCTCACTGCCGGCATCCGCTACTTCTGGACGGATTACCGCACCAAGGGCTTCAGCGGGGTGATGGCTTCGGCCCGCAACACCACCACGTCCCTCTATGTCCCGACCGGGACGTTCGGCTGCACGTTGCCGCTGCCGGATGAACGCCTGCAATGCCTGAACTCGAACTTCGCCGCGGCGGACCAGGTCGGCCGCTACGACGAGAAGGGCGAGACGCACAAGATCGCGCTCGATTGGCAGATCACGCCGTCGAAGATGGTCTACGCCAACTACTCGACGGGCTTCCGTCCTGGCGGCTTCAACCGCCCATTGCGCATCCGCAACATCGGTGTCGCGACCGTTCCGCCCTTCAAGTCGGAAGAGCTCACCAACTACGAGTTGGGCGTCAAGACGGTCTGGGGCGACGTCTTCCGCTTCAACGCCGCGGTCTATTACGAGGTCTGGGACGGGATCCAGTACTCGGTCGTCGTCTCCGGGGCCCAAGGCGCCGGCATGACCGGCAACGCCGGCAAGGCCCGGGTGTATGGGGTCGAGTACGACGCCGACCTGAAGCTCGACAAGTTCACCATCTCCTCGTCCGGCGCCTACAACGACGCGGCGCTGGACGGCAACTTCTGCAACTTCGCGCTCAACACGACGACCATGTCGATCTCGCAGCTGTCCACCTGCACGCTGGGCGCGACGGTGCCCGGCTCCAGCCCGCCGACGCCCCAGGTCGCGGCGGCCGACGGCACCCGCCTGCCCCGCCAGCCCAAGTTCAAGGGCACGACGTCGATCCGCTACGACACCGAGTTCGGCGACTACGACGCCTACTTCCAGGGGGCGGCCCTCTACCAGACCGGCGCGACCCAGGATCTGAACGTCTTCAACAACGCGCTGCTGGGCAACACCTCGGGCTTCGTCACCTTCGATTTCTCGGCCGGGGTGAGGAAGGACAATTGGAAACTGAGCGCCTTCATCCAGAACGCCTTCGACCGCCGCGGCCTGGTGACCCGCAACACCTTCTGCTCGATCACCTTCTGCTCAGGCTCGTCCCGCGCCTTCCCGGTCAAGCCTCAGTTCTTTGGAGTTCGCTTCGGGCAGAGCTTCTGATCTCCCCGACCTTCGAAACCTCCGGCCAGGGGCTCCCACGGAACGCCGCCGTGGGAGCCCTGCAGTCGTGGAAGGGTTGGCGACCCCGCGCAGCCGCCTCGGCCGCCTCGGCCGCCGGGACGCCGACGGCCGAGGCGCTCTACATGTCGAGGGGACGAGCCTCCGTCAGAAGGTTCGGCTGAGGCTCACCCCCCACTCCCGCGGCCGGCCGAAGCTGGCCTCCTTCAGGCCGAAGCCCGACGAGGCGTTACCGGAGACCATGTACCGCTCGTCCGAGAGATTGGTCCCGAACACCGCGGCCTGCCACTTGCCGTCCGCCGTGGTGAAGCTCAGGCGCGCGCTGAACAGGTCGTAGGCCTTCTGCGTCAGGTCCGGATCGTTGGCGACGTCGTTGTAGACGGTGCTGTAGTGGCTCCAGTCGCCGCGAGCGACGACCCGCGCGCCCGAAGACAGCTCGTGCGTATACTGGACGCCGGCGTTGGCGGTCCACTTGGGCGCCTTCACGAAGTGGGTGGCGACCGTGATGGGCAGGACCTGTCCGGCGCCCAGACCCTGACCGACGGAGGTGTATTCCGCGTCCATGTAGCCGACGCCCAGGTTGAAGTCCCACGCGGCGGACGGCTTGGCCTGGGCTTCGAACTCCACGCCCTTCACCTCGCCCGCCGCGGCGTTGGCCACGAAGTTGCGGGGCGTCTGGTTCACCGTGACCTGGATGTCCTTGTACTCGCTGAAATAGCCCGCGAGGTTGAGGATCAGCCGGCGATCGAGCCAGGCGGTCTTCACGCCACCCTCGTAGGTCCACAGCGTCTCGGGCTGGTACTCGGTGACCTCGGAGGCGTCGTTGAGCGGCCGGGCGTTAAAGCCGCCGCTCTTGAAGCCCTTGCCCGCGGAGACGTAAAGCAGCGCGTCAGGCGTCGCCTTGTATTCCAGGCCCACCTTGGGCGTGAACGAGTCCCATGAGCCCTTGCGCGTCAGGTTGGCGATGATCCCGCCGTCCCGGATGCGACGGTGGTCCAGGTAGTAGGTCTTCTCGTCGCGGTTCACACGCGCGCCGACGGTGGCGCTCAGTTGGTCGGTCAGGGCGAAGCTGCCTTGCGCGAAGGCGGCGTAGGTCTTGCCGACGACGCGCGTGTAGACCGAGGCCGAGGGGCTGAAGGGGGGCGGTGAGACGCCGGGCGCCAACCCCAGCGCCAGCTTGGCGAAGCCCGAATCCGTGCCCCGCTCGCGGAAGCCGTAGAGGCCGGCCACCCAGGTCAGGCGGTCGTCGAACCCGGTGCCGTTGAACTGCAACTCCTGGCTGACCTGCGCCTGGACGTCGTGGTTGAAGGTCTCGCGGAAGGTGAAGGGCGAATTGTCTCCGTCGCGGGCGAAGGTGGCCTTCAGGCCGCGAATGGCGGTGATGCTCTTCACCGACACCGAGCCGAGGTCCCAGTTCACCGTGCCGGACGCGCCCCAGAGGTCCAGATCGTTGACGTTCGGCCCCGTCCCGTAGGTGGTGAAGGGGCTATCGGTGAGGAACGAGGCGTTCAGCGTCGGCGCGCCGTTGGGCGCCGTGATGCCCAGGCCGGGCGCGACGAACGTGTTGAAGTTGCCGAGGAACGGCCCGATGACGAAACCGGGCGCCGCGCCGATCACCAGGGCCTTCTGCGGCGCCGAGTTCTCGCGGGCGCGGGTGTAGTCGGCGGCGAAGTCCACTGTCACCGTCTCCGAGGCGTCCCAGTGCAACTGGGCCCGGATGGCGTTCGCGTTGCGGTCGCCCAGGTCGTCTCCCGTGCTCAGCCGCTTACCGTACCCGTCGCGGCCCAGGTGCGCCGCCGAGATGCGGGCGAAGAGGTTTTCGCCCAGCGGCAGGTCCACGTGCGCCTTCACGTCGAGCCGGTCGTAGCGCCCGGTGGTCACCTCGATCTGGCCGCCCGGCTCGCGCCCAGGCTGGGCGGTGGTGATCACGACGGCGCCGCCGATGGTGTTCTTGCCGAACAGCGTGCCCTGCGGCCCGCGAAGGACCTCGATACGGCCGACGTTGAAGGCATCCACCGTGCCCCCGATCGAACGGGCGTAGTAGACCCCGTCGACGTAGATGCCGACGCCCGGATCGCTGAAGATCGCGAAGTCGTTCTGGCCCACGCCGCGGATGAAGACCGTGGCGTTGTAGTTGCCGCCGCTCAAGGCCGCGGCGCCGTCGAAGCGGATGCTGGGCGCGAACTTGGCGATCTGGTCGACGCTGTCGACGCCGCGGGCCGCCAGGGCCTCGCCCGCCAGCGCCGTCACCGCCACCGGCGTGTCCTGCAACCGCTCCTCGCGCTTGCGGGCCGTGACGACCACCTCCTCGATCTGGGCCGTCTCGCCGCTCGCCTGCGCGGCGGCGGGCGCTGGCGCCGCCACGGCGGCCATCGCCAGGAACAGGCCGCCGACGGTCAGGCAGCCGGCGTCGCTTCCAGCCTTGGGCTTGGACATCGTGTTTCCTCCGCGCAGGCTGTTCTTGGGCCTTCCGCTACGTGACGTCGCGCGGATAACTGTTATGCCTGCTAACTATTATTGAGGCGCTGTTTTTCGCGCGGCGGCAATTGCGACAGAGCGTCACCGTGAATTTCGCCGAACGATGTTGCAGCCGCGCCACAGCCCCGCTGTGCGGCCCGCCCCTGCAGGACGCCGCTCGACGGTCGTTGGGCCGGAGCCGCGGTCAGCCCATGCGGACGACGGGCTTCACCACCCGCCCGGCCTCGCCGTCGGCCACCGCCTGGTCGATCGCCTCGAACGGGTAGAAGGTGATCAGCCTGTCGAAGGGGAAGCGCCCCGCCTGATACAGCTCGATCAGGCGCGGGATGAAGACGTCGGGATCGGCGTCGCCTTCGACGACCCCACGGACCACCCGGCCGCCGCTCATCAGCGACACCGCGTCCAGGCGAAGTTCGTCGCCCATCCGCGAGGCGCCGACCAGGCCGCAGATCCCCCGCGGCGCCAGCGCGTCGACCGCCTGGCGCATCACCGTCAGGTTCGCGGTGGTGTCCAGCGTATATTCGGCGCCGGCCCCGGTGATCTCCCGAATGCGCTCGACCACACCGCCGCGGCGGGCGTCCAGCGCATGGTCGGCCCCGAGCTCCAGCGCCAGTTCCAGGCGCGTCGGGTTGATGTCCACCACGGTGATCGGCCCCGCGCCCACTGCCTCGGCGGCCAGCATCGCGCTCAAACCCACCGCGCCCGCGCCGAACACGACCAGCGACCGTCCGGCCTCGACGTTCAGCGCGTTCATCACCGCGCCTGCGCCGGTCATCACCCCGCAGGCCAGCGGCCCCAGGATCGCCAGAGGCGCCGTGCGCGGGACCCTGACCGCATTGCGCTCGTGGCAGAGCGCATGGGTCGCGAACGACGACTGGCCGAAGATGTTGGCGTGGATCGCCTCGCCGTCCCTGGAGAGGCCCGAGCTTCCGTCCGGCCTTACGCCGATGAAGTTCCGCGGGAAGAACTCGTGGCAGTAGGCCGGCGCGTGGTTGCGGCACGACGGGCAGCCCCCGCAGGAGTTGAAGGTCATCACCACGTGGTCGCCCGGCGCCACCTTGGTCACCCCCGGCCCCACCCGCTCGACCACACCGGCCCCTTCATGGCCCAGAACCACCGGCTGCGGCGTCGGGAGATCCTGGTCGCGCATGACCATGTCGGTGTGGCAGACGCCCGTGGCGACCACGCGGACCAGCACCTCGCCTTCGCGCGGCGCCTCGATGTCCAGGGTCTCGAGACGAAACGGACCCGAGCGGCTGCGGACGACCGCGGCGGTGATCTGCATGCCCGCTCCTAGAAGGGATAGGGCGTGGCCGCGGTCTTCACCGTCGTCCAGCGCCAGGTGGTGAATTCGTCCAGATTGGCGGGCCCGCTGATCCGGCTGCCGTTGCCCGAGGCGCCCATGCCCCCGAACGGCGAATGCGGCCCGGCCTCGATGGTCTGGTCGTTGATGTGCAGGTGGCCGACCGCCAGTCGCTCGCCCAGCAGCATCGCGCGGCCGACCGAGCCGCTGATGATTCCGGCCGAAAGCCCGTAGTCCCCGCGGCTCGCCAGGTCCGCCGCCTCAGCGTCGTCGTCGAAGGCCGTGACCACGGCCACGGGGCCGAAGATCTCCTCGTCGTACGCCCGCATGCCCGGCTGCACGCCGGTGAGCACGGTCGGCGCGTAGAAGAGGTCCCGGTAGGTCCCCCCAGCCGCCAGGTTGGCGCCCGCCGCCAGGCTGTCCTGCACGATCGCGTGGACCCGGTCGCGCTGCGCCGGGCTGATCAGCGGGCCCAGCGCGGACACCGCCGGATCGCCCACCGGAAGTTGCCCGGCCTTGTCCACCAGCCGCGCCACCAGGCCGTCGTGCAGCGCCCGCTGCACCAGCACCCGGCCCGTGGTCATGCAGACCTGCCCCTGGTGCAGCCAGGCGCCCCAGGCCACGTTCGAGGCGGCGATGTCCAGGTCGGCGTCGTCCAGCACGATCAGGGCGTTCTTGCCGCCCAGCTCCAGCGCCACCTTCTTCAGGTGCGCGCCCGCGACTTCGCCCACCTTGCGCCCGGCGGCGGTGGAGCCGGTGAAGGCCACCATGGCGACGTTCGGGTCGCGGCAGAGGGCGTCGCCCACCTCGGCGTCGCCGGGCAGGACGTGCAGCAGGCCTGGCGGCAGGCCCGCTGCCTCGAACGCGCGGGCGATCAGGAACCCGCCGCTCACCGGCGTCCGCGGGTCGGGCTTCAGCACTACCGCATTGCCGGCCGCCACCGCCGGCGCCACGGCGCGGATCGACAGCACCAGCGGGAAGTTGAACGGCGAGATCACCGCCACCACGCCCAGGGGAACCCTGCGCGCCATGCTGAGCCGGCTGTCCGCGGACGGCAGCAGCAGGCCCTGCGGCTCGGTCGCCATGGCGCCGGCCTGGCGCACGAATCCGGCGGCATGCTCCAGCTCGACCGCCGCCTTGGCGGCCACCGAGCCGGTCTCGCGCATGATCCAGTCCGCCAGCTCCCCCGCCCTGCCCGCGAGGATCGCGGCGGCTTCCAGCAGCACCGCCTGCCGCGCATCGGCCGGCAGCGCCGCCCAGGCGGGCTGGGCGGCCCGGGCGGACGCCGCCGCGACGGCGACGTCGCCCCGGTCGGCGCGGGCGACCTGCGTCAGGACCATCCCGGTGGCGGGCTCGACGACGTCGATCAGCCCGCCGCGGCCCTCGATCCAGCCCCCCGAATAGAGGCGTCCGCGCCAATCGGCCTCGGCCAGGAGGGGCGCCACACCGTCGGGCGCGCAGCTGATGTCGGCGTCCATGTTCAGAACTTCATGCCGAAGCGGACGTAGCCTTCCCGCGGCCGGCTGTAGGAGCCGAACGCCAGGCCGGCGGCCACGTTGAGCCCGCCGGTGGTCACGTAGCGCTCATCGCCGAGGTTGGTCCCGCCGATCGCCACCGACCAGGCGCCGTTCGGCTCCTCGTAGGTTGCGCTCGCGTTCAGGAGATGGACCCCGGGCCGCTTCAGCGCGTAGCTGCGCTGGGAGTCGTTCCAGACGCTGGACACATAGGTCCAGTCGCCGAGGAGGGTCACGCGACCGCCGCCGGGCGCCTCGAACTCGTAGCGGGGACTGAAGTTGAGCTTCCAGTCCGGGGTCTTGGGCAGCGGCGCGCCCTTGAACGTGCCCGCCTGGAACGGGTTGGGGCCGCTGACCGCCAGCACGCCCGGCAGGACCGAAGTGTAGCGCGCGTCAAGCCAGCCGACCGAGGCGTTGAGGGTCAGGCCCGCCAGCGGCGTGGCCACCGCCTCCAGCTCCGCCCCGTCGATCCGGGCGTTGCCGGCGTTGCGGATCGTGGGCGAGGTGCCCTGCTGGAAGTTGAGCTGGATGCCGTTGTAATCGGTCGTGAAGACCGCGCCGTTCAACTGCAGCCGACGGTTGAACAGGCGCGTCTTGAAGCCGGCCTCCCAGGTGGTCGCCTTCTCCTCGTCGAAGTCGGGCGCTATGGGCTGCGGGTTGGTCAGGCGCGTGGTCCACCCACCGGTCTTGTAGCCCTTGGACCAGCTCGCGAAGACCATCACCTCGTCGCTCGGGTGCAGCTGCACGCCGACCTTCGGCGAGAAATCGCTGAATTCCTTGTGGTTCACGCCGGGCACATAGACCTGCACCGGGTTGGCGGGGTTCGGGTAGCCCAGGGCCGGCTGGCAAGGGACCGGCGCCAGCGGGAAGGGTCCGCCCGGCGTGATGTTTCCATCGGCGTCCGAGCAGCCGAAGAGCTTGTAGTTCAGTCCGTTGAGGTCCTGCTGGCCGCCCTCGAAATCCTTCTTCTCCTTGGTGTAGCGGCCGCCGACCGTGATTCCGATCAGCTCGCTGATCCGCCAGTCGATCTGGCCGAAGACGGCGTAGTTCTCCGTCTTCAGGTCATTGGGCCCGTCGACCTGCAGCAGCCCTTCGTCGAAGGTGACGAAGTCGTGCAGGCTGCCCTTCTCCTTGAAGTAGTACCCGCCCAGCACATAGCGCAGCCTGTCGTCGAAGGCCGAACCCAGCACCTGGACCTCCTGGCTGAGCTGCCACTGCTGCATGTCGAAGCTGAGCTGCAGCACGTTCAGGGACGACCCGTCGGCGTCCATGCCGCTGCGCCAGCTCAGGTCACGGTAGGCGCTGATTGATTTCAGCGTGATGTCGTCGGTGAGTTCGTGCTCGACCGTCGCCGCCACGCCCCAATTGCTCATCTTGGAGAAGCTGTTGCCCGTGGCGTAGCTGCGGTCGGGATCGCCGGTGACGAACCGGCCGTCGAACGGCAGCAGATCGTTGTTCGGATTACCGTCGACGTTGACGCCCGCGATGGACGGCACGCGCAGGCCAGGGCGGACCTGCGTTCCACGCACGCCGCACAGCGCCTGGGCGTTCCGCGCCGCGATCTGGGCCTGGGTGGAGCCGATGCAGAAGTTGTAGAGGCCGGCGAACAGGAAGCCGGTCGTCGCGGTCGGATCGAAGGCCGTGCCCGGCAGGTTGGTCGTCCCGGCGAAGTTGCCGGGCACGAATTCCGTCGTCGTGAGCAGGGTGTTGGCCAGGCCGCTGCTGTCCTCGCGGGTGTAGTCCCCGGTCACCACGACCTTGGTGGCGTCGCCGGTCCACTTCAATTTGCCGCGCAGGTTCCAGCCGTTCTCGCCGCCTTCGCGCTCGGCCGTGTCGTATCCGGACGAGGGAAAGGCCGTGAAGGAGGCGCTGTTGCGGGCCCGGGGATCGTTGAACGGGACCCGCTTGACGACGCCCTCCCGGCTCTTGACGCCGAACGTGACCGCGGCCGCCAGGTTCTCGCCCAGCGGGACGTCGGCGCTGCCGCGCGCCTGCAGCAGCTTGTGGCTGCCGGCGGTCACGTCGCCCGTGAACCTGAACTGGTCGCCGGGGTCGCGGGTCACGATCGAGATGGCGCCGCCGATGGTGTTGCGGCCGAACAAGGTGCCTTGCGGGCCCTTCAGGATCTCGACCCGCTCCACGTCGAGCAGGTCCTGGTTCGCCCCCACCGTGCGGGCCAGGTAGACGCCGTCGAGATAGATGCCGACGCCGGGGTCGATGTTGAAGGCGAAGTCGTCCGAGCCGATGCCGCGCACGAACGCCGACAGCACCGATGGCGACCCCGAGAACGGCGTGCCGGCGTCCAGGTTGACGTTCGGAGCCAGGTTCGAGAGTTGGGCGACGTTGCCGACGGCGCGTTCCTGCAGCGCGCTCGACGTAAACGCAGAAATCGTGATCGGCACGTCCTGCAGGTTCTCGGCCCGCTTCTGGGCGGTGACGACCACCTCCTCCAGCGCGGCTTCCTGCGACCAGGACACGCCGGGCGCCGCCATGGGCAGCGCCGACGCGGCGATCAGCAGGGACTTGAGCGACAGCTTGCGAGCCATTCGTAGACCTCCCCCTCGGCATTCTCGTTGCCTTGAGGAGAGCACTGCGGCCCGGCCGGCGCTTGGCCAGGCGCGAAGTCGACTTTCACAGCCGCGAACCGGCGGGCTCCTTTTGTCGTCAGGCGGCCCGGTACTCGCGCGGGCCGACGCCGTAGCGGGCCTTGAAGGCGCGGCTGAAGTGGCTGAGGTCGTTGAAACCCAGGCTAAAGCCCAGCTCGGTGATGTTGCACCCGGCGCCCTGGCGGCGGAGTTGCTGGGCCGCCAGTTGCAGCCGCCGGCGGCGGATATAGGCCAGGGGGGTGGTGGCGATCTCGGCGAACGCCATCTGCACGTAGCGGGGGCTGAGCCCCAGGGCGCGGGCGACGCCGGTGACGCTGAGCTCCGGGTCGGTGAGGTGCTCGTCGACGAAGCGGCGGATCCGCTGGCGCGGGCAGCTCGCCTGCGCCGTCGGTGCGGCTGGCGCGAAGCCGTTCGCCGCCGCGAGCAGATTCAGGGCCGCGTCCAGCAGCGGGCCCTCGCAGTCGGCCTCGTCGTCGTTGGCGGCCGGCGCGGTCCACAGGTTGTGCACGAAGGCCGACAGCAGCGAGGCGCCCAGGCTCTCGACGCCCAGGCGGCGGCCGACCAGGGCGTCCGGGTCCTCGAACCGTGCGGCGACACGATCCTCCGGCAGGCGCAGCACCAGCATGCGGTTGGGCGCATCGAAACGGATGCTGTAGGGGCGCGACGAGTCGCACAGCATCAGGTCGCCCGGCCCCAGCACCGCCTCCTGGCCGTCCTGGACGTTCAGGCTTGAGCCGGTTTCCTGGATGTGGAGCTTGAAGTAGCGGCCGGGTCCGCCGCCGCCCGACGGGCGATGGCGCCGCACGAGCGCCGGGCTGGAGGCGATCCGCGAAAGGTCGAGCCCGCCGAACCGGCGCGTGTCGATCGCGCCTTCAAAGCCGTCGCACGTGGCGTCGATGGTGAGGTTCTCGAACGCGCCGTTGATCACGCCGTTCCAGGCGTCCAGCCCCCGCACCACCATGCGGTCATGGGCGGCGTCCTGCGCCAGGCCCTCCTGCAGCATCGGTCCCTTTCCCACCGGCCGGCGACCTGGAGTCGCTTCTGACCGGCGCGCATCCTCCAGAATTGTTATGAAGCATAACCGACAACAGCGAAGCTGTCAGCCGAACACCTTGCTAGGGGTGATGGACACATCGCCGCGCCAGGGCGCCTCGATGGTGATCACACCGCCGGCCACCCGCGAGACGCAGGCGCAGATCTTCCGCCCCTCTTGGCGCTGGCCCTCGCTGAGGAACACGTCGCGGTGGTCGATGACGCCGTCCGCCGCCACCACGTCCACCGCGCAGAGGCCGCACTCGCCGCGGCGGCAGTCGGCCAGCACTTCGACGCCGGCGTCGAGCAGCGCGTCCAGCATCGAGCGCGTCGGAGGCACCTCGACCTCGACGCCCAGCCCCGGCGCGCGCACCGTGAAGGCGGCGTTCGGGTGGGCGCCGCTGGAGCCGAAGGTTTCGAACCGCAGGCGCGCGGCCGGCCGGCCGGCCGCGGCCCAGGCCGCGCGGGCGGCGTCCAGCATCGGGGCGGGCCCGCAGACATAGGCCTGCGCATCCGCCGCCAGCGCCGCGAACGCCGCCGCCAGGTCCGGCGGGCCGCCCGCCTCGTCGTCGGCGAACACCTTCAGCCGGTCGCCCAGCGCCGAGGCCAACTCGCCGAGGTAGGCCATCTCGCCCCGGCTTCGGCCGGCGTACAGCATGGCCACGTCCGCGCCTCGGCGGGCCAGGACGCCGGCCATGCCGACGATAGGCGTCACGCCGATCCCGCCCGCGACGAGCAGATACGGCGCAGGCTCCAAGGACAGTTCGAAGCTGTTCGAAGGCGGCGTCACCTTCAGCCGGGCGCCCGGCTGCAGCGACCACATGTAGCGCGACCCGCCGCGCGAGCTGGGCTCGGCCTTCACGGCGATCCGGCGCGGGGCGCCGGCGCCCTCACCCACCAGCGAATACGACCGGGTGTCGGGCCGGCCGTCGATCGGCACCTCCACGTCGATATGCGCGCCGGGCGCGTGCGCCGCGGTCCAGGGCGTCTCCAGCGTGATCTCGCGCACCTGTGGGGTCAGGTCGCGGACGGCGGTGACGACGACGGTGTCCCAGTGGTCGACGTAGCGCATCGTGAAGTCCTTCAGGCGCGGCGGGGAGCGATGAGGGCCGCGCCGCGCACCTGGCGCAGGGCGGCCTGGTCGCGCATCGCCAGTTCCAGGTTGCGGCGGGCGAGGCGAGCGTGCTCGCGCATGATCGCCTCGGCGCGGGCGCCCTCCCGCCTCTCGACGGCCTCGAGCACGCAGCGGTGCTGGTCCTGGGCGACCGCCAGGATGTGACGCGCCTGCGGCTGGGCCGCCTGGGCCATCACGAAGCCGCTGGGCGAGGCGAACGGCAGCGCATAGGCCCGGGCGATCTGCTGGGCCACCATCGGGCTGTCGGCCAGCGCCGTGAGCCTGGCATGGAAGCGCTCGTTCAGCTCGACGTAGCGCTCGAAGTCGGCCTCGCTGAGCCGTGTCGCGCCCAGCACGGCGTCGATCTCGGCCAGGCAGGCCTTGAGCGGTGCGAGACGCTCGGGGGCCGCGCCCTTCTCGGCCGCCAGCCGCGCCGCCAGGCCTTCCAGCACGCCCCGCAGCTCGATGGCCTCGTCGACCTCCTCCTCCGAGAAGGCGCGCACCGCGTAGCCGCCCGACGGGACGGCCTCGACCAGCCCTTCCTCCTGCAGCCGCGCCAGCGCCGCGCGCACCGGCGTGCGCGAGACGTTCAGGCGATCCACCACCGCCAGTTCCTGCAGCCGCTGGCCGGGCGCCAGTTCGCCGCTGAGGATCAGGTCGCGCAATTTGAGCAGCGCCGAAAGGGTCCGGGACATCGCCCCTACTCCGCCGCCATCGCAGCCGGCTGCTCGGCGTCGATCATGCGGTCGATCAGACGGCGGGCCCACATGGCGCCGGCGTCGATGTTGAGATTGTAGAAGACGTGGTCCGGGTGGTCGTCGATCGCCCGCTGCTGGGCCTCCACGATCGCCTCGTCCTCGGCGAACACCTTGGTGATCGCCTCTCGGATCTGGGTGGTCACCATCTGCTCGCCCAGCCGGTAGTCGCGGACGTTGGCCCAGAAGTAATGGCAGGTCTTCTCGGTGGCCGGCGTGATGGTGTTGATCACCACCATGCTGACGCCCTGGCTGCGGTCGCCTTCAGGCGCCCCCGTCCCGGCCGGCGCCACGCCCACGTCGATGGCGACCGTGCAGGGGGCCTCGAAGCGGATGATCTGCCAGCGGTCGACGTTGCCGGGCTTGCCCAGCTGCTGGCGCCAGAACGGCGGCGGGTCGATGTCGATCATCCAGCGGGTGACCATGGCGGTTTTGTCGCCGCACGTGACGTCGAACGGCGCCTCGGCCACGGCTTCATTCCCGATCGACGTGCTGTGGATGTAGGTCTCGTGGGTCAGGTCCATCAGGTTGTCGACGATCAGGCGATAGTCGCACTCGGCGTGGATCACCTTGCCGTCGCCCGCCCAGGCCGGGTCGTGGTTCCAGTGCAGGTCGGGCACGAGGGCCGGGTCGGCCAGCGCCGGATCGCCCGGCCAGATCCAGACGAAGCGGTGCTTCTCCACGATCGGGAAACTGCGCACGCAGGCCGACGGGTTGATCGTCTCCTGCGAGGGCATCCGCACGCAGCGGCCGTGAGCATTGAATACAAGACCGTGATAGCCGCACTGAACGTCGTCGCCCCGCAGCTTGCCCATCGACAGCGGGAGCAGCCGATGCCAGCAGGCGTCTTCAAGGCAGGCGGCCTCGCCGTTCCCCTTGCGATACAGGACGATCTTCTTGTTGCAGATCGTGCGCGGTAGCAGCTCGCGCTTCACTTCCGCGTCCCAGGCGGCGGCGTACCAGGCGTTGAGGGGAAAAGTCGGCCGGGCGGTCATCGGGCGTCTCCTGTCGCCAATGTATACAATCCTTGCGGGCGCGCGTCGTCTGTCAAGGTGTGGGGCCCCGGGGTTCAGGCTGGCGCGGAGGGCGCGTGCTCGGACGCCGCGCGGGCGCGGAGGAGATCCTTCCGCACCTTGCCCGAGCCGGTGCGCGGCAGGGCCGCGGCGATGTCCACCGCGCGCGGGCGCTTGAAGCCGGCGAGACGGGCGCGGCAGTGGGCGAGCACGGCCTCGGCCGTGACGACCGCACCCGGCGCGGGGACGACATAGGCCACGCCCGTCTCGCCCCAGCGGGCGTCAGGGGCGCCGACGACGGCGACCTCGGAGACGTCGTCCATCTCGAGGATCGCGGCCTCTACCTCGGCCGGATAGACGTTCTCGCCGCCCGAGATGAACATGTCCTTCCAGCGGTCCACCAGATAGTAGAAGCCGTCGGGATCCCGCCGCGCGGCGTCGCCCGTCCGCAGCCAGCCGTCGCAGAAGGTCTCGGACGTCGCCTCGGGCCGCGCCCAGTAGCCGGCCGTTATGTTTTCGCCCTTGAGCCACAACTCCCCGACCTCGCCGTCGGCCACATCGCGCCCGTCGGGCGACACCAGGCGCACAGCGACACCGGGCGCCGGTCGGCCGGCCGAACCGGCCTTCGCGCGGACCACGGCAAGGTCGCCCACCGGCATCCCGAGCACGGTGCCGCACTCGGTCATGCCGTAGCCGTCGATGAGCATCACCCCGTCGTCGACCCAGCGGTGGATCACCGCCGCCGGAATCGGCGCCCCGCCGGTGCAGAGAGCGGTCAGCCGCCGCAGGCCCACGGGCGAGAAGTCGGGCTCCTGCCGGATCATCTGCGCCATCTGGGGCACGCAGAAATAGTGGGTGATCCCGAGCTCCGGGTCCGATAGGCGGCGCAGCGTTACACCCGGCTCGAACCGCGGCGAGATCAGGAGCGTGGCGCCCATGTGCAGCGTCGTGCGGCAGACGGCGTAGAGGCCTACCGTATGGAACATTGGCGCGTCGCAGAGGAAGACCGCGTCCGGTCCGACGCGCCCGACGCTCGAGAAGCTTTCAGCGCAGGCGCGCGCATTCCGCTCGGAGATCATCGCGCCCTTCGGCCGTCCCGTGGTGCCGGAGGTGTAGAGCAGGGTCGCCGGCGCCTCGTCGGGCGCGGGCGCGGCCCGGACCGGGCGCGCGGGCGCCGCCGCGGCGCGGGCGCGGAACCCGCTCGCGCCGTCGTCGAAGGCCACCCTCTCCAGGGCCGCGAACCGGGCCAGCGCGGGCAGCGCCGCCGCGAACTCGGGATCGTAGACCAGCAACCTCGGGCCGGCGTCGTCCACCAGCACCGCCAGCTCCGGCCCGGGCAGACGCCAGTTCAGGGGCTGAAAGATCGCGCCGATGCGGGCGCAGGCGAACTGCAGGGCGAGGACGTCGACGCTGTTCCGCGCAAGGGTCGCGACGCGCTCGCCGGCTGGCTCGCCGAGCTCGGCCTCCAGCCAGGCCGCGCAACGATCGACCCAGGCGTCCAGCTCCGCATAGGTCAGGCGCCGGTCCGAGCCCAGGTCGACACACGCCAGTTTGCCGGGCGCCTCGCGAACATGGCGCGCGAGCCTGGCCGGTCCGTCGACGTGCGCCGCTCGGGCTTCGTCCATCATGTGGCGCGGCGCGCCGCCGCCTCCCTATGGCGTTTCCGTGGCGCGTCGCTTCAGCGCGCGCTCTTCGTATATTGCATAACTATTATGTAATATACGTCAAGCCATCCTGGCGATGCGGGTCAAGGCCTCCAGCACCATGTGCTTGTCCATGTCGCCCAGAGCGGCGGTCACCCGCTCGGTGTGCGCGCCGTGCGCCGCCTTGGCGCCCGCCAGCAGCTTCTCGCCTTCCGGCGTCAGAGCCAGGGCGTACGACCGCCGGTCGCCCGGAGCCGCGCCCCGTTTCACCAGGCCGCGACCTTCCAGTTGGTCGATGATCGTCACCAGGTTCGGCCGCTGAATGCTGAGCGCCTCGCCCACCGCCTGCTGCTTCAGACCGGGGGTGGCCTCGATGACCAGCAGCACCGAAAAGTCGGTGGGGCGCAGGCCGAATGGCCGCAGGGCCTCGATCAGATCCTTGAACACGGCCACCTGCGCCAGACGCAGCATGAAGCCCACTTGCGCGTCGAGTCCGCCCAGCGCGACGCCGGGTGACTGGGGATCAGCCGCCTCGCGGGCGGCGGCGGCCTGAAGACGCGACTTGCTCATTTCCCTTTGGCTTCTCTCGTTCTTTGCCAACCCACGCGCGCCACGCGGCGCCTGCGCCGTCCCGACGCTTTTAGATGATGACACTCAATTATTGTTATGTCATATACCTATTCGTCAGCCGCGAGCGCCCAACGATCTCGCCGGCGGCCGTCCCGGAGGAGCATGATGGACCAGATCGCCGCCAAGCCGCGCCTCGCCCTATTGATCGACGGCCAGGACGTGACGGCCGCCGACGGCGCCACGTTCGACCGCCTCGATCCGATCGCCGGCGCCGTAGCCACCCGCGCGGCGGCGGCGACGCCTGACGACGCCCGCGCCGCCGCCCACTCCGCCGCCAAGGCTTTCCCTGCCTGGTCCGAACTGGGCCCGAGCGCGCGCCGCGCACTCCTGTCCCGCGCCGCCGACCGGCTCGAGGCCCTGGCGGACGCCTTCGTGTCGGCCATGCGCGAGGAGATCGGCGCCACCGAGGGTTGGGCCCGCTTCAACGTGATGTTGGCCGCGGGAATGATCCGCGAGGCCGCGGCCATGACCACCCAGATCGCGGGAGAGGTTATCCCCTCGGACAAGCCGGGCTGCATGGCCATGGCCATCCGGCAGCCCGTGGGCGTGGTCGTGGGCGTCGCGCCCTGGAACGCGCCCGTGATCCTCGGGGTCCGCGCCGTCGCCACGCCGCTCGCCTGCGGCAACACCGTGGTGTTGAAGGCCTCGGAAATCTGCCCTCGGACCCACCGCCTGATCGGCGAGGCGTTTCGCGACGCGGGCCTGCCGCCGGGCGTGCTCAACGTCATCACCAACGCCCCAGCCGACGCGCCGGCCGTGGTCGAGGCCCTGATCGCGCACCCGGCCGTGAGGCGGGTCAACTTCACGGGCTCCACCAAGGTCGGGAAGATCATCGCCCGTCTCGGCGCCGAGCACATGAAGCCGGTCCTGCTGGAGCTGGGCGGAAAGGCCCCGCTGATCGTGCTGGAGGACGCCGACCTGGCAGAGGCGGTGAAAGCCGCCGCCTTCGGCGCCTTCATGAACCAGGGCCAGATCTGCATGTCGACCGAGCGGATCGTCGTGGTCGACGCCGTGGCCGACGCCTTCGTCGAGATGTTCGCGGCGAAGGCCCGCACCCTCGTCGCCGGCGACCCGCTGGAAGCCAAGACGCCGTTGGGCGCCGTGGTCGACAAGGCCGCCGCCACGCGGGTGCAGGCCCTGGTGGACGACGCCGTCGCCAAGGGCGCGCAGATCGTCGCCGGCGGCGAGGCCGACGGCGTGCTGATGTCGGCGACGGTGCTCGACCGCGTCACGCCCGGCATGGCCATCTACGCCGAGGAATCCTTCGGGCCCACCGTCAGCATCGTCCGCGTGAAGGACGAGGCGGAGGCGGTCGCCGTCGCCAACGACACCGACTATGGCCTGTCGGCCGCCGTCTTCACGCGCGACATCGCCCGCGGCCTCCGGGTCGCCCGGCAGATCCAGTCCGGCATCTGCCACGTTAACGGACCCACTGTGCACGACGAGGCCCAGATGCCGTTCGGCGGCGTGAAGGCCAGCGGCTGGGGCCGCTTCGGCGGCAAGGCGGGCATCGCCGAATTCACCGACCTGCGCTGGATCACCGTCGAGACCCAGCCCGGTCACTTCCCCATCTGATATCGCAAGAAACGGAACAGCCATGTCCACCGAACCCTACGAGGGCGTCGTCAAGGTCGAGTTCGAAAACGGCGTCGCCTGGGTGACGCTCAACCGGCCCGAGAAGCGCAACTGCATGAACCCCACCCTCAACCGGGTGATGCACGACGTCCTCGACGATCTGGAAGACGACGACCGCTGCGGTGTGCTGGTGCTGACCGGCGAAGGGACGTCCTTCTCCGCGGGCATGGACCTCAAGGAGTACTTCCGCGAGACCGAGGCCAAGGGCCACATGGCCACCCGGCGGGCGCAACGCGACAGCTACGGCTGGTGGCGGCGCCTGCGCTGGTTCGAGAAGCCGACCATCGCCATGGTCAATGGCTGGTGCTTCGGCGGCGCGTTCGCCCCGCTATTCGCCTGCGACCTGGCGATTGCGGCCGACGAGGCGCAGTTCGGCCTGTCCGAAATCAACTGGGGCATTCTTCCCGGCGGCGGCGCGACCAAGGTGGTCGAGCAGCTGATGAACCAGCGCCAGGCCATGTACTACATCCTCACCGGCGAGCTGCTGGGCGGCCAGAAGGCGGCGGAGCTCGGCCTTGTCAACGAGTCCGTCCCACTGGCGGATCTGCGCGGTCGCGTCCGGGCGCTCGCCGACGTGCTGCTGGCCAAGAACCCGGTGACCCTGAAGGCGGCCAAGGACGCGTTCAAGCGCGTGGTCGATATGACCTACGACGACGCCGAGGACTATCTGGTCGTCCGCCAGGAAGCGGCCAACCACCTCGACAAGAGCGAAGGTCGCAAGGAGGGTATCCGTCAGTTCATCGACGAGAAGAGCTACAAGCCAGGCCTCGCCGCCTACCGCCGCTGATCCCACGCCACCGGCCCACGAGAGGCAGGGCGAGGAGGAAACCATGACCGCCGTTCCCGTCCCCAGGGCGCTCCGCCGAAGTCGGGCCGCGGTGCCGCTGTGCTTCGCCGTGGCGCTGCTGGAGGGCTATGACATCCAGGCGATCGGCGTCGCAGCGCCCAAGTTGATCCCGGCCCTGGGCCTGACGCCCGGCCAAGCCGGGATCGCCTTCGGCGGCGGCATGGCCGGACTGGTGGTCGGCGCCCTGGTCGGCGGCTGGCTCGCCGACCGGATGGGCCGCAAGGTGCTGTTGGCCGCCGCCGTGGCGCTGTTCGGACTGGCGACCCTGGCCACCATGATCGCGGCGGACTACCCGACGCTGCTGGCGGCGCGCCTGGCGACCGGCCTGGGCCTGGGCGTCGCCATGCCGGTGCTGGTGGCCATCGCCCTGGAAGTCAGCGAGCCCGAACGCAGGACCCGCACGGCCACCACCATCTTCTGCGGCATGCCGGCGGGAGGCGCCTCGGCGGCGCTGTTCGCGAGCATCGCGTTTGAGCATCTCGACTGGCGCAGCATCTTCCTCCTAGGCGGGGTCCTGCCGCTGCTTCTCGTGCCGGCGCTGTTGCTCATGATGCCCGAGACACGCGCCGCGGGGCAGGCCGCGACCGAGCGGCAGGAAGGCGGGCTGGCGACGTTGTTCGGCCGGGGGCGGGCCCTGGTCACACTGCTCGTGTGGGCTACGTACGGCCTGACCTTGCTCGTGCTCTATCTCCTGCTCAATTGGCTGCCCAGCCTGGTCACGGCCCGGGGCCTGCCAGCGACGGCGGGCGCCCAGGCAGCCATGGCCTTCAACCTCGCCAGCATCGCCGGCGCCCTGATGCTCGGACGCGTGGTCGACCGCATGGGCGCGGGGCTTCCGGTGCCCCTCGCCTACCTGGGCCTTCTGGCCGCCATGGTCGGCCTGGCGCTCTCGCAGGCGCTGGGCCCCATCCTCGCGTGCGCCGCCGCCGCCGGTTTCTGCCTGCTGGGCGCCCAATACTCGCTCTATGGGGTCACGCCCATGTACTACCCCGCCGCCTCGCGCGGGCTGGCGACGGGGGCGTCCGTCGCCGTGGGGCGCCTCGGATCGATCGCGGGGCCCCTGGTCGCCGGCCAACTGCTTGGCCTCGGCTTCACGGCAGGGGGCGTCGCGGCGGCCATGGCCCCCGTCGTCATCGTCGCCGGACTGGCCGCCACCGTCATGACCCTCAGGGCGAAGGTCCATGACGCATAGCGCCCGACGCACCAAGGTCGCCATCATCGGCGCCGGCCCCGCCGGCATGCTGCTCGCGCACCTTCTGCGGCAGGCCGACGTCGACTGCGTGGTGATCGAACGCCGCGACCGCCCTTACGTCGAGGGCCGCGTCCGCGCCGGCGTGCTGGAACAGATCACCGTCGACCTTATGGCCCGCCTGGGCCTGGACAGACGGCTCCGCGCGGAGGGCCTCGTCCATGCGGGCACGCAGCTCGCGTGCGACGGCCAGGTCTTCCGCATCGACATGGCCGAGCTTACCGGCGGCTCGACCGTCGTGGTCTACGGCCAACAGGAGGTGATGCGCGACCTGTTCGACGCCGCCGGCCCTCGCGGGCTGGAGATCGTCTTCGACGCCGAGGACGTTGCGCTGCACGATATCACCTCGCCTCGGCCGTACGTGACGTGGCGCAGGGACGGGGCCGAGCACCGACTGGATTGCGACGCGATCGCCGGCTGCGACGGGTTCCACGGGATCAGCCGGGCGAGCATCCCGTCCGACCGGTTGAGCAGCTTCGAGCGGGTGTATCCGTTCGGCTGGCTGGGGGTCCTGGCCGACGTGCCGCCGTGCCAGCACGAGCTGATCTATTCCAACCACGCGCGGGGGTTCGCGCTCGCGTCCATGCGCTCGCCGACGCGCAGCCGCTACTACATCCAGTGCGGCCTGGACGAGGACGTCGCCGACTGGCCGGACGAGCGGTTCTGGGACGAGCTCTGCGCCCGCCTGGGGCCTGAAGCCGGCGCCCAAGTGGTCCGCGGCCCCTCGTTCGAGAAGAGCATCGCGCCGCTCCGCAGTTTCGTGGCCGAACCCATGCGCTACGGCCGCCTGTTCCTGGCCGGCGACGCGGCCCATATCGTGCCCCCCACCGGCGCCAAGGGCCTGAACCTGGCCGCGGCGGACGTCGCCGTCCTGAGCGAGGCCCTGGTCGCGTTCTACCGCACGGGGTCCGACGCCGAGCTCGACCGCTACTCCGATCGAGCGCTGGCGCGCGTCTGGAAGGCTGAGCGGTTCTCGTGGTGGTTCACGGGCCTGACGCACCGGTTTCCCGGCACGAACGGCTTCGACCGGCGCATGCAGACCGCCGAGCTGGACTACATCCGCGGCTCCCGCGCCGCCCAGACCGTCCTGGCCGAGAACTATGTCGGCCTGCCCCTGGAGTAATTGCGAATGAAAGTGATCGTGGCCGGCGAAGGCGCGTTCGGCGCCAAGCACCTGGAGGCCCTGGCCAGTATTTCCGACGCGGAGGTGGTGGGCCTCGCCGGCGGTGTCGCCGAAGCCACGCAGGCGACGGCCGAGCGGTTCGGTATCCCCTATTGGACGCTGGACCTCGCCGAAGCGCTGGCGCAGCCAGGTGTCGAGGCGGCGATCCTGGCCACGCCCACCCCGATCCACGCCGCCCAGGCGATCCAATGCCTGGAGGCCGGCAAGCATGTGATGGTCGAGATCCCGATGGCCGACAATCTCGCCGACGCCGAGCGGCTGGCCGAGACCGCCAGGCGCACGGGGCTCGTCGCCATGGCCGGCCACACCCGGCGCTTCAACCCGTCCCACCAGTGGATCCACAAGCGCATCGCCGCCGGCGAACTGAAGCTCCAGCAGCTGGACGTGCAGACCTATTTCTTCCGGCGCAAGAACCTGAACGCGCTGGGCCAGCCGCGGAGCTGGACCGACCACCTGCTGTGGCACCACGCGGCCCACACCGTGGACCTGTTCGCCTATCAGACCGGCGAGGAGATCAGCGTCGCCCGCGGAGTGCAGGGGCCCCTGCATCCGGAGCTGGGCATCGCCATGGACATGTCGATCCAGATGAAGGTCCCGTCGGGCGCCGTCTGCACGCTCAGCCTCTCGTTCAACAACGACGGGCCGCTGGGGACGTTCTTCCGCTACATCTGCGACAACGGCACCTACGTCGCCCGCTATGACGACCTGGTGGACGGCAAGGAGCAGCCGATCGATGTCTCCAACGTCGATGTGTCCATGAACGGCATCGAGCTGCAGGACCGGGAGTTCCTCGCCGCCATCCGCGAAGGCCGCGAACCCAACGGCTCGGTGACCCAGGTGCTGCCGGCCTACCGGACCCTCGACGTCATCGAGAAGAGCCTGCTCTAGGAGCCGCCCGCATGAGCCTGGTCGTCCGCAACATCCGCCGCGCCGACACTGCCGCGATCGACGCCCTGGCCGGCTACGGTGTCGCGACCGTGCACGAAGCCCAGGGCCGCAAGGGCCTGCTGGCCTCGTACATGCGGCCGATCTACCGGCCCTGCGGCATAGCCGGTTCGGCGGTCACCTGCGAGGTGGCGCCCGGCGACAACTGGATGATCCACGTGGCGGTGGAGCAATGCAAACCTGGTGACGTCCTGGTGGTGGCGCCGACCAGCCCCTGCGAGGACGGCTACTTCGGCGACCTGCTTGCCACGTCGCTGAAGGCGCGCGGCGTGCGGGGCCTGGTGATCGACGCCGGCGTGCGCGACGTGGCCGTGCTGACGCAGATGGACTTCCCGGTCTGGTCGAAGACCGTCTACGCCCAGGGCACGGTCAAGGAGACGCTGGGCAACGTGAACCTGCCTCTCGTCTGCGCCGGCGCGCTGGTGAACCCCGGCGACGTGATCGTGGCCGACGACGACGGGGTCTGCGTGGTGCGGCGGGAGGAGGCCCAAGCCGTCGCCGAGAAGGCCCGTCAGCGCGAGGCGAACGAGATCGACAAGCGCGCCCAGCTCGAGGCCGGCGTCCTGGGGCTGGACCTCTACAAGATGCGGGAGCGCCTGGCCGAAAAGGGCCTGAAGTGGGTGGACGAGGCGCCCTGATGGTCCAGACGGCGATCCCCTGCACGGTGATGCGCGGCGGCACGTCCAAGGGCCTGTATTTCCAGGCCAGGGACCTCCCGACTGACGTCGCCACCCGTGACGCCGTGCTGCTGGCCGCCATGGGCTCGCCCGACGCGCGTCAGATCGACGGGATGGGCGGCGCGCACCCGCTGACCAGCAAGATCGCCGTCGTGGGGCCGGCTACGCATCCCGACGCCGACGTGGATTACCTGTTCCTGCAAGCCGTGGTGGACGAGCCGCGCATCGACGCCGGCCAGAACTGCGGCAACCTGCTGGCCGGCGTCGGGCCGTTCGCCATCGAGGAGGGCCTCATCGCCGCGCAGGACGGCGAGACCCGCGTGCGCATCAACATGCTCAACACCCGGAGCCTGGCGGTCGCGACGATCCAGACACCCGGCGGGCGCGTGCGCTACGACGGCGAGGCGCGGATCGACGGCGTGCCGGGCGCGGCGGCGCCCGTGCCCATCGATTTTCTGGACGTGGCGGGCTCGACCTGCGGCGCCCTGCTGCCCACGGGAAACGCCCGCGACGTCGTGGGCGGGATCGAGCTTACCGCCATCGACAACGGCATGCCGGTCGTCGTGATGCGCGCCGCCGACTTCGGGAAGACCGGCTACGAAACCCCGGAAGAGCTCGAGGCCGACGACGAGCTGAAGGCCCGCGTCGAAGCGATCCGGCTGCAGATCGGGCCGCGGATGAACCTGGGCGACGTGGCGAAAAAGACCGTGCCGAAGATGTGCCTGGTCGCGCCGGCCCAGCATGGCGGCGCCGTCTGTACACGCAATTTCATCCCGCACCGGGTGCACGAGGCCATCGGCGTGTTCGGCGCGGTGAGCGTCGCCACCGCCTGCGTGACGCCGGGCTCCGTCGCCGCCGAGGTGGCCGGGATCGCCGACGTCGAGGCGGTTTCCGAGCTGGAGGTCGAACACCCCACGGGGTTCTTCACCGTCGCCATGGACGTGGCACTGGAGGACGGCGCGGTGAAGGTCCGCCGCTCGGCCCTGCTGCGCACCTGCCGCCGCCTCATGCGCGGCGAAGTCCATGTGCCGGCCGGCGTCTGGGGTGGCGCGTGATGCGCGTCGCCCTGATCGGGTTCGGCGAGGTCGGCCAGACCCTGGCCGAGGACCTCGCAGGCAAGGCAGAGCTTGCCGCCTGGGACATAGCCTTCAGCGTCGAGGTTCCATCGGGCGTTCGAAGGGCCGAGAACGCGCCGGACGCGGTGCGCGACGCCGACCTGATCGTCAGCGCGGTCACCGCCGACCAGGACCTCGCCGCGGCCCAGTCCGTGGGACCGCTGAACGGCGCCTTCTTCCTGGACCTGAATTCCTGTTCGCCCAGTCAGAAGATCGCCTCCGCCGAAGCTATCGCAGCGGCCGGCGGCCGCTATGTCGAGGCCGCCGTCATGAGCCCGATCGGGCCGAAGCGGATCGCCTCGCCGATGCTGCTGGGCGGGCCGCACGCGCGCGACTTCCTGAAGGCCGCCCACCGCCTCGGGTTCGCGGGCGCGACGGCCTACTCCGACACCATCGGCCAGGCCGCAGCGACCAAGCTGTGCCGGTCGGTGATGATCAAGGGGATCGAGGCCCTGTTGACCGAATCCATGCTCGCGGCCCGCCACTACGGCGTCGAGCAGGTGGTGCTGGACTCACTGTCCGACCTGCTGCCGCTGCCCGACTGGAACAGGACCGCCCAGTACATGATCTCGCGCAGCCTCGAGCACGGGACCCGCCGCGCCGAGGAGATGCGTGAGGCGGCCCGCACGGTCGAGGAGGCCGGCGTCGCGGGCCTCATGAGCCGGGCCATCGCCGCGCGCCAGGACTGGGCCGCCGGCCACAGCGACGCGCTGTCGCCCGATCTCGCCGCCATGCTGGACGCCATCAACGAGAAGCCGAGATGACCCTGATCATCGACTGCCACGGCCACTACACGACCGCGCCCGCGCCGCACGACGCCTGGCGCGACGCCCAGAAGGCGGCCTTCAAGGCGAGGAGCGACATCGACCCCGCCTATCCCGACATCTCCGATGACGAGATCCGCGAGACCATCGAGAAGAACCAGCTGCGGCTGATCAAGGCGCGCGGCGGCGACTTCACGATCTTCAGCCCGCGCGCCTCCACCATGGCCCACCACGTTGGCGACGAGGCGGTCAGCCAGGCCTGGACGCGGCGATGCAACGACCTGATCAAGCGCGTGGTCGACCTCTTCCCCGACACCTTCGCGGGGGTCTGCCAGCTGCCCCAGTCGCCGGGCGTCAGCATCGAGAACTCGATCGCCGAGCTTGAGCGCTGCGTCACCGAGCTGGGCTTCGTGGGCTGTAACCTCAACCCCGACCCCTCCGGCGGGCACTGGACCAGCGACCCGCTGACGGCGCGGTCCTGGTATCCGTTCTTCGAGAAGATGGTCGAGCTGGACGTGCCGGCGATGATCCACGTCTCGGGCTCGTGCAACCACAACTTCCACGCCACCGGCGCGCACTACATCAACGCCGACACCACCGCCTTCATGCAGTTCCTGGAGGGCGACCTCTTCAAGGATTTCCCGACGCTCCGCTTCATCATTCCGCACGGCGGCGGGGCGGTGCCCTACCACTGGGGCCGCTACCGGGGCCTCGCCGACATGCTGAAGCGGCCGCCGCTGCGCGAGCACGTGATGAAGAACGTCTTCTTCGACACCTGCGTCTACCACCAGCCCGGCATCGACCTGCTGTTCCGCGTCATCGACGTCGACAACATCCTGTTCGGCTCGGAGATGGTCGGCGCCGTCCGCGGGATCGATCCCGAGACCGGCCAGTACTTCGACGACACCAAGCGCTACATCGACGCCCTGCCCATCAGCGCGGCCGACAAGCACAAGGTGTTCGAAGCCAACGCCCGGCGGGTCTATCCGCGCCTCGACGCCATCCTGAAGAGCCAGGGCCGATGAGCGCGTTCGTGATGGATGCGGGCTGGCGCGTCTGGCACCCCTGCCCCGCCAAGCCCGCGTTCCAGGTCCCGCCGGGCGCCGTGGACGCCCACTGCCACGTATTCGGGCCGGGCGACCTGTTCCCCTATGCGCCCAGCCGCAAATACACGCCCTGCGACGGCGGTAAGGACCAGCTGTGGGCATTGCGCGACCATCTGGGCTTTTCCCGCAACGTCATCGTCCAGGCCACCTGCCACGGGGCCGACAACCGGGCCATGCTGGACGCCATCGCCCACTCCAACGGCCGCGCGCGCGGCGTGGCGACCGTGAAGCGGGACGTGACCGCCGACGAACTCCGACACCTGCACGCCGGCGGGGTCCGCGGCGTGCGGTTCAACTTCGTCAAGCGGCTGGTCGACCGGCTGGACCCCGACGAACTGACGGAGATCGCAGCGAAGATCGCCCCGCTGGGCTGGCACATCGTCATCTACTTCGAGGCCGCCGAACTGGCCGAGCTGGCCGACTTCCTCCTAAGGCTCCCCGCGCCGCTGGTGGTCGACCACATGGGCACGCCCGACGTGGGCCAGGGCGCCGAGAGCCCGCTGTTCGACCGCTTCATCGCCTTCATGGCCGCGCGCGACGACATCTCGTGCAAGGTCACCTGCCCCGAGCGGCTGTCGAAGGAAGGGCCGCCCTTCTATTCCGACGTGATCCCTTTCGGCCGGCGCGTGGTCGAAGCCTTCCCCGACCGCGTCCTCTGGGGCACGGACTGGCCGCACCCGAACATGAAGACCCACACGCCCGACGAGGGGCAGCTGGTCGACTTCATCCCGAAGATTGCGGTCACCGCCGAACTCCAGCGCAAGCTGCTCGTGGACAACCCCATGCGCCTCTACTGGCCCGAGGAGGTCGGCGGATGACCGAGAAGCCGTACCACGACATCCCGGGCACGGTGCTGTTCGACGCCGAGCAGTCCCGCAAGGGCTTCCACCTCAACCAGTTCTGCATGTCGCTGATGAAAGCCGAGAACCGGGCGGCCTTCAAAGCCGACGAGCGGGCCTATCTCGACGCCTGGCCGATGACCGAGGCGCAGAAGCAGGCGGTGCTCGCCCGGGACTGGAACGGCATGCTCGCGCTGGGCGGCAACATCTACTTCACCTCGAAGATCGCGGCGACCGACGGCCTGTCGTTCCAGCAGATCGCCGCGATCATGAGCGGCGTCACCCAGCCGGAATACGCCGAGATGATGCTCAAAGGCGGGCGCAGCGTCGAAGGCGTCCGCTCGAAAAAGGAACAGCTCTAGTGGCCAGGATCACCGCCGGCGTCGCGACCAGCCACGTGCCGGCCATCGGCGCCGCCCTCGACAACGGCAAGGCGGGCGATCCCTACTGGCAGCCGGTGTTCGCGGGCTATGAGCCCTCCAAGCGCTGGATCGCCGAACAGAAGCCGGACGTCGTCATCCTGGTCTACAACGACCACGCCTCGGCGTTCTCGCTGGAGCTGATCCCGACGTTCGCCATCGGATGCGCGGACGCGTTCGCGCCCGCCGACGAGGGTTGGGGCCCACGGCCGGTGCCGGTCGTGAAGGGTCATCCCGAGCTGGCCTGGCATCTGGCCGAGGCGCTGATCCTCGACGAGTTCGACATGACCATCGTCAACAAGATGGACGTCGACCATGGCCTGACCGTGCCGCTCTCGCTGATGTTCGGCCAGCCCGACGCCTGGCCCTGCAGGGTGATCCCGCTGGCGGTGAACGTGGTGCAGTACCCGCCGCCCACCGGAAACCGCTGCTTCCGCCTCGGCCAGGCGATCCGCCGCGCCGTGGAGAGCTTCCCCGAGGACCTGAATGTCCAGATCTGGGGCACCGGCGGCATGAGCCACCAGCTCCAGGGCCCACGCGCCGGCCTGATCAACCGCGCGTTCGACACCGCCTTTCTCGACCGCCTGATCGCAGACCCTGCCGCGCAGGCCGCCGTCCCCCATCTCGACTACGTGCGCGAAGCCGGGTCCGAGGGCATCGAGCTCGTCATGTGGCTGGTCATGCGCGGCGCGCTCTCGGCGAGCGTGCGCGAGGCGCACCGATTCTATCACGTGCCCGCGTCGAACACGGCCGTGGGCCACCTCATCCTGGAAGACTCCGGCCGCTCCTGATCGCGGGGCGCCGCGACACGGTCACCTCCCCTGCCTCGTCATCCAGCGCGAAGCCTGGCGCGGGATCAGCCTGCCGTGTTCTCGTGGCAAGGCTGACCGAGCGTCGGCAATCGGCGCGATTTCTCGGTCCCGCCCTCGTCGGCCCTGGAGTTTCCGCTTGAACCCGCGGCGGCGGCGACCCAATCAGACGGCGGTCGGGGCCGGGAGTGCGTCGAGTGGATCTGGATTTCGCGCATGAGGGCCTCTTCATCGGGGGCCGCTGGCGGGGCGCATCAGGCGGTGAGACCCTGCCGGTCGAGGACCCGTCCACCGGAGAGATCGTCGGCCGCCTGGCGGCCGGCGGAGCCGACGATGTCGACGCAGCGGTGAGCGCGGCCCGGAGCGCCCTGTCGTCGGAATGGGGCGCTTTGTCGGCGGCCGAGCGTGGCCGGGTGCTGACGCAGATCGGCCGGGCCGTGCTGGCCCAGGCCGACCGGCTGGCCGAGCTGGAGGCGCTGGACGTCGGCAAACCGCTGAAGCAGGCGCGCGCCGACGTCGTGGCCCTCGCCCGCTACCTCGAGTACTACGGCGCGGCGGCGGACAAACTGCACGGCGAGAGCATCCCCTACCTGCCGGGCTACACGGTCTTCACCTTGCGCGAGCCCCACGGCGTGACGGGGCACATCATCCCCTGGAACTATCCGATGCAGATCATCGGGCGCTCGGTCGTGGCGGCCCTGGCCGTGGGCAACGCCGCGGTGCTCAAGCCGGCGGAGCAGGCATCGCTGACCGCGCTGGCCTTCGCGCGCATCGCCACCGAGGCGGGGCTTCCGGCGGGCGCCTTGAACGTGGTCCCGGGGACGGGCGCGGCGGCCGGCGCGCACCTCGCGGGACACCCGGGCGTCGACCATATCTCCTTCACCGGTTCCAGCGCCGTCGGTGCGGCGATCCAGGCGGCGGCTGCGCGCAACGCCGTGCCGGTCACTCTGGAGCTTGGCGGCAAGTCGCCCCAGATCGTCTTCGATGACGCCGACCTGGAGCGGGCGCTGCCCTCCCTGGTCAACGCGGGCATCCAGAATGCTGGCCAGACCTGCTCGGCGGGCTCACGGATCCTGGTCCAGCGCGGCGTCTACGATCAGGTCGCGACCCGTCTCAGGGAACGGTTCGCGGTGCTGCGGTCCGGGCCGGCGCGGGCTGATCTGGACCTGGGCCCGATCATCAGCGCCCGGCAGAAGGCCATGATCGAGGGCTTCGTCGAAGTCGCCCGGCGGGAACTCACCCTGATCGGCGAAGGTCAGGTCGTCGCCGATGCGCCCCGCGGCGGCCACTACCTGCCGGCCATGGTGTTCGGCGATGTCGCGCCCGACCATCGGCTGGCCCAGGAGGAGATCTTCGGGCCGGTGCAGGTGGTGATCCCCTTCGACAGCGAAGAGGACGCCGTGCGGATCGCCAACGGCACGCCCTTTGGCCTGGTGGCCGGCGTCTGGACCCGGGACGCCGACCGCTTGTTCCGAATGGCCCGCAGGCTGCGCGCCGGGCAGGTCTTCCTGAACAACTATGGCGCGGCCGGCGGCGTCGAATTGCCCTTCGGCGGGGTCGGCCGCTCGGGTCACGGGCGGGAGAAGGGTTTCGAGGCGCTGTACGGCTTCACCGTGCTGAAGACCGTGGCGGCGCAGCATGGATGAGAGGGGCGGCATGCGGCTTTCGGGCAGGACGGCGATCGTGACCGGCGGGGCGTCGGGTTTCGGCGAGGGCATCGTGCGCCGGTTCGTGGCCGAAGGCGCCCGGGTCGCCATCGTGGACCTCAACCTGGCCGCGGCGCAGGCGCTGGCCTCGGAACTGGGTGACGGCGTCATCGCGGTGCGGGCGGACGTTTCCGACGACTCGGCGGTGACGGTGATGGCGGGTCAGGTCCAGGAGGCCCTGGGCAGGGTGGACGTCCTGGTCAACAACGCCGGCGTCGGCCACACGCCGCAACCGCTCGACGACCTGTCGGAGGCGGACTTCGACCGCATCTGGGCGGTCAACGTGAAATCCGTCTATCTCACGGCCAGGCATCTGGTCCCGGCCATGAAGGCGGCCCGCCGCGGCGCCATCCTCAATGTCGCGTCGACGGGCGGGGTCAGCCCGCGGCCGAACCTGACCTGGTACAACGCCTCCAAAGGCTGGATGATCACGGCCACTCGGGCCATGGCGGTCGAGCTGGCGCCGTTCCAGGTGCGGGTGAACGCGATCAATCCGGTCGCGGGCGACACGCCGCTGCTGGCGACCTTCATGGGCGAAGACACCCCGGAGATGCGGGCCAAGTTCCTGGCCTCCATTCCGCTCGGCCGGTTCTCCACGCCCGCAGACATGGGCGCCGCCGCCGCGTTCCTCTGTTCCGACGACGCCTCGATGATCACCGGCGTCGCCATGGAGGTGGACGGTGGGCGCTGCATCTGAGCCGTTCCGCCTGCTGGTCCTGCCGGGCGACGGCATCGGCCCGGAGGTGGTCGCCGAGACCCTGCGCATCGTGCGCTGGTTCGAGCGCGAGCTGGGCCGCAAGGTCGTGGTTTCAGAGGCCCTGGTCGGCGGCGCGGCGATCGACGCCCACGGCGTCCCCATCACCGAAGAGACGGTGGCCCTGGCCCTGGCCGCGGATGCGGTGCTGTTCGGCGCGGTGGGCGGCGAGGCCTGGGACCGCCAGCCGATCGCCCTGCGTCCGGAAGCGGGCCTGCTGCGCCTGCGCAAGGACATGGACCTGTTCGCCAACCTGCGGCCCGCGCTCTGCTATCCGGAGCTTGTGGCGGCCTCCAGCCTGCGCCCCGAGTTCGTCGAGGGGCTCGACATATTGATCATCCGCGAGCTGACGGCAGGGGTCTATTTCGGCGAGCCGCGGGGCGTCGAGGACCTGGGGGCCGGGGTCAGCCGCGCCTACGACACCCAGGCCTACACGTCCATCGAGGTCGAGCGGGTGGTGCGCGCCGCCTTCGACATCGCCCGCGGCCGCGGGCGCCGGGTCTGTTCGGTGGACAAGGCCAACGTCATGCAGACGGGCGCCTTCTGGCGCGCCATGGCCACCCGTGTGGCCGCCGACTATCCTGACGTCGAACTCAGCCACATGTACGCCGACAACTGCGCGATGCAGCTCATGCGGCGGCCCAAGCAGTTCGACGTCGTCGTGACGGACAATCTGTTCGGCGACATCCTTTCGGACGCCGCGGCCATGCTCACCGGATCGCTGGGCCTCCTGCCGTCGGCCTCCCTGGGCGCGGCGGACAGCCAGGGTCGGCGCAAGGCGCTCTACGAGCCGGTGCATGGCTCGGCGCCGGACATCGCCGGGCGCGGGATCGCCAACCCGCTGGCGACCATCCTCTCCTTCGGCATGTGCCTGCGCCATTCGATGGACGCCCCGCAGGCGGCAGACCGGCTCGACGCGGCGGTGCGCCGGGCGCTGGCCGCCGGCGCGCGCACCGCGGACATCGCGGCGCCCGACGCAACGGCGGTCTCCACCACGGCGATGACCGACGCGGTCCTGCGGCAGCTGGAGATCGCCTGACGCCCGTACGATGCCGGTGCTCAAGGGATTGAGCACTTAACCCGGTTGGGACGCGGTCGCCGGAGCGATAGAGTCTTTTTCGGGCGTCGAAAACGGTCGCGTGGAGGGTGCATGGCCAAGATGGGCGTGGTGCTGAGCGTGATCGTCGCCGTGCTGGCGGTGTTGGTGGTCGTCGCGGGCCTCGTCCTGAATCGGCCCGACATTCCCTATGCGCGGCTGGACGCGAAGTATGCTGGACCGACCTCGAAGTTCGCCGACCTGCCGGGCGACGTGCGGATGCACTACCGGGACGACGGGGATCCCGCGAAGCCGGTGATCATGCTGGTCCACGGTTACGGCGACTCCTTCCTGACCTGGGACCGCTGGATCCAGCGGCTGTCGCCCGACTTCCGGGTGATCACTATCGACCTGCCGGGCCACGGCCTGACCCGCGCGCCGGCCGACTATCAGCCCAGCCCTGGCAACTACGCCGACCTGGTGGACGCCCTGGCGGCGAAGCTCGACCTGCCGCCCTTCGCGATCGCCGGGAACTCCATGGGCGGCGGCGTCGCCTGGCAGGTGGCCGTCCGGCATCCCCGGCGGCTGAACGCCCTGGTGCTGGTGGACGCCGCGGGCTGGCCCGCCTCCACGCTCACCAAGCCGCCGCTGGCGTTCCGCCTGTTGCAGTCGCCGGTGGGCGTCTTCCTGCTCAAGCACATCGACACCCGGCCCCTCACCTCGGCGGCGCTGAAGGCCGATGTGGTCGACAAGTCGCTGATCACGCCGGCCTTCGTGGACCGCTGGGTCGAGGTGCAGCGCGCGCCCGGCCATCGGGACATCCTGATGAGCATGCAGCCCGGTCAGCACAGCGCCGCGACCGCGGCGGTGCTCGGCAAGATCGCCGTGCCGACCCTGGTGCTGCACGGCGACCAGGATGTGATCATCAAGCCGGAAAGCGGCCGCAAGTTCGCCGCCGCCATCCCCGGCGCAAAGCTGATCACCTATCCCGACGCGGGCCACCTGCCGCAGCTGGAAATCCCCGACCGGTCCGCGGCGGACGTCGCCGCCTTTCTGAAAGCCCAGACCCCCGCCGCCCCTGCGGCGGCCAAGGAGCCGGCATGAACCACCTGTCGACCGCCGTCCCCAACTCGCTCGACGCCTACTGGATGCCGTTCACGCCGAACCGGCGGTTCAAGGCGGCCCCCAAGATGGTCGATCGCTCCGACGGCATGCACTACTTCACGCCGGACGGCCGCAAGGTGCTGGACGCCGTCGCCGGCCTCTGGTGCGTGAACGCGGGCCACAACCGCCCCCGGATCGTCGAGGCGGTCCAGCAGCAGGCGGCCCAGATGGGTTACGCCACCAACTTCAATCTCGGCCATCCGCGCGCGTTCGAGTTCGCCTCGCGCGTCGCGGGCCTGCTGCCGGGCGACCTGGACCACGTGTTCTTCACCAACTCGGGGTCCGAGGCGGTCGACACCGCGCTGAAGATCGCGCTCGCCTACCAGAGGGCGAGGGGCAAGGCCTCCAAGACCCGCCTGATCGGTCGGGAGCGCGGCTATCATGGGGTCGGCTTCGGCGGCATCTCGGTGGGCGGCATCGTCAAAAACCGGATGTACTTCGGCACGCTGCTGGCGGGCGTCGACCATCTGCCGCACACCCACGACTTGGCGCGAAACGCCTTCTCACGCGGTCAACCCCAGCACGGCGCCGAACTGGCCGACGCCCTGGAGCGGATCGTCGCCCTGCACGACGCCTCGACGATCGCCGCGGTGATCGTGGAGCCGGTGGCCGGCTCCACCGGCGTGCTGGCGCCGCCCGTGGGCTATCTGCAGCGCCTGCGCGCGCTCTGCGACAAGCACGACATCCTGCTGATCTTCGACGAGGTGATCACCGGTTTCGGCCGGCTGGGGGCGCCCTTCGCGGCCGCCCGCTTCGAGGTGCAGCCCGATCTCGTCACCATGGCCAAGGGGATCACCAACGGTCTGGTGCCCATGGGCGCGGTGGGCGTGCGCCAGCACATCCACGACACCCTGATGAGCGAGGCCGACGCGCCCATCGAGCTGTTCCACGGCTACACCTATTCCGGCCATCCGCTGGCCTGCGCGGCGGGTCTGGCGACGCTGGACACCTATCGCGACGAAGGCCTGTTCGAACGGGCGGCGGGCCTGGAGGCGACGTTCGAGGACGCCGTGCATTCCCTGCGCGACGCACGCCATGTGATCGATATACGCAACATCGGCCTGGTGGCCGGCATCGAGCTCGAGTCCCGGCCAGGCGCGCCAGGAGAGCGGGGCCAGGACGTCTACCACGCCTGCTTCGATCGCGGCCTGCTGGTGCGCGTGACCGGCGACATCGTGGCCCTGTCCCCGGCGCTGATCGTCGAACCCGGCCAGATCGACGAAATGGTGAGCCTGCTGCGGGAGGTGCTCGCGACCATCGCTTGACGGCAAGCCGACCACGACCGTTCCTCGCCGCGCCGACCATCTTCCCAGTCCACAGGTTCCTTGATGTCCCACCCCGCCGAAGCCGCCCTGCTGAAGTCCATCGAGGCCCGCACCGACGACGTGGTGGCCCTGACCCGCGACCTGATCCGCTTCCCGACGATCAACCCGCCCGGCGACGCCTACCGGCCCTGCGCCGAATACCTGGGCGAGCGGCTGCGCAAACGAGGTTTCCAGGTGGAGTACGTGCGCGCCGAAGGCACGCCCGGCGACAGCGACGCCTATCCGAGGGTCAACGTCATCGCCCGCTGGGAAGGCGCAGGCCCCGGCCCCTGCGTGCACTTCAACAGCCACATCGACGTGGTCTCGGTCGGCGAGGGTTGGACCGTCCCGCCGTTCGACGGGGTGGTGAAGGACGGCAAGGTCTATGGCCGCGGGGCCTGCGACATGAAGGGCGGCCTGGCGGCCTCGGTCATCGCCGTCGAGGCGCTGATCGATTCCGGCGTTCCCCTGCCGGGCGCGCTGGAGATCTCCGGCACCGCCGACGAGGAGAGCGGCGGCTACGGCGGCGTGGCCTACCTCGCCGAACGAGGCTGGTTCTCCAAGCCCCGCGTCGACCATGTGATCATCCCCGAGCCGCTGAACGTCGACCGGGTGTGCATCGGGCACCGCGGGGTCTGGTGGTCGGAGATCACCACCGAGGGCCGCATCGCCCACGGCTCCATGCCGTTCCTGGGCGACAACGCCGTGCGCCACATGGGGGCCGTGATCGACGAACTGGAGGCGCGGATCTTCCCGGCGCTGGCCTCGCACCAGACCGCGATGCCGGTGGTCCCGGACGGAGCGCGGACGCCGACCCTCAACATCAACTCGATTCACGGCGGCCAGCCGGACGTCACCGGCGGCCTACCCGCGCCCGTGGTGCCGGACGCCTGCCGAATGGTCCTGGACCGCCGCCTGCTCATCGAGGAGGACCTGGAGGAGGTGAAGGCCCAGATCCGTGGCCTTCTCGATGGCCTCGTCCAGACCCGCCAGGGCTTCCGCTACAAACTGCGGGACCTGTTCGAGGTGCGACCGTCGATGACCGAGCCCGAGCGGCCGGTGGTGCGCTTCACCTGCGAGGCGGTGGAACAGGTGATGGGACGCTCGGCGCAGATCGTCTGCTCGCCGGGCACCTACGACCAGAAGCATATCGACCGTATCGGCAAGCTGCGCGATTGCATCGCCTACGGTCCCGGCATCCTCGACCTGGCCCACCAGCCGGACGAGTACGTGGGGATCGACGACATGGTGAACTCGGCCAAGGTGATGGCGCTGTCGGCCTATGCGCTCTTGACCCGTCAGGTCTGACGCGCGCGTGGGCGCGGCGCGGAGTCAGCTCTGGATGCGGTTCAGGACGCTTCTGGCGGGCGTGGCGATGCTGCTGGCCTGGCTGACGCTGGCGACCGCCGCCCAGGCCCGAGACACCCTTCGCCTGGCCATGGCTCTCGAGCCTCCGAACCTCGACCCCACCGCCGGCGCGGCCGCGGCGACCGACGAGGTGGTCTACGGCAACGTCTTCGAGGGACTGGTGCGGATCGGCCCGGCCGGCCAGGTGGAACCCGCGCTCGCCGAGTCCTGGGACGTCTCGCCCGACGGCCGGATCTATGTCTTCCGCCTGCGGCGCGGCGTGCGGTTCCACGACGGGTCGCCGTTCGACGCCGGCGTCGTGAAGTTTGCCCTCGACCGGGCGCGGGCGAAGGACTCGGCCAACGCCCAGAAGGCCTATTTCGAACCGATCGAACGCGTCGAGGTGATCGATCCCCTGACGGTGCGCCTCGTGCTGGGGCATCCCGCCGGTTCGCTGATCTACCTGCTGGGTTGGGGCGATGCGGTGATGGTCTCGCCGAAGAGCGCCGCCGACAACGCCGCCCACCCCATCGGCACCGGCCCGTTCCGGTTCGCCCGCTGGCGACGGGGCGATGCGATCGAGCTGGTGCGCAACCCCACCTACTGGGGGCCACAGCCCCGCCTGAACGCCGTGGTGTTCCGGTTCATCCCGGACCCGACGGCCGCCTATGCCGCCATCAAGGCCGGCAACATCGACGCCTATCCCAATTTCCCGGCCCCCGAGAACCTGGCCGAACTGCGCCGCGACCCGCGCTTCCGGGTGGTGGTGGGCGCCACGGAAGGCGAGACGATCCTGGCGCTCAACAACGCCAAGGCGCCGTTCGACAGCCTGCTGGTCCGCCGCGCCCTGGCCCACGCCATCGACCGCAAGGCGATCATCGACGGCGCCATGTTCGGCTACGGCCAGCCGATCGGGAGCCACTTCCCGCCGCAGAACCCGGACCATGTGGACCTCACCGGCCTCTATCCGCACGACGTGGCGCGGGCGAAGGCGCTGCTGGCCCAGGCCGGCTATCCGGATGGCTTCACGACGACGTTGAAGCTGCCGCCGCCCAGCTACGCCCGCCGGTCCGGCGAGATCGTCGCGGCGCAACTCGCCCAGGCTGGGGTGCGGGTGACCATCGAGAACCTGGAGTGGGCCCAGTGGCTGGACCAGGTGCTGAAGAACAAGAACTTCGACATGACCATCGTCTCGCACACCGAGCCGATGGACTACGACATCTATGGCCGCGACTATTATTTCGGATACCGCAGCGCCGCGTTCGACGCTCTGCTGGAGCAGCTGGACCGGGCCGTCGACGCCCCAACGCGGACCGGCCTGCTGAAGGCGGTCCAGCGGCGGATCGCCGAGGATTCGGTCAACGTCTTCCTGTTCGAGTTCCCCAAGCTGAACGTCTGGGACTCGCGCCTGCGCGGCCTTTGGCGGGACTCGCCCGTGCAGGCCAACGTCGTCGCCGACGCCTGGTTCGACGAGCCGGGATCGCCCGCCGCCGCCGCGGCGGGCGCCGGCCGGACGTCAGCCCAGGGCGGCCCGATCGCGCTTGTGGCCCTGGGGGCGCTGACGCTGGTCGCGTTCCTGCGGCTGGGGGCGGCCTATGTCGGGGGCCGGTTGCTGGCCCTGGCCCTGACCTTCCTGGCGGCGACGGGCGTGGTCTTCCTGCTGATCCAGGTGACCCCCGGCGACCCCGCGGCGTACATGATGGGCCTCAACGCCAACCCCGAAGCCGTGGCCGCCTTGCGCAGTCAGATGGGCCTGGATGGGAGCCTCCCGCAGCGCTACCTCGAGTGGATCGGCGGGCTGGCGCGTGGCGACTTCGGCGTCAGCTACACCTACCGCGTGCCGGTCGGCCAACTCATCGCCGAGCGCATGGCCGTGTCCTTGCCGCTGGCGCTGATGGCGCTGGTCCTCGCCGTCGCCGTGGCCTTCCCGATCGGCGTCTTCGCTGCACGCCGGCGGGGGCAGGCGTCCGACACCGTGACCATGAGCATGACCCAGGTGTTCATGGCGATGCCGAACTTCTGGTTCGCCATGCTGCTGGTGCTGGTGTTCGCCGTCGGGCTCCGCTGGCTGCCGGCCGGGGGTTTTCCGGGCTGGGACGCAGGCGCTTGGCCGGCGCTCAAGGCGCTGCTCCTCCCCGCCCTGGCGCTCGCGCTGCCCCAGGCGGCGATCCTGGCCCGCGTGCTGCGCTCCGCCCTGATCGACACGCTGGACGAGGACTATGTGCGCACGGCGCGCGCCAAGGGGCTCAGCGAAGGCCAGGTGGTCTACCGCCACGCGCTGCGCAACGCCCTGATCCCGACCCTGACCATCGTGGGCCTGCAGTTCCCCTTCCTGCTGGCCGGGGCGGTGATCGTGGAGAACGTGTTCTTCCTGCCCGGCCTCGGACGCCTGGTCTTCCAGGCGATCACGCAACGCGACCTGATCGTGGTGCAGAGCGTCGTGGTGCTGCTGGTCTTCGCCGTGGTGGTGGTGAACTTCCTGGTCGACCTCGGCTATGCCGCGATCGACCCGCGCCTGAGAAGGCGATCGGCGTGAGCGAGGCGACCATCCCCGGTCCCACGGCGCGCGGCGGGCGCGCGTCGCCGGCGCTCTGGCTGGGCGCGGCCCTGACGGGACTGTTCGTAGTCGCGGTGTTGCTGTCGCTGGTGTGGACGCCCTATCCCGTCGCGGACCTCGACATGGCCGGGCGCCTGCGGGCGCCGTCGGCGGCCCACTGGTTCGGCACGGACCACTTCGGGCGCGACGTGCTATCGATGATCCTGGTGGGCGCGCGCAATTCGCTGGCGGTGGCGGTCGTGGCGGCCGGCGTGGGCCTGCTCGTGGGCGTGCCGCTGGGCCTGCTGGCGGCGGCCAAGGGCGGGCTGACGGACGAGCTGGTCATGCGCTCGAACGACCTGATCTTCGCCTTCCCATCGCTGCTGCTGGCGATCATGATCACCGCCGTGACGGGGCCGGGCGCGATCAACGCCGTCATCGCCATCGGCGTCTTCAACATCCCGGTTTTCGCCCGCGTGGCCCGTGGCGCGGCCCTGTCGCTCTGGACCCGCGACTACGTCCTGGCGGCGCGCGTCGCGGGCAAGGGCAAGGGCCTGATCTCGCTGCAGCACATCCTGCCCAACATCGCCAACCTGCTGATCGTGCAGGGGGCGATCCAGTTCTCCATGGGCGTTCTCGCCGAGGCGGCGCTGTCCTACGTCGGCCTGGGGGCGCAGCCGCCGACGCCGAGCTGGGGCCGGATGCTCAACGAGGCGCAGACCCTGATCGGCTTCGCACCCTGGCTGGCCATCTTCCCGGGCGTCGCCATCGTGCTCAGCGTGCTGGGGCTGAACCTGCTGGGCGATGGCCTGCGCGACCTGTTCGACCCCAAGCTCGACCGGAGCCGCTGATATGGCCTTGCTCCGGATTGAGGACCTGAGACTCCGGATCGGTCAGGCCGAGCTGCTCAAGGGCGTGTCGCTCGAGGTGGAGCCGGGCGAGATCCTGGGTCTGGTCGGCGAGTCCGGGTCCGGCAAGTCGATCACCGCACTCTCGATCCTACGCCTGTCGCCGCCGGGCGCGACCATGTCCGGGCGGATCCTTCTCGGCGACCAGGACCTGGCGGCCGCCGGCGAAGCGGAGATGCGCGCCGTGCGCGGCGGCCGGGTGGGCGTCGTCTTCCAGGAGCCGATGACGGCGCTCAATCCGCTGATGCGCATCGGCGACCAGGTCGCCGAGTCCATCGCCCTGCACCGGCGCGTGGGCCGGCCGGAGGCGACGGCGCAGGCCGCCCGGGCGCTGGAGAGGGTGGGACTTCCCGCCAGCCGGTTCCCCCTCGACCGCTACCCGCACGAGCTCTCGGGGGGCCAGCGTCAGCGGGTGGCGATCGCCATGGCGATGGCGGCGAAGCCGAGGCTGCTCATCGCCGACGAGCCGACGACGGCGCTCGACGTCACGACCCAGGCGCAGATCCTCGATCTTCTGAGGGACCTGGTGCGCGAGGACGGCGCCGGGCTCATCCTGATCACCCATGACCTGGCGGTTGTGGCCCAGATGGCCGACCGGGTGGCCATCATGCGCCAGGGCGAGATCGTCGAGCAGGGGCCGACCGGCGTCCTGCTCCGCAACCCCTCGCACCCCTACGCCCGCAAGCTTGCGGAGGACGCCGTGCTGGCCAAGGCCGCGCCGCCGGCAAGGGCTTCGGACGACGCGCCGGTCATGGAGGCGCGGAGCCTCGTGCGCGCCTATCCGGGCCGCCGAACGTCGCCGTGGCGACGGGCCCAGCCGTTCCGCGCGGTAGATGGCGTAAGTCTGACGGTCCGGGCCGGCGAGACGGTGGGGCTGGTGGGCGAGTCCGGTTCCGGCAAGTCGACGCTGCTGCGCGCCGTGCTCGGCCTCGAGGCGCTGCAGGGCGGCGAGGTCCGTCTGGACGGGGCGCCGTTTCCGCCGGCGTCACCGGCCGAGGCGCGCCGGCTGCGACGCAAGATCCAGGCGGTGTTCCAGGATCCCTTCGGCAGCTTCGACCCGCGCTGGCGGGTCGAGGACCTGATCGCCGAGCCCTTCCATCTTTTGGAGCGCCCGCCCGTGGGCGCGGCGCGCCGGGAGGCCGTGCAGGCCATGCTGGAGCGGGTCGGCCTGCCGCCGGACGCCGGCGACCGCTACCCCCACCAGTTCTCCGGCGGCCAGCGCCAGCGGATCGCGATTGCGCGGGCCCTGATCACCGAGCCGCGGCTGGTCGTCCTGGACGAGGCGGTCTCCGCCCTCGACGTCACTGTCCGGGCGCAGGTGCTGGAGCTGTTGGCCAGGCTCTCTCAGGAGCTTGGCGTGTCCTATCTCTTCGTGACCCACGACCTGGGCGTGGTGCGGGCGATCTGTCACCGGGTGGCGGTGATGCAGGGCGGCCGGATCGTGGAGGAGGGGACGACGGACGAGGTCTTCCTGCGCCCCCGGCACGCCTATACGCAGAGCCTGCTGGCCGCGACGCCGAATCTGGAGCGGGCCCTGGCCGCGCGCGGCGGCTGAATTCCACGGAATCGAAGGGCCGCCGCATCGCCACGGCGGCCCCGACCTCGATCATTGAAGCCTAGAAGTCGTACGCCAGCCGCACGCCGTATTCGCGCGGGCGCGCCGGCTGGGCGATGTCCGAGCTGGTGAAGAAGTTGCGCGTCAGGTCGTACTTCTCGTTCAGGATGTTGCGTCCGAAGATCGTCGCCGCCCAGGGACCGTCGTGCGGCCGCAGAGTGAGATCCCCATTGACCGTCCAGGAACTGGCCACCGCGTAACGGACGCCGAGGAAGTTCACGTTGCGGTCGCGGAAGTTGTAGTTGACGTTGGCGGCGAGGTCGTAGGCGCCCAGGTCCCAGGTGTAGGTCGCGGAGCCCTGATAGGACCACGCCGGGAAGGGGATCTTCTGACCGGCCCGGTCGACGGTGATCTCCCGGCCAGCCAGACGCGAAGCCCCGGCGTCGACCTCGAAGAACTCTTTGTACTCGCCCTTCTTGTAGCCGACGTTCTGGGTCAGGACGAAGGCGGGCGTCGGGTGGAAAACCAGTTCGAGCTCTCCGCCCCAGATCTCGGACTTGGGCACATTGGCGAAGCGGCCCACCAGGCCGTTGGCCGTGAACACCGTCGAGAGCACCTGCTGGTTCTTGTAATCATAGAAGAACGCCGAACCGTTGACCTGTAGCGACGGAACGAGGTTGGTCTTGAAGCCCACTTCGTAGGCCCGGAGGATCTCCGGCTTGAACGGCTGGATCGCCGAGGAATTGCCGGTGTTGTAGGTGGTGAAGCCGCCCGACTTCGCCCCGCGGCTCGCCGAGGCGTAGATCAGCGCGCCCTCCACAGGCTTGAAGTCCAGCTCAATCTTCCCGGTCAGGGGCGTCATCTTCGTCGAGACGTTGGTGGGCCGCAGCGCCTGGGCGCCGCCGAAGGCTGAGCCAAAGCCGTTCAGGTGGCGGGTCTCACGCTCGTAGCGGAGGCCGCCGATCAGTTTCCATTGCTCGTTGAACGCGTACTCGGCCTGGCCGAAGCCGCTGATCGACTCGACCTTCTGGTCGTAGTTTACCCGGGCATAGGTGCCGAAGTTGTCGAGGAAGTCAGAGTAGTACTGCTCCTTCAGCTCCTGGCGGGAATAGTAGACGCCGACCACGTAGTGCAGGGGCCCCTCCTCGCTCGACGTCAGGCGAAGTTCGTCCGAGACGACGTTCACCTTGCTGCCGAAATAGGTGTCGGCCTCGATGGACTGGCTGGAGTCCCAGTCGCCGTACTGGCGGCGGATCAACTGGTCGTAGCTGACGATGTTGGTCAGCGTCGCCGGCCCGAAATCGTAGGACGCGTTGAGCGACGCGCCCCAGGTCTCGTTGTCCACCCCTGGCTTGGCGTCCAGCGGCAGGTTGGCGTCGCGCGCCAGGAAGGGCGAGATCTTCCAGTCCGTGGCGAAGCGGTCGGCGTCGGCGGGAATGAAGACGCCGGCGCCGCTGCGCGTCGTGAAGCCGCGGAAGAGATAGAGGCCGATCGCCTCCGACCTATCGCGGCCGGCGTGGACGTCGAACAGCGCTTCCGCAGGCCCGCCCGGCTTGTACTGGAGCAGCAATCGGCCGGCCAGGCGATCGGCGTCGCCCAATTCCTCGCCGGTGGTGCGGCGGTGCTGGTAGGCGCCGCCTTGCTCCGTCGCCAGCGACAGTCTGGCCAGCAAGGCGTCGCCCAGGACGGGACCGGAGACGTAGCCCTCCGCCCGCAGATGGTCGAAGCGCGCATACTCGGCCATGAAGCCGGCGGACAGCGCCTTGCTCGGCCGGTTGGTGATGATGTTCACCGCGCCGCCGGTGGTGTTGCGGCCATAGAGCGTGCCCTGCGGGCCGCGCAGGACCTCGACCCGCGCGACGTCGAAGATCAGCCCCTGGGTCATGATCGGGACCGGGTAGGCGACCTCGTTTACATAGACGCCGACGGTGGGCGCGTTGTTGGAGGCGTAGTCCGAGAAGCCCACGCCGCGCAGTCGGAACTGCGGTGCGCCGCCGCCGAAGGCCGGCTCGACCTCCAGGCTGGGCGTGGCGTTCTGCAACTGGTTGATGTTGGTGACGCCGCGTTGGACCAGCTCTTCGGAGGAGACGACGGACAAGGCGATGCCCACGTCCTGGGCGGCCTGTTCACGCCTCTGCACGGTGACGACCAGTTCGTCGACCGTCGTGCCGGTCCCCGAGGTCTGGGCGCTGGAAGGCTGGGCGCTGACGAACCCCAGAACGCCCATGGCGGCCCCGACGAAATATCGCTTCATCACAATCCCCCAAATGTGCAGACCCTCGACCCGCTGCTGGCGGTCTGTTGACACCTTCGCGGCGGCCCCTCCCGGGCATGACGGACATTGTTCAGACGTCGGTCTTGGCCGACTGGCGATCGAGATCAGTAACCCAGAGGCGCGTCATCGCTGCATCGACATAAGTCCGTCGTCGTGGAGCGAACGACTATGCGAGCGCCTGGCTGCGCTGTTATCGAAGATCCTGCGGTTGTGGATATTCGGACCATCAACCACCTAAAGTATATGTGCGGTCCGCATGCGGTTCCTCACAATTGCAATGAAAGCTTCGCGCTGACTTCAAGGCCGCGCCAGCCTATTTGTTTCACATCGTAAGATGCTGTTTTTACACATGATGTTCGCGAGGTCGCTCAATCCATTGAGCACCTAGACCGTCGCAGGCGCCGAAGGCGCAACTAGAAGGTGGGCGGCGTGCAGGCGCTCACCACGACACAGACCTCGTCGCCGACATTGCGGAACCGATGCGGCGTCGTGCTCTGGAAAAGATAAGCCTCCCCCGCCTTCAGCACCCGGGTCTGCTGCCCAACGGTGACCTCCAGGCGCCCCTGGATGACGATGCCGCCCTCTTCGCCTTCGTGGGTCAGCATCACTCGCCCGCTGTCGGAACCGGGCTGGTAGGTCTCGTGCAGGATCTGCAGCGTCGAGATGCCGGCCCCGGCGCCCACCTGCCGGTAAGACACGTCGCCGCTTGATATTTCAGCCAGTTCGTCGCGCCGGAAGAAGATCTTCTGCTCGGTGGCGAGGTCGAAGCTGAAGAACTCGGCCAGCGACAGGCCCGCGGCGTCCAGCAGGCGCTTCAGCGAGCCGATCGATGGATTGGTGCGTCCGCCTTCGATGAGCGACACGGTGCTGCTCGGCACGCCGGCCTTGCGCGCCAGCGACCGCTGGCTGAGGCCCATCTTCGCCCTGACCGTCCGTAGCCGCGGTCCGACTTCGCCGTCCATGCTCGAAACTCCGATAGGCACGCTCAATATCATGAGCGTCGCATACCCGCGCTCGTGCTCTAACAACGACTTACCGGCGGCAAATAATAGACTTGCCCACATCTTGAAACTGCGGCCCGATGCCTGCTCCGATATCGGGCAAGGCGCCATGATTTACGCTGCGGGTGCGGAGCGTGGGCGGCTCTGGCGCCGCGTCGGTCGGCCGCCCAGGCGCGGCAAGGGAAACGATCCGATGAACCGTCGCGCTCTGCTGGCGTCCCTGGTCACAGCCGCCGCAGCGGCAGAGCCCGTGAAGGCCGCGCCCCAGCCGGCGGCTGCGCCGCGGCCGCGGACGCCTCTCCCTGGACGGATGGGCGCTCGCAACCTGATCACCGACGTGCCGGGCGTCCGGGTCGGCCAGGCCCACGACGAGAAGGCCCGCACGGGCGTCACCGTCATCCTCCCCGACGAGGCGGCCATCGCCGCCGTCGACGTGCGCGGCGGTGGGCCGGGCACCCGCGAAACCGACGCCCTCGACGCCGAGAATCTGGTGCATGCGGTCAACGCCATCGTCCTGGCCGGAGGGTCTGTATACGGCCTCGCGGCCGCCGACGGCGTCGCGGCCTGGCTGGGCGCGAAGGGGATCGGCTATGGCGCGGGGCCTCGGCCACCGGGCGTGCCGCCCTCGCCGATCGTGCCGGGCGCGATCCTGTTCGACCTGCCGCACGGCGGCGACAAGGCCTGGGGTCTCGATCCGCCCTATCGCCGCCTGGGCATCGAGGCCGTGGAGCGGGCCTCCGACACCTTCGGCCTGGGCACGGCCGGCGCCGGCTATGGCGCTTTCTCGGGCGGCCTGAAGGGCGGCACGGGTTCGGCGTCCGTGGTGAGCTCCGACGGGTTCACGGTGGGCGCCATCGTGGCCGTGAACAGCGCCGGCTCCACGGTCGCGCCGGGCGCGAGGAGCTTCTGGGCCGCGCCGTACGAGATGGAGCGCGAATTCGGCGGCCTCGGCGTCCAGGGCCTGGCGGCCCGCCCCGACGAGTGGGGGCCGACGGCGGCGGACCCAAAGCCGCGGCAGAACACCACCATCGCCTGCATCGCCACCGATGTCCGCCTCGATCCGGGCGAGATCAAGCGCGTGGCGATCATGGCCCAGGACGGCATGGCGCGCGCGATCCGGCCGGTCCACGCTCCGTTCGATGGGGACGTCGTCTTCGCGCTCACCACGGGCCGGCAAGACCTGCCGGAACCGCGCGCCTATCACGTGGCCCGCATCGGCGCGCTGGCCGCCGACGTGCTTTCACGGGCCATCGCCCGCGGCGTCTATGAGGCGACGGCCTGGCCGGGCTGTGCCGTGAAAGCCTACCGTGACGACCCGGCGCCGCGCCGCTAGGTGTTCAGTCCGGAGGCGCTCGGCGGCCGCCGGCTCTTGTTGGAGGCGAGGCTCAGCTTGAAGGCTTACGTCGCCCGCCGCGCACCTTGATCGCGGCCGGCTTTGCGGCTTGCGCGGGCGCGTCGCGGAAGAACAGGCCCAGGCAGACGCGGACATGCTCTTCGATGAACTCGGGGTCGAAAGGCGAACGGCCCATGATCTTCTCGACCTCGGACGCCAGCATGTAGATCCGCGTCACCGCGCCGATGAAGATGTACTCCAGATGGTACGGGTCGCCCGCGACGTAGCGCCCGGCCTCCTGGGCCCCTCGGATGAGCTCTGCGCGGGCGTCGAAGGTATGACGCAGGTACTCCTCGATCAGCCAGTCGAGCTGTGGACTTGGGCTTGCGGCGACGTGCGCCATGATCCGGTGGAAATCGAGGTTGGAGGCGCCGAAGCGGATGAAGTCCTCGTGGATCAGCCGCAGCTTCGTGGCGTCGTCGACCCCTCGCAGCCCCTCCAGCCGCGCATCGAACGCGGCCTTGTACTGGGCGAGGATGCTGGAGATCGCCTCGCGCCAGAGACCTTCCTTACTGTTGAAGTGGTAGGTGACCAGCGTGTGCTGCAGCCCCGCGTTGGTGGCGATCGTGCGGGTCGAGGCGCCTTCGTAGCCGTTGCGGGCGAATTCCTCGATCGCCGCGTCGATGATCTTGCGGCGCGTATCGAGGGTGCGCTGCTGCACCGCGCGCTCGCGCTTGCGCGGCGGAGCTTCCGCATCACTCTTCACTTTTGCCCGCACACGCTTCACCCCGTACCCCGCACCGGCGCTCAGGGGCGGCGCGAGCCTCCGCCTGTCGTGCACGGTTCCCGGTGGTATTAGCGCTCGCGACGCACCGGGCCAAGCGACGATCCTGGCCAACTAGTCGGTTTAGACCCCGGCTTGGTATCCGCTTGGTCAAGGAAACCCTGGCGACTCCAGGCGAAGAGCAGGAGCGCGGGCAAGCCGACGGCGGGCGCCAGGATCGCGAGGGCGGAACCCAGCGCCTGACCCTCCGGATCGAGCGCAGCGCTTATCGCGGCGGCCGCGGGCGGTCCGATCCCCAGGCCGAGCAGGGTGATGCACATCAGGAGCAGCGCCACGAAGGTCGCGCGCATCCGGCCTGGGGCCAGGGACTGCAACGCCACCACCACGTTGTTCGCAGCGCCCACGAGGCAGAAGGCGCTGGCGGCGTGGATCGCCAGGAAGGCGATCGCGCTCGATTGCAGGGGAGCGGCGACGGCCAGCGATCCGCCGACCGCGACGCAGGCCATCGACCCGAGCGCCACCGCGTCACGACGACCGCGTCGCTCGAGGATCCGCGTCAGCCGCGGCGCAGCCAGCGTGCCGCCAAAGCCCGCCAGCAGCCCGGTCAGTCCGAAGGCGTAGCCCGCCTGCTGGATCGTGAGATCGAACTGGCGGCGCAGGAGCTCGGGACCCCAGGCGGAATAGGCGTAGCCGACGGCCTGGGTCAGGCCGGCGCCGAGGAACAGCCCCCCGAACAGTCTGGCGCGCGCCCGCAGGTACGTGGCGATCTCCCTCGCGCCCGGCGCGCCCTGCTCCGCCTGGGTGCGCGGCGGCTCGCGGACTGTCAGCGCGAACACGAGGCCGACGAGCAGGCTCGGCGCGCCGACGATCACCAGCACCAGTTGCCAGCTGGCGAGCGGCAGGGCGTGGCCCGCCAGGGCCGCGGAGTCGACGGCTTGTACCACCGCGGCGCCGAGGATGTACGCGCCGGAGGCTCCCGCCATGCCCGTGGCGGAATAGATGCTGGCGGCCAGCGCGCGGCGCTCGGGGGGAAACAGGTCGCCGATCATCGAGTAGGCGGCCGGCGTCAGCGCGGCCTCCCCCATGGCGAGGCCTATCCGCAACGCCAGGAGCAGCCAGAAGGTCCCCACGAAGCCGGAGGCTACGGTGGCGGCGCCCCAGAGCATCACGCCGGCGATGATGAGCTTGCGGCGATCGCCGTGGTCGGCCAGCCGGGCGATCGGCAGACCCAGCAAGGCGTAGAAGACCGCGAACGCAGGCCCGAAGAGCAGGCTGAGCTGGAGGTCGGAAACCCCCAGGTCCGCCTTCAGCGGCGCGACCAGCAGCGCCAGGATCACCCGGTCGACGAAGGACAGCACGTAGAGGAGCCCGAGGAGCGCGACCGCCCACCAGGCTCCCCCAGGCACGCGCGGGGAGGATGCGCCGCCCACCGCCGACTAGCGCCGGATCCGGAACTGCAGGACGATCGAGCGCGGCGGATTGACGATCCCATACCAGGCCGGCGTGTTGCCGCCGGCTCCCGTCCCGGAGACCGAGGTCACGAACTGCGGCTCGGTGACATCCGTCAGGTTCTTGCCGAGCAGGGCGATCTCCCAGCCCGCCGCCTCGTTCTCGACGGCGACCCGCAGGTTGATCTTGCCGAAGCCGTCCCTGAGCGGCGCATTCAGGTTCACGCCCACATTGGGTTGGAAGTAGGTCTTGGACATGAACTCGACACTGCCCAGCACATTGAGTGTCAGCTCGTCTGTGAGCGGCCGGCTGAAGTTGGCGTCGAGGTTCCCGCTCCACTTGGGCGCCCGCGGCTGGCGCAGGCCGTCGACGGCCACGGGCACGGCCGGCGCCGGCGGCACGGTCTCGGTGAAGATCGAATCCGCGTAGACGACCCCGCCACTCAGCCTGAGCCCCTCGGCCACCCGCAGGCTGCCATTGAGCTCCACGCCGCGCGAGCGGACATCGAGGTTCGTGACGACGGTCTGGGCGACGCCGGGATTGCCGACGACCGCCGTGCGGGAGAACTGGAAGTTCTCCACGGTGGTCTGGAACACGGCGACGTCCAGCGAGGCGCGATCGAACACGAACTTGCCGCCGGCCTCCACCGTATAGGCGGTCTCGCCGGTGTACGGCGCGCCGGCCACCGTCGTCGGCGAGTTCTGGAAACCGCCGCCCTTGCTACCCTTGGACGCCGAGACATAGACCATCCGGCCCGGCTCGAACTTGTACTGGAGCCCGATGTCGCCATCGACATCCTCCTCCTTGTTCGTGAGCTTCGTGCGGGGATAGGCGGGGAAGGCCCCGCCGAGGTTGCCCGCGCCGGCCGGCCGGAACAGCGTCGCGTCCTTCGTCTCGTTGGTGTAGCGCAGGCCGACGCTGGCGTTCAGCTTGTCGGTGAGCGCATAGGTGGCCTGGCCGAAGGCCGAAATAGTTTCGGTCTTCTGGTTGTAGAGCGAGAGCGCCGAGCCGAAGAGCGCCGAAGGCTGGTAGCCGTAGAGCAGGCGGTTCAGGGTCCAGTCGTTGTAGAAATAATAGACGCCGGCCACGTAGGTCAGCCGGCCCTCCGAGGGGGAGGTGAGCCGGAATTCCTGCGAGTATTGCTGGTTCTTCTCGTTGTCGCCCAGGTTGAGAAGGTTCGCCTTCAGGAAGTCGAGGTCGCTCAGGCGCTCGACCTGCCAGTCCACATAGGCCGACTGGGAGGTCAGGGTGTGGCCGCCGACCCGCCAGTTGGCGATCAGGTTGAAGCGGTCCGAAACCTGGTTGTCGTAGGGCGTCCGGCCGGCCGGCACGCCCGCCCCGAACGCATCGGAACCGCTCTCGCTGCGGCGATCGGGCCGCCCTTCGAAGTCGGTCTGGCCCGTCGCCAGCGCTCGATTGGCAAGGGTCAGACCCACCACGGCGTCCCGAAGGACCTCCAGGGGCTGTCCGGTCTGTTCGTGGTCGTCGTGCTGGTAGATGAAGGTGGCGTCGAAGTCCGGCGTGGGCGTCCACGCCAGGCTGAGCCGCCCGGAGACGTCGCGGGTATCGGGTTGCTGGCCCGAGTACGGATTGCGGACATAGCCGCCGTCGTCGATGAAGAGCCCCGAGATCCGCGCCTTCAGTTGATCGTTGATCGGCAGGTCGACGGCCGCCTCGATGCGGGGCGTGTTGCTCTTGAAATCGTAGCTCGTTTCCAGGCTCACACCCAGCTCGTCGCCCGGCCGGCGCGTCACCATGGTGATGGCGCCTAGCGTGGTGTTCTTGCCCAGCAGCGTGCCCTGCGTGCCCTTCACCATCTCGACCCGCTGGAGGTCGTAGATGGGCGTGACGTAGTCGCGGGTATGGGCCGAATAGACGCCATCCACGAACAGGGCGACTGACGATTCCACCGAGAACAGCGCCGAGTTCGAGCCCAGGCCGCGGAACGTGACGCCCGGGCCGCCGCCGACGCCCGCCATCATCACCAGGCCCGGGACCACGCCGTTCAATTCGTTGGCGCTGGTCACCGCGACGGCGCGGAGCTTGTCCTCGTTGACCACCGCGATCGTGGCCGGCGCGTCGGAAAGCGACTCGGCTCGCTTCCGGGCGGTGACGATCACCTCTTCGAGCGTCGCGTCGGACGTCTGGGCTCGGGCTTCGCCGACCCCCAAAGCCATGGCCGCACAGGTCGCAAGCAGCGCAGCCGTTCGCCGCGCCCGTAGCTGGGCTCGCATCCGCATTCCTCCCCCTCGATCTTTGGCTGACGCACGTCGCGGCGTCATGGCCACCATCTTGATCACATGGACTGTAGATGCAAGAAATACTTGCTCAGCTGGTCAATTTAATAGGTCGACTTGGGACATCGGCATGATGGTCCGTCAGCCGGCGGCGCGCGTCTGCAGCGCGTGGTATCGGGCGGCCTTTCGGGCGTCGTCGAGGCGGGCGCCGGCGAGCACGGCGGCTCGGATGCGATCCTCGGCCTCGGCGATCTCGCGCGCGACGCGCAACACCTCCTCGGCCCTGGCCGCGGGGATCGCGACCACACCGTCCCCGTCGCCGACCAGCCAGTCGCCGGGCTCGACACGTACGCCGGCGACCTGGACCGGCACGTTGTAGGCGTCGGCGGTCACCCGGTCCTTGCCGGTGCGCATCGTGTTGGCCCGGGCGAAGATCGGGTAGCCCAGCTCGATGCTGCGGCCGATGTCGCGGCACACGCCGTCGATGACCGTGCCGGCGACGCCCTTGCCGTGAGCGACCAGGGTGAGGATGTCGCCCCACACCGTCGCGTCGAGCCGGCCATTGTTGTCGAGGACGACGATCTGGCCGGGCGCCACCTCGTCGATGTAGTCGCCCACCGAGCCGCCGGAGAGCCCGACCGGCACCATGCGGATCGTGAACGCGCGGCCGGCGAACGCCATGCCGCGGTCGAACGGCATGAGGCCCAGGCACTGCCCCTCGATCGCCAGCCGGTCCAGCGCGTCGGACAGGGTGGTGACGCCGATCGCCTTCAGGTCATCGGCCAGGGTGTCGCTCATGGCGCCGCATCCTTATGCTTGAGCATGTCTTCGTAGTCCGCCCCCATGACCTCGGCGATCGGCCGGCCGCGGTCGATGTCGGCCGCCATCAGCTGCTCCCGGGCGAAGATCGCCTCGGCCGTAGCCACGACGACCTCGGCCTTGCCGGCCGCGACGAACACGACGCCGCTTGCGTCGGCGAGCACCAGGTCGCCGGGCCGCACGGCGACTCCGGCCAGGGTGATGGGCAGGTTGAAATCGTGTTCGGCGACGCGGCCGCGCGCGGTCACCGGGACACCCGCCCGCCCGAAGATCGGCAGGCCCAGCTCTAAGCTTTCGTCCAGGTCGCGACAGGCGCCGTCGATGACGACCGCCGCCACGCCCTTCATCACCGCGCCGCGGCTGAGCAGCCCGCCCCAGCCGGAGACATCCAGGCGGCCGCGATGCTCCACGACGATGATGTCGCCCGCCCCGGCGGCCATCACGGCGCCCGCGCCGAGGTGGCGCTTGGGGAGCCCTTCCATGGGAGCGCCCAGCTTCACCGTCACTGCATGGCCCGCGACGCGGCGGCGGACGGTCAGCGGCGACAGGCCGACCACGGCGCCAGGCAGGCCCAGCTTGTCCAGGGCGTCGGAGACCGAACAGGTGTCCAGCTTAGCCAGGCGCGCGACGAGGCCGGTCACTGCGCTTCGGCCTTCGATGTTGCGCGCAAGGCGCCCAGGCCGGAGAAGTCTGTGGCCTGCAGCCCCATCGCCGCGGCGAACTGGTCGCGCACCTCGCCGGGTTGTCCCGCCTGGAAGACGTACGAGGTGAACATCAGCCGTTTGCGGGGATCCGCCAGGATCTCGGCCTGGGTATAGCCGTCGACGACCGCCTCGCGATCCATCATCGGCAGCTCCACCGCGCGGTTGCGGCCTGGGTCGCGGATCGCGAACTTGGGGGGACCGCCCTCGCCCACGGTCTTCATCTCCTCGAAGAAGCGCTTGCGGATCATCAGGATGCCCCGGTCGCTCTGGCCGAGGTGTTCCTGCGCGCGGTCGGTGATCCGCCCCTGCCCCGCCCAGGCCAGGAAGTCCTGGTTCATCACATGGCTGGTGATCCACTCACCCGCCTCGTCGAATACCGGCCCATACCAGGTGGGTATGGTGGTCTGGACGTAGGGCTCCTGCTCGCGCGGCACGCGCGTGAACTTCCAGGTGACGCTGAGCGTGTTCTCATCGTCGATGGGCACGCGCCATTCGAAGTGCTCGCCGAGGAAGAAGCCGTTCGGCCACAGGCAGACCCGACCGATGGTCCAGTTCGGATGCGCGGCCGAGGTGTCCTCCTTGATCCGCTTGTAGACGAAGCCGAACTCGAACTCCTCGAAGGCCAACTGCTGATGCGTGGGGCCGTAGGGGCCGTCGTCTCCGCGCAGGCGCTGGCCCCAGTTCTCGTGCATCCACTCGAAGTGGACCGGGTCGATGGAGTTCTCCTGACACTGGAACCAGTTGCAGGGCACCTCCGAGATCACGATCTGGACAAAGCCGTTCGGCCACGAGAACGGTTCCCAGTCGGGCAGCAGCGGCGCCGGCTGCGGGCCGAGATAGGCCCAGACGAGCCCGCCCTTGGTCTCCACCGGATAGGCCTTGACGGTGATCCTCTCGCGCATCCGCAGCTCGGGATGGGCGACATCCTCGTAGGGTTGCTCGACGCAGGCGCCGCTCTGGTCGAAGCGCCAGCCGTGGTAGTTGCAGCGCAGGCCGCAGGCCTCGACCATTCCGTGGCTGAGGTCGGCGCGCCGGTGCGGGCAACGGCGGTCGACGAGGCCGAAGGTCCCGCTCAGGTCCCTGTAGAGCACCAGGTCCTCGCCCAGCAGCCGCACCGGCTTTGTGCTACGAGCATCGAACTCGGAGACGCCGGCGACCGGGTGCCAGTAGCGGCGCAGAAGCTCGCCCATCGGCTTGCCGGGGCCAACCTCCGTGAGCTGACGGTTCTTCTCTTCGCTGAGCATGAGCTGCCTCCGCCTTAATCCGCCGCCCAGGCCGTGGCGTCGCACTGGACGAGCATGTTCGCCGGGAGATGATCGTTCTGCTGGGTGTGCCGGGCCGGGCGCGAGGCCGGGTCTGGGAAGGCCTGCAACCATTCGGCGTTCACCGCGGGCCGCGCCTCGGGGATCTTCACATAGACGGTCACCTTCGCCACATCAGCCAGGCCGGCGCCGGCGGCGTCCAGGATGCGGGCAAGGTTGGCGAACATCAGCTGCGCCTGCCTGGCCACGTCGTCTGGGATCGTCCCCGTCGCAGGGTCCAGCCCGTAGACGCCGCCGGTCATGATCAGCGGGCCGACGCGGCAGGCCGCCGGGATCGGCTGGGCGCCGTGGTTGAACCCCTCCACCTCGATGCTTCGACGGGTCATTGCGCAGGCTCCCTGATGTCAGCGCCCCACACAGCGAAGGCGACGCCAATGCCCGTGCCGGCGGGCGTGCGGTAGATCGGCTGGTATTCGCACCAGGTCAGCGGCAGCCCTTCGAGCGCACCAGCGGTCAGGACCCAGTTCAGGATCTCGGACGACCCGGAGTTCAGCGCGCCGCGGGGGATGGCGCGCAGGATGTGGGCACGACCCTCCTGCAGCCCCTCGATCACCTGTCGGTCCAGCGCCTCGTCCACCACGAAGTGGCTGAGCCCGCCCGACGCGATGACGGCGACACGCAGATCGGCGGCGCTCGCCTCCAAGGCTCCTTTCAGGGCGCGGCCGATGTCGTGGCAGCGCGAGGCGCTGGGCACGTTGGGCGGGTAGTAGGTGTTGAGCAGCACCGGCAGCACCGGGATGCGGCGGCCGCGAAACAGGCGATTGACGATGAACCCGTAGGCATGGCCGAACCCGGCCTTGCTGGCGTCCTCGACCCGGGACGAGACCGCGACGTCGACGTCGCGGTCCAGCAGCCCCTGGATCACGTCCAGCGCGAGGCGCGGCGCGCCGGGCAGCACGTGGACGTCGTCCATCATGTACCCCTCGCCGACCGTCCGCATCCAGTCGGGCAGCTCCTCGGCGCCGAACTTGTCGGAGGTGGCGACCTCGTCTCCGTAGAACACTGCGATGGCCGGCTGGTTGGCGGCGCTGAATAGCTCCTCCTGGTCGTCGCCGACGATCACCACGACATCGGGCGCCGCGGCCTCCAGCGCATCGGCCAGGCGGTCCAGCGCCGCCTGGCTCAGCTCCGCCTTGCGCCGCAGCGCGTCCACCGAGACCACGTCCTCGTAGCGGTCGCCCACCTCGGCCTGCAGCTCGCCATAAGTCACCCGCCGGCCGTCCGAGAGATTGAGTTCGGGATTGGCGTAGTCCGCGGCCGCACGATGCGCCCACTCCTCCGCCGGCAGGGTGAGCAGCGGGGTGTGGGACGAACCGAGGCCGAGCACGATGCGCGCCATGCCGGCCTCAGACGTCCAGCCGGTTGAAGAGACGCCGGGCGTTGTCCGCGAACAGGCCCCGCCGGTCGGCGTCGCTGAGGGTCGCGATGCCCTCGATCACCGGCTTCAGGTCGTCGAACGGCCGCCCGGTCGAGGGATCAATCCCCCCGCCGCTGCCCGGCCGCTCGGTGCCGAAGCAGCAGCGGTCCGCCCCCACAACGTCGAACAGCAGTTCCAGCGAACCCTTGTTGTGCACCACCGTGTCGAACCAGAACCGCTTCAGGACCTCGTCGAAGCTCGGCGCGTCCTTGGCGATCCTGCCCGCCGCCCGGGCCATCTCGCGGTGCGAGCGCCAGCGGCCGACCTGATAGGGGATGGCGCCGCCGCCGTGGCTGATCATCAGCTTCAGCGTCGGGAAGCGTTCGAACACGCCGGCCCGGTAGATCGAGGTGATCGCCAGGCTCTCCTCGGCGATGAAGTGTTCGTCGTAGGTCTCGCGGCCGTTGCAGCAGTTGCCGCTGTGGATGTGGCCGGGCAGGTCCAGTTCGCAGAGCCGCTCGTAGAGCGGGTACCAGTAGGGATCGCCCAGCGGCGGCGTCCTGCCGTTTCCCTCACCCGGGTCCGGATTGATCAGGACGCCCACGAACCCCAGGCCCTCGGTCACCCGTTTGATCTCGTCAAACAGGGACTCCACCGGCCGGCCGGCCTGCTGCGGCAAGGCGCCGACGCCGCGGAAGCGGGTGGGATGCATCCTGATCGTCCGGGCGATCGTGTCGTTCTGGTCCCAGACCCAGCTGGTGATGTTCTCCCAGCGCGCTTCGCCGTTCATCATCAGGAAGGGGCGCGGCGAGAGCACCTGCACGTCGGTTCCGACGGCATCCATGATCGCCACGTTCTGGGCGGCGGATTTCTCCAGGTCCGCGTCGCTGACCACGGCCCGGTAGGGGTCGCCGTACTGGCCGCCGGAGACGTCGAGATTGCTGCGGTGCGCGTAGAGGGCGGCCGGGGCCACCAGGTGCGCGTGGGCGTCGATGATCGTCATGAAAGGTCCCGGTTGGTCAGAGCTTGTAGACGTCGAGGGTGAGCGCGCCGGCGCGGACCTGATCGAGGATGGCTGCCTCGTCCGCGTCGCGGCGAGCGGCGGCGGGCACGGCGGCGGCGGCAGTCTCGGGGTCCAGCACCACGACCCCGTCGGCGTCGCCGAACACAAGATCGCCTCGCCGGACCACCACCTCGCCGATCCGGACCGGCTCGCCGACCGCGCCGGCGCCAGCCGGGTTCTTGAGCGTCCCGCGGATGCTGATCGCGGCCGAGAAGGTCGGCAGGCCCAACTCGATCAGCCGCAGGCTGTCGCGGACGCCGCCGGTGATCACCAGGCCGGCCAGGCCGCGGGCGATCGCCGCCGTCGCCATGATCTCGCCCCAGTAGCCGAAGTCCGCGCCCGCGCCGGTCTCCACGACCAGCACCTCGCCGGGATCGGCGTCGGCCAGCGCGCGGTGGATCCAGAGGTTGTCGCCGGCGGGGCACCGGACCGGCAGGGCCCGGCCGCAGAGGCGCATGGCCGGATCGACCGGCTTGAGCGCCGCCGGTAGAGCGCCGGCCCTGCGCGCCGCCTCGTGCAAGCTGGCCGCGGAGAGGCCGGCCGCGGCGGCGACCAGATCATCTCCGACGCCGGCGCCCGATCGGACCTGCTCGGATCTCGCTGGATTCATACCGCCTCCCCCGCTCGTCGCCTGCGGGTTCATTCGCCCGCCTCCACATTCTTATATTCACCAGATGGACAATATAAAAGGACATATTTTTCCGTCAGTGCATTTTCTTGGCGGCGAGATCGGCGACGCCTCAGCCCTCCTCCGCAGCGCGGCGGGCGATGATCCGGCGCATCAGCAGGCCCGCGCGATCCCCGGTCACGCTGACCTCCGCGAAGTCGTCCTCCTCGGCGGTCCAGATCGCCTCGATCCGCTCCAGAGCCTCGACGTCTTCCAGGAAAGTGTTCACCGCCCGCATGCGGCTCGCCTGCGACAGCGCCTCGTCGTCGATCGCCACGTTGCGGGCGCTGGCCCAGAAATAGTGGGTGGAAGTCGCCGTCTCCGGCGTGAACATGTGCAGGATCTGGAAATGGAAGTCGGCGCGGCCGCCGACGCCGCCCTCCAGGTCCTCGATGGTCGCGTGGGCGACGTGGAAGGCCGGGGTCTTGAACCAGGACTCCGAGGTGCGGTTCACCCGGTGGCCCAGGTTGCCGATCGCCGCGCCGTAGCCGGCGTTGACGGGATGGTCTTCCAGCCGCCGCGTGATGCGGACCGAGTTCCCCGCCTCCGCGACCTCGAACGGCGCCTGGGCGTAAGCCAGGTCGCCCACCGCCTCGCCGTGCAGGAACGGAAAGTGGGTGAGGTCCAGCACGTTCTCGTGCAGCCGGACGTAGTTGCACTTCACGTGCAGGTAGCCGCCGACGTAGGCGTAGTCGGGCGCCTCCAGCCAGGGATGCTCGGGGATGGCCGCCGGATCCGCGCGGTCCGGATCGCCCATCCAGATCCAGACCAGCGGCGCGCGCTCGACCACCGGGAACGCCTGGGCGCGGACGGCGCTCGGCACGAGCGCCTGCGAGGGAATGCGGACGCAGGCGCCGTCGTCGCCGAAAGCCAGGCCGTGATAGCCGCACACCACCACATCGCCCTCCAATCGCCCGCGGGACAGCGGGAACGAACGGTGCGGGCAGCGATTGCGCAGCGCCACGGCGGTCCCGTCCTGGCGACGGTAAAGCAGCACTTCCAAGCCGAGCAGTTTACGGGCCACGAGCTCACGGCCGATCTCGTCGCTCAGTCCCGCCACATACCACTCGTTGCGGACAAACGGCGTCGTGTGATCCGCCAGCCGGCTGGGCCGCCCGCGCTCCCGTTCCTTAGCTTGCGCCTGCATGTCGTCCTCCCGATTCATCTTGTTTCGAAAAATATTGACCAGTTGGAATAGTTTTTCAATGATCAACAGACCGCGCGGTCCGTCTCGGCCGCAAAGAACAAGACCCGGAAGGGGCGCCGAGACCGCTCGCCGACCGACAGCGACCACCCCTCCGAAGGAGCCGCAGATGTTCTCTCCCCAGACCCGGTCGTTGGTAGCCGCCGCGCGCAACCGCCTGGTCAGCGACGTCGTGCGCCTGCAGGCCCGACGCACGCCCACGAAGACGGCGCTGGTCTACGAAGGCCGGCGCGACACCTACGCCGAGCTCGACGGCCTGATCGACCGGGCGGCGAATGCGCTCCGGGCGGCGGGGGTCATCGAAGGCGACCGGGTCGCCGTCTTCGCCCACAACAACCGCAGCTATGTGATCCTGCGCTTCGCGATCATCCGGGCCGGAGCGGTCTTCACGCCCATCAACTTCATGCTGGGCCCGACCGAGGTCGCCTACATCCTGGACCACTCGGGCGCCTGCGCCGTGATCGCCGAGGACGCGTTGTGCGCCACATGCGACGAGGCGTTCGCCCTGATGGCCTCGCCGCCCCGCCTGAAGGCCTTCCTGCACCACACGGGCGCCGCAACCCCGGCGGGCTGGACTGCGGCCGACGCCTGGCTCGACCACCCCGCCGAGGCGCCGGCCCAGTGCGGCCGCAGCGAGGACGATGCGGTGCAGATCATGTACACTAGCGGCACGGAGTCCCGGCCCAAGGGCGCCCTGCTCAGCTCCCGCGCCCTTCTCGCCCAGTATGTGAGCTGCGTCGTCGACGGCGGCATGGAAGCCGACGACATCGAGCTGCACTGCCTGCCGCTCTACCACTGCGCCCAGCTCGACTGTTTCCTGAGCGTTGACCTCTACCTGGGCGCCACCAGCATCCTGCTCCGCGCGCCCGATCCCGCGGCCATGCTGGCGACCATTGAGGCTGAGCGCATCACCAAGCTGTTCTGCCCGCCGACGGTCTGGATCTCGCTGCTGCGGCACCCCGACTTCGAGCGGCGCGACCTCTCGTCGCTCATGAAGGGCTACTATGGCGCCTCGATCATGCCGACCGCGATCATCGAGGAACTGCTGCGGCGGCTTCCGGGCCTGCGGCTGTGGAACTTCTACGGCCAGACCGAGATGGCCCCGATGGCGACGGTGCTGAAGCCCGGCGACCAGCTGCGCAAACTCGGCTCCGCCGGCAGGCCGGCCATAAATGTCGAGACCCGGGTGGTCGACGACGACGACAACGACGTCCCGACGGGCGAGGTCGGCGAGATCGTCCATCGCAGCCCGCAGGCGATGCTGGGCTACTACCGGGACGAGGTGAAGACCGCCGACGCCTTCCGGGGCGGCTGGTTCCACAGCGGCGACCTGGGCCGCCTCGACGCCGATGGCTACCTCTATGTGGTCGACCGCAAGAAGGACATGATCAAGACCGGTGGCGAGAACGTCGCCAGCCGCGAGATCGAGGAGGTGCTCTTCGCCCATCCGCAGGTGGCGGAGGCGGCGGTCTTCGGGCTGCCCGACGCGCGCTGGATCGAGGCGGTCACCGCGGTTGTGGTCGCGCGTCCCGGCGAGACGCCGACGGTGGCGGACCTCGAAGCCCACTGTCGCGAGCATCTCGCCGGCTACAAGCGCCCGAAGCGGATCGAGATCGCGGAGGCGCTTCCCAAGAACGCCAGCGGCAAGGTCCTCAAGCGTGAACTGCGGGAGACCTTTCTGAGCAGGCCATAACCCGCCGGTCGGACATGTGGGCGCGGGCATGCGGGGCGCCCCGCCGCGGCACGACCACGGCGGCCTGATCACGATGGCGGCGGGCTGAAGCGTCCCGCGACGAGCTCGTCGTCATCTCATGGCCCGATGCACGGACGTCGATGATCAGAGCCCGAGCGGCTGCAGCTCGCGGACAAGATCGACGAACAGCTTCAGGCCGATCGGCGCCTGTCGGCGGCTGGGATAGTAGAGGTGGAGACCACCGCCGACCGGCGCCCACTCTTCCAGCACGATCTGCAGTTCGCCCGCCTCGACGGCCCGGGTCACGGCCGGCTCCGGCGCATAGATCAGACCGGCCCCACGCTTTACGGCGACGAGACCCACCTCCGCCTGGTCGACGACGATGGAGCCGGGGACGTCGATCTCCAGCTGTTCCTCGCCCCGCTCGAACTCCCACCGATAGATACGGTCGTCTCCGATCCGGATGCGGATGCAGCGATGCTGCAGCAGATCGTTGGGGTGCCTCGGAACGCCGAACCGCTCGAGGTAGGTGGGCGCGGCGACGACGAGCCATCGAATGTCGGGGGAGAGGCGCTGGGCGACCATGTCCTCGGGCACGGTCCCCCCGTAGCGGATGCCGCCATCGAACCCGCTCTCGATCACGTCTATCAGACGGTTGCTGACCGAGATCTCGATCTCCAGATCCGGGTAGCGTTCGACGAAGGTCGCCAGCACCGGGCCGACCAGCAACTCGGCGGCCTCGGTGGGTACGCTCAGCCGGATGCGGCCGATGGGCGAGTCGCGGAACCGGTTGAGCACATCGACCGCGCGGCCGATGTCCTCGTAGGGCGCGAGGATCGCATCGCGCAGTTTCTCGCCGGCGGCGGTGAGGGTCACACTGCGGCTGGTGCGGTTCAAGAGCCGCACGCCCAGGCGCGCCTCCAGCCCCTTCAGCGCGTGGCTGAGGGCCGAGGCGCTCAAGCCCAACTCGAGCCCAGCGCGGCGGAAGTTGCGATGCCTGGCGATCTCCAGGAAGTAGGAGAGATCGGCGAAATCTGAGCGACGGAACTGCATGCGGCCTCGCGGGTGGCGCGGGCCCGACGCAGTGAACCCTCCCCTCACGCCAGTTGAGGCAGCCGGTCGAGGTGTTTGTCCAGGGTGATCGGATAGTCGCGCACCCGAACGCCCGTCGCATTGTAGATGGCGTTGGCCACCGCCGCAGCTACGCCGCAGATGCCGAGCTCGCCGACGCCCTTGGCCTTCATCGGCGAGGAGACGGGATCGACCTCGTCCAGGAAGATCACCTCCTGGTGCGGGATATCGGCATGCACCGGCGCCTCGTAGCCCGCCAGGTCATGGTTGACGAAGAAGCCCCGCCGGGTGTCGACGGCCAGCTCCTCCATCAGCGCCGCGCCCACGCCCATGGTCATGGCGCCGATCACCTGGCTCCGCGCCGTCTTCGGATTGAGGATCCGGCCGGCGGCGCAGACCGCCAGCATGCGCCGCACGCGCGTCTCGCCGGTGTAGGCGTCGACGCCGACCTCCACGAAATGGGCTCCGAAGGTCGATTGCTGGTAGCGCTTGTCGAGATCCCCGTATTCCATGACGTCCTCGGCGACGAGGTCGCCGGCGGCGACGGCTTCCGTCAGCTTGCGGACGCGGCCTCCGGACCTGACCTCGCCCTCCACGAATTCGGCGTCGACCGCGTTCAGGCCCAGCCTCTGGGCCACCGCCTCGCGCAGCTTCATGCAAGCCGCATAGACGCCGGCGGTGGAGCTGTTGCCGCCCCACTGGCCGCCGGAGCCGGCCGAGACCGGGAACGACGAGTCCCCGAGCCGCACCAGCACCTGGCGCAGCGGCACGCCCATCATCTCGGCGGCCGTCTGACCGATGATGGTGTAGCTGCCGGTGCCGATGTCGGTCATGTCGGTTTCGACGACGACGCGACCGCTCCCTTCCAGGCGGACACGGGCGGCGGACTTCGCGACGATGTTGTTGCGGAACGCCGCCGCGACCCCCATCCCGACCAGCCAGTCGGCCTCGCGCGCCTTGCCGGGAGCCGGGTTCCGGCGGCTCCAGCCGAAGCGCTGCGCGCCTTGGCGGAGGCATTCTGTGAGCCGACGCTGCGAGAAGGGCCGCTTGGGGTCCTCGGGATCGACCTGCGTGTCGTTGAGGATCCGGAACTCGATGGGGTCGAGCCCGAGCTTCTCGGCCATCTCGTCCATGGCGATCTCCAGCGCCATCATGCCGGGCGCCTCGCCCGGCGCGCGCATGGCGTTGGCCTCGGGCAGGTCCAGCACGGCCAGCCGCATGGCGGTCATCCGGTTCGGGCCGGCATAGAGCAGGCGGGTCTGAGACACGGTCGGCTCGGGTTGCCCGCCCGGCTGGTCGCCCGACCAGCCTTCGTGGCCGATCGCGGTGATCTTCCCGTCGCGCGAACAGCCGATACGGATGCGCTGGATGGTCGCTGTACGGTGCGTCGTGTTGTTGGCCATCAGCGGCCGGGTCAGCGCGACGCGTACGGGCCGGCCAGCCGCGCGGGCCCCCAGCGCGGCCAGCACGACGTCGGCGCGCAGGAACAGCTTGCCGCCGAAGCCGCCGCCGATGAAGGGCGACACCAGCCGCACCTTCTCCTTCGGGATCCCCAGCGTCTGGGCGAGGTCGGTCGCGCCCCAATCGATCATCTGGTTCGACGTCCAGACGGTGAGTTCGTCCCCCCGCCAAGCCGCGACGGTGGCGTGCGGCTCCATCATCGCGTGGGACTGGGGCGGCGTCGTGTAGGTCGCGTCGAGCTTCACCGGGGCTGCCGCGAAGGCGCCGGAAAAGTCGCCCACCGCCGTGTCGGCATCGCCGTACCAGCTCGGCGGCGGCTTGATCGCCGAGCCCCGCGACGCCGCCAGATCGAAGCGGCCGTCGGTCTTCACATAGCGAACCTGGACGAGGCCGGCCGCGGCGCGCGCCTGCTCGAACGTTTCGGCCACGACCAGCGCCACCGCCTGGTGATAGTGGCGGACCTCCGGCCCGGCCAGCAACGGCGCCGTGTTCCGCTCGGGCTTCGCCAGCTTGCCCGCGTTCTGCGCCGTCACGATGGCGATCACGCCTGGGGCGGCCCGGGCCCGAGTGAGATCCATCGACGCGATGCGGCCCTTCCCGATCGCGGCGCCGACGACGTAGCCGTAGGCCTGGTTGGCCGCGACGTCATGCCGGTCGTTCGCATAGGGCGCCGTACCCGTGGTCTTCAGCGCTCCGTCGATGCGATCGGCGGGTTTGCCGACGACCTTCAGTTGGTCGATGGGGTTGGTCGTGGCGGGAGTGTCGAACTTCATCGGTCAGGTCCTCGCCTGGGCCAGCACGCCGGCGAGCGTCCGCTCGGCGAGCTTCACCTTGAATGCGTTGTGTTCCGTGGGCTTGGCGCCCGCGAGCAGCCGCGCCGTCACGGCCTGGGCGCCCTTCGGCATCTCGACCTCGGCGGCCTCCACGCGCCAGGGCTTGTGCGCCACGCCGCCCAGGGCCACGCGGCCTGAGCCGTCGCGCTGGACCACCGCCGCCACCGACACCAGCGCAAAGGCGTAGGAGGCCCGGTCGCGCACCTTGCGATAGACGTGCCGCCCGCCCAGCGGCTTCGGCAGGGTGACCGCGGTGATCAGTTCGCCGGGCTTCAGCGCGGTCTCCACCTGCGGTGTGTCGCCCGGCAGGCGGTGGAAGTCCGCGATCGGAATGGCCCGCGTCTGGCCAGACGCGTCCACCGTCTCCACCGTCGCGTCGAGGGCTCGCATGGCCACCGCCATGTCGCTGGGGTGGGTGGCGATGCAGGCCGGGCTCGACCCGACCACCGCGAGTTGCCGGCTGAAGCCGCCGATGGCCGAGCAGCCGCTGCCGGGCTCGCGCTTATTGCAGGGCTGGTTGGTGTCGTAGAAGTACGGACAGCGCGTCCGCTGCATCAGGTTGCCGGCGGTCGTCGCCTTGTTGCGCAACTGCCCCGAGGCGCCGGCCAGCAACGCGCGGCTCAGCACGCCGTAGTCGCGCCGGACCGTGTCATGGGCCGCCAGATCGGTGTTGCGGACCAGCGCGCCGATCCGCAGTCCGCCCTCCGGCGTCCGCTCGATCTTGTCGAACCCCAGCCCATTGACGTCGATCAGGTGCGTGGGCGTTTCGATCTCGAGCTTCATGAGGTCGAGCAGGTTGGTGCCGCCGGCGATGAACCGCGCTCCGGGCGTGCGCGCCGCCTTCGTCGCCGCCTCGACGGGCGAGCCGGCGCGCTCATAGGTGAAGGCCCTCATGCGGTCCTCCCGGCGACTTCGGCGATCGCCTCGTGGATGTTGGAATAGGCGCCGCAGCGGCAGATGTTGCCGCTCATCCGCTCACGCACCTCATCCTCGGTCGGCTGCGGCGGCTCGGTGAGGCTTTCGCTCACGTGACTCGGCACGCCGGCCGTGATCTCGTCGAGCACCGCGACGGCCGAGCAGATCTGGCCCGGCGTGCAGTAGCCGCACTGGAAGCCGTCGTGCTTGATGAAGGCCGCCTGCATCGGGTGCAGCCTCTCGGGCGCGCCAAGCCCCTCGATGGTCGTGACCTTCGCGCCTTCGTGCATCACCGCCAGGCTCAGGCAGGAATTGATGCGGCGGCCGTCGACGATCACCGTGCAGGCGCCGCACTGGCCATGGTCGCAGCCCTTCTTCGTGCCGGTCAGCCGCAGGTGCTCCCGCAGCGCGTCGAGCAGGGTGGTGCGGGTGTCGAGCTCCAGGTCGCGCCGGGCGCCATTGACCTCGAAACTCACCTTGGCGAACGAGGGCGCAGGGGAGGTCGGCGTCTCGGCGGCCGCGGGGTCGGCCACGGTCATGGCGACCGTGGCCGCCGCGCCGGTCGCAAGGACGCCTCGCCGCGACACCTCGTCAAACGGACTCTGCATAGGTCGGCCATCCTTTCGTGGTTCTCCGGCGACGCCCCGCCGCCGGCGCGCAGCGACGCCGCGGCTCGCATCCGGCGATGGGACTGTTGGATCGGTCGTTCCAAGATGAACCTCCGGTCCGTCGCTGATGAGCCCGGCGTCGTTTCATGAAGCAGTGAGCGCCGCTCAACGTTCCGTCGGCGCGCGCCCGGCCACTTCAATCTCGCGGTAAGGGGGCTCAGCCGCGCCCGTCGGGCGAAGGCGCCCTCGGCATGCCGGTAGGCGAAATGGCTGAGGGCGCGGAAGACCGCGAGGTTTCCCGCGTCGCATCGCAGCGATCGGCCGGCCGATGACGCGCTTCCTCCCGGGGGCGTCGCCGACGCCCCGGCAGAGCACGATCGTCTGGAGCCGAGACGGAAAGGTCGCAGTCTCGACCTGGCCGCCGTCGACGGAAGCTTCGCTTAGAAGGTCAGACGGATATCGACCCGCACGCGTTGATCCGTGACGCCGTCTCCGAACTGACCACCGTAGGTGATGCTCGCCACGCCCGCATGTCCGAAGGCAAGGTCGGCGCCAGCTTCGAGCACGGCCGCGTCGCGGGCCAGCGACGCGCCCTCGACGCTGAAGGCTGCCCCACCGACAAAGCGGTGGGTCGCCCTGGGAACGATGTCGCCGAAGGCGTGCCGCCAACCCAGCGAGCCTCGCAGATGGGCCCGGGCCGAGCCGAGATCGACCTGGGTCGTGGGCCTCACGCCCAGGATGGCGATCGTGGACTGCATGGTCTGCGCCTCCGCAGTGAGCGCGGTCGCGCCACCCTTCTCGGCAAACCCATCGGTGCGGAGGCGCACATGAGCGACATTGGCGAACGGCTCCAGGCCGATGACCGCGCCGTCGAAGCGATAGCCGAACTCTCCGAACGCCTGCACGGCGCTGGCGTCGTAGTCCGCCTCCAGGCGGTCGGAGATCGTCGCGAATGCGACGGACCTTTGCGCGGAGACGTCGTGCGAGGTGTAGCCGCCGCCGAGCTTCAGGCGAAGCCGGTTCCAGGCCCGTCCGCCGTAGACGCCCACGTGATAGTCGTCGCTGTCGCCCGAGGCGTGGCGCGCGTCCACATCCCAGCTTGAGCGGCTATAGCCCGCGAACCCGCCAAGCCGCCACGCCCCCAACGGAAGATCGAGGCCGGTGAGGAACCCCGCTGTGTCGTGATCGACCGCCGCGGTCCCGCGGCCGCCATCGAACTCCCCCCAGCCACCCAAGCCCTGCGCCCAGCCGGCCGCCCGGTCGGAGAGGCCGGAACAGCCTGCGGCGCGAGCCGTGCCATCGCCGAGCTCGCAGACGGTGTCTCGCAGGCGAGCCAGAGCCGCGTCGCGGACGGCGGCAGCCTGGGCGACCAGCACACCCTTGGCCGCGGCGTTGGGCTCGCCCGAGATCTGGTCGAAGGCCGCCTGGGCGCCGGCGTCGGTGGGCAAGCCCACCAGCGTTCCGCGCACCGGATTGCTGGCCGGCAGGCTGTCGGCGCCGCCGCCCGCGGCGACCTGGTTCGGCGTCGCGCCGGCGTCCTCCAGCGGCCGCACCTGGGTCACGGTCAGGTAGACGTTGCTGGCGTCGTAGCTGTCGCGCAGGCCGAGGAACGCCGAGATCGGCCCCAGGTCGCCGGTGAGGCTGTAAGTTCCGGTGACGCCGCCCTCGGCGTGCAGCACGGTATAGACGGCGCCCAGGCTGTAGGGCGCCGAACCGACCCGAGAGACCTCCAGAACCGCGCCCCCGGCGAGGCTCGCAGAGCCGGTCACCGCGAGACGGTCCGAGGCGCCCCCGCTCGGGTCGATCTGGACCCGATAGACCGAACCCGCCGCCTGGCTGAGCGACCCGTTCAGCGTCAGGACGCCGATGCTGTCGCCCGCCGGAGTGATCGCGGCCCCGGCCTCGAGGGTCACCGAGCCCACGGCGCCCGAGCCGCCCAGGGTCGCGCCCCTTAGCACCGTCACGGCCGACCCGCCCAGCGAACCGTCCACGGCAAGGATCCCGGCCTCCACCGTCGTCGGGCCGGTCAGCGTTGCCGCGCCCGTATAGGTCAGGCGCCCCGCGCCGCGCTTCGCCAAGGTCCCGGCGCCTTCGATGGCGTTGGCGAACGCGGCGTCCGTCGCCTGGTCGAGGATCAGCGCCGCATTGTCGACGATCGCGCCCGCGCCGAAGCTGCCGGCCGAGCCCACCAGTTGACCGCCCTGGACCACCGTGCCGCCGGCGTAGCTGTTCGCCGCGCCGAGCACGAGCGTGCCGGCGTCCGTCTTCACGAGGCGCGCATCGCCCGTGAGTTGCGCACCGATGGTCGCGGTGAAGGCCGCGCCGGCCGTTGTCCCGTCGCCGACGCGAACGATGGCGTCCGAGCCGGTGAGCGTCAGCGACTCGCCCCCGATCCGATAACCGTCGGCGGCGAACTGCAGGCCCGAGGCCTGGACCGCGCCCTGGCTGTTGTCGACGTTCACCAACCCGCCCTGGCCGGCGAAGATCGCGAAGCCGCCGTTGGCGTAGGCGCCGTTGGTCGCGCCTGCGGTGTCGGTCCAACCCTGGCCGCCGGCCGCCCGCCACGTCCCGCTTCCGCCGCTGATGGCCCCGTCCGCGCCCTGGCCGCCGCCGTCCCAGAAGTTGAACGTCGGCGGCGGGGGCGGCGGCCCGGGAGGATCTCCGCCACCACCCCCGCCGCCGGACGGAGGCGCGGTGTTGATCAGGTTCACCTGGCCCGCGATGGAGGTCTGGATCGCGTTCGTCCCGGTGCCCGCCAGCGTCCCCAGCGCGAGGCCCTGGTCGGTGAGCGCGCCGGTGTAGTCGATCAGACGGTATATGCCCGGCCCGAAGATCCCGCCGGCCGACTGGGTGACGTTCAACGTCCCGTCCAGGGTCAGGTCGCCGTTGACCACCAGCAGGTCGTTGAGCGCCCCGCCCGTCGTCCCCGCCTGGCCCAGGCGGACGTTCAGCCGCGCGCCGGCGTTCATCACGAGGTCGCCGTCGATCGTCAGGGTTCCAGGCCCGGCCAGGCCTCCGGGCGCCAGGGCGCCGTCGACGGTGAGGTTCCCGCCCAGCCGGCCCGTCCCGCCCAGCGTCCCGCTGGCGCCCACCGTATTGGCCGCCACGCCCGCCGCCTGGGTTCCGTTGACCAGCAGCCGGCCGGCGGAGACCTGGGTGCCGCCCGTGTAGGTGTTGTCAGCCGAGAGCACGAGGGTGCCCAGATCGGTCTTCACCAGCCTGGCCGTCCCGCTCAGCACGCCGCCCAGGGTGGCCGTGGAATTCACTCCGTCGGCGGTCCCGTCGCCCACGCGGATCGTGGCCGCCGCGCCGGTCAGCGTCAGCGGCGCGCCGCCCAGGCTGTAGCCGTCGACGGCGAACTGCAGGCCGCCCACCCGCACGGCGCCGGCGCCGTTGTCCACCGTCACCAGACCCGGCGCCGCAGCGAAGACGACGAAGGAGTCCGGGACATAGGCCGCGTTGACCGCGCCCGTCTCGATCGTCCAGTTCGTGGTGGCCGCCGTCCACGTGCCCGCGCCGCCGTCCAGGGCGTTGTTGCCCGAGCTGCCGCCGCCGTCACCGTCCCAGAAGTTGACCGTGAAGCCGGCGGTGTTGACCAGGTTCACCTGCCCGTCGACCGCGGTCTGGACGGTCACGGTGGATCCCGGCGGGGTCGTGCCCACGACGAGGCCGTTGTCGGTCAGGGCGCCGCCATAGCCGATCACCCGGTAGAGGCCGGCGTCGAACACGCCGCCGGCGGTGACCGCCACGTTGATGGTCCCGTCCAGCGTCAGCGCCCCGCCCACCTTGACCAGGTCGTTCAGCGGCCCACCCACCACGTTCGATTCCCCGAACTCGACGTCGAGCACCGAGGCCGCCGCCAGCGTCAGGTTCCCCCCGATGTTGAGCGTCCCTGGGCTGTTGCCGGGCGCCAGCACGCCGTTGGTGACGGCAACGTTCCCGCCGATGCTCCCCGAGCCGCCCAGCACGCCGCCGCTGGCCACGGAGACCGAGCTGCCAGCGCCGCCCAAGGTCCCGTCCACGTGCAGCGCGCCGCCGGAGATCGTCGTGGTCCCGGTGAAGGCGGCGCTGTTCCCCGTCAGGTGGGTGACGCCCGCCACCTGATTGATCGCCCCGGCGCCAGTGATCACGGGACTGAACGCGTAGTTCGTCCCGGTGTGGTTGAAGTTGAGCCGCCCGGTCCCGGTTCCGAAGGCCAGGGTCGCGGCGTTGAGCGAGCCGGCCGCCGCCGCAGCCCCGCCCTCGGTCCCGCCGATGTTCAGCACGCCGGTCCGCGTGGCCGCGGTGGCCATGGTAAGCCCGCCGTCCGCGCTCAGGACGCCGCCGTCTGCCAGGGTGACGATGCTGGTGTTGCCGTTGCCATTGCCCACCGTCACCGCCCCGCTGGAGGTGAAGTTGGATCCCGCCCCGGAAACCAGCAGGATCGAGGTCCCGTTCGCGCCACCCATTTGGATGCTGGGCGCTGTGACGACCGCGCCCCCGAGCACCTCCATGTCGCCCTTGAAGATCCGGACCTGGTTTCCGGCGACGAGGGTCGAGCCGGCGCCGACGACCTGCACATGAGGCTGCGTGGTCGGCGCCGAGCCGGAAAGCTGGCCCATTTGCAGATAACTGCCGATGGTCGCGGTCGCGCCGCTCGAGATTGTCAGCGTCCCGGCCGCGCTGACGTTGCTGCTCCCCACGCCGAGCAGACTATCGACTTCGAGCCGCGAGCCGGCTCCGGTGACGGTGAGACTGCCGTTGGAATTCGCGCCGAACCCGATGACGCTGAACGCGCCCGAAGTCGAATTCAAGCGAAACGTGCCGCCGTTCTGCACCGTCACGGTGGACGCGGCGCCGGCGGCTTCGCCGATGCGGATCAGCCCGCTCGTCAGCACGCTGCCGGCGCCATCCACCACGACATCGGACGTGGCGCCGGTGATGCGGCTCATGGCGCCGGCGGGGGCGGTCAGCTTGGCGCCGCTCTCCACCCGCAGCGTGGCGCCGCTCACGGTAAGGTCGCCGCCCAGGACGCTGGTGGTCCCCGAGAAGCCGACCGTGCCTCCGCCGCTGACCGACAGTGCGCCCGGCCCATTGAACACGGCCCCACTGAGCGTGAACCCCCCCGTGTTGATTTCGATCGGCTTGGTCGCCGCCGGGATCGTCGCGGGATCGGTGATGGCGAAGGCGCCGGTCAGGGTGATCGTGGCGCTGGCGTCGGCGTCGGCATTCGCGCTCTGGATCGCCGTCTTCAGCGCCGCCTCGCTGCCGGCGCTGTAGGCCCCCGCCCACGCGGCGTGCGGAGCAAGCGCCGCGGCGGCCAGGGCAAGGTAGGAGGCGGTGACCAGGAGGCCGGGCGCTCGCGCCGAGCGCGACAGACGGTGAACGCGAACCATGACGACCCTACTCGATACTGGTCAGCGTGCGGGAGCACGGACTTCCGCACGCTGATGACGCTGCACTCAGATCGGCATCCGCGGCGGGTCCGGGCGGAACAAGGGGCCGGACGCGATCCGGGAAGGACCGGGCGGCCGGGTCATCGCTCGCGCCGCGGCCCACTTCGAACCCGACCGCGGCAACATGTCGGCGAGTCGATGAAGGTTCTACTACCTACGGTGATCCGTTACATCTTTTTACAATCCTGCATCGTCTCACGGGATGCGCGGAGGGCTTCCCGATCGCCGACAACCTTGGCCAGCGCGCCGCAGCCTCGCTCCCATCAAGCCGAACCCCAGGATCATCAGGGCCCAGGTCCCTGGTTCCGGCACTGGCGCGAGCGGCGGCGGCGGGATCGGCGGCGCGATGACGGGCGGCTCTCCGCCGGGATCGCCGAACGACGGCTCCAAGCCCAGGAAGCCAGGCCCAAGGATCGGCGGCAGGACCGTCTCCATGTCCGCTGCCGGGATCACGCCGTCCCCCGGCAGGCCCGACGCCCCGTCCGGCGGCGCGGGCGCTGCGGCCGCGGGCCCCGCCTCGCAAATGGTCGTGGCGATCAAAGCGTAGGCGACTGGGGTCGCCAGGTCCCGGGCGGCGGCAAGCATCGGCGTCGGTCGCCGCAGCGCCGGCGCGCGAGCTGGCGCGGCCACGGCGAGGCGGCGCCGGCCGGCGCCCGCCTTTCGTGCGGAACGATGGGCCGCGGCCTTGCGGACCGCCCGGGCCTTGGGCGGGCCGCCAGCCCTGGGCCTGGACGCCCGCGCTCGCCCGGGAGCCGCCGCGGGCGTCGCAGCCAGGCCGCCTCGCATCATGTTCGCGCGATAGACCGGCGCGGCGCCGGGCGCGGCCGCGGCGATCGGCATGCGGCTCATCTTCTCGACGCAGACGGCGTGGGCGGGGTCCGTAAGAACAAGGCTGGTCGCAAGGACAGCGAGGGCGAGGACCCGGAAACGGGCGGGCGACGTAAGGTTCCCCGCCAGACAACTGATGTGACGCATACTCACCGGCCAACTGCGCCGAGACGCCTCGGCCGGCCGCTGTTCGCACGGCGGGCGCAGGAGTTGGAGCCGCCGAACCCTCGTATTTACAACCCGTTACACTCCACCGGGCGCGGGCGGCGGCCGCCCGCTTCGGGATTTCAGAACGCCCGCGGAACAGAATGTAACGGAGGGTAAAGCCTGCGGCCGCAGGGTGTTCAAAGCCCCGACGGGGCTGGCCGGTGCGGCCCGTTGCGGGCAGAAAGCCCCCGGGAGATCGGCGTGAAAGTTGCGATTCTCGAAGACGAACCCGAGCAGGCTCAGTACGTCGCCGCCGTCGTCGGGCGCGGCGGGCATGTCCCGCTGATCTGCGCCACGGGCGACGCCTTGATCGCCCACCTTCGGCGGGAGACCGTCGACCTTCTCCTCCTGGACTGGAACGTGCCGAACGTGTCTGGGCTGGAGGTCATCGCTTGGGCGCGCGAGCACCTCAATCCGACGCCCCCGATCCTCGTGCTGACCGGGCGGACGGGATCGGAGGATATCGTCGCGGCCCTCGAGGCCGGGGCGGATGACTATGTCGTCAAGCCCATCGACGCCACGGTGCTTCTCGCCCGGATCGGCGCCCTGATCCGGCGCGCCTACCCTGCCGCCGGCGGGCCCGCGGCCCTGGAATTCGCTGGGCGACGCTTCAATCCCTTGGACCTCACGGTGGAGGGGCCCGGCGGAGAGGTCGCCCTCACGGAACGGGAGTTCGCGCTGGCGCTGATCCTGTTCAGGAACGTCAACCGCCAGCTGTCGCGCGCCTACCTGCTGGAGACGGTCTGGGGATGGAGCCCCGACGTGCAGACGCGCACGCTCGACGCGCACGTCTCGCGCCTCCGCGGCAAGCTCGACCTGCGCCCCGAGAACGGTTTCCGCCTCGCGCCGGTCTACAGCTACGGCTATCGCCTGGAACACCTCGATGCCGAGGGGCGCGCCGCGCCATGATCCTGCGGTGGCTTCCTCTCCTCCTCGCGATCGCCCTGCCCGTCGCCGCCCGAAGCGCGGAGCCGCCCGAGGCGCCCGTCCAGTACCGGGTCAGGGCTGGCGACACGCTCTACGACCTGGCCCAGCGCTATCTCGTCAGCCCGTCAGCCGGCGGCCAGGTCCAGCGGCTGAACCGCATCGGCGACCCGCGCCGCCTTCCCATAGGCCGTCTGCTCACCGTCCCGGCGGATCTGCTGCGCACCGAGCCCGTCGCGGCGCGCCTCGTGGCGTACAGCGGCCCGGTGAGCGTGCGGGGGACGGGCGCGGGGGCCTTGCGACCGGAGATGCCGGTCCGCGAAGGGTTCGAGCTCTCGACCGGGGCCAACGCCTTCCTGACCATCGAGCTGCCGGACGGCTCGAGGGTGACCTTGCCCTCGCAGAGCCGCGTGCGTCTGGCCCGCCTGCGCCGCGTCCTCCTCACGGGCGCCGTGCAACGGGATGTCCGGCTGGACACCGGGCGCGCCAGTTCGACCGTGACCCCCTTGCCCACCCCGGATAGCCGGTTCCGCATCCTGACCCCCGTCGCCGTTTCCGCGGTGCGTGGCACCGAGTTCCGGGTGCGTCATGACGAGACGGCCGGGCGCTCCACCGTAGAGGTGATCGAGGGCCGGGTCGGCGAAGCCCTGGTCGACGCGCCCGACGAGACGTCGGTGACCGCCGGCTTCGGCGCCTCGGCCCAACGCGCCGTGTCCGCGCCGACGCCGCTGCTGCCGGCGCCGAGCCTGTCCGGCGCGCTGCGGCTACAGGACGAGCCGAGGGTGACCTTCGCGTTGCGCCCAGCCTCGGGGGCCGTGGCCTATCGCGGACAGGTCGGCCGGGACGCCGGGTTCATCGACTTGATCTCGGAAGTGGAATCGGCGGTGCCCCAGCTGGCCTTCGATGAGATCCCGAATGGGACCTTCTTCCTGCGACTGACGGCCATCGACGGCTCCGGGCTGGAAGGTTTGCCAGCAACCTTCGCGTTCGAGCGGCGGCTCAACGCCCTGGACCTGGACCCGCCGCAGACCGTCCCCGGCGCGCGGCGACAATACCTCTTCAAGTGGCGGAGCGACGGCGCGGGCGCAGAGAGCTTCCGCTTCATCCTGGCTCGAGCGCCGGACGCCTCGGCCGCCGTCATCGACACCCCGGGCCTCGCTGAGCGGCAGATCGTCGTCACGGACCTTCCGCCTGGCGTCTACTACTGGCGCGTGATGGTGGCGCGCCGCGACGGCGGCCGCCTGTTCGAAAAATGGTCCGCGCCGCAACGGTTCGAGATCGGCCGTTGAACGGCCAGGACGGTCCCACGCCGTACGAGGATCGGATACGCCCGCGTCAGCGACTGTGGGAGTGGCTGGCGGCTTCCGCGGCCGCAACGCTTCTCGCCGTCCTGCTCCTGGTCACCGGCTGGACCGCACGGTTGGACAATCTCGTCTACGACGCCGCGCTGCGGCTGGCGCCTCGGCCGGCCTCATCCGACATTCTCATCGTGGCGATCGACGAACGTGCGCTGGCCGAGGTTGGCGGCTGGCCGTGGTCCCGTCAGGTCCACGCGCAGCTGGTGAACCGCCTGAGCGCCGCGGGCGCCCGGGCGATCGCCTACGACGTGCTCTTCGTCGAGCCCTCCGCGGACCCCGCGGCGGACGCGGCGCTCGGCCGCGCCATCGCGGCGGCGGAGCGGGTTTGCCTGCCGGTGCTGACCGAAATCCCCGGCCCCAATGGCGACCGTTTCCGCATCACGCCTCCGCTGGCGGTGATCGCGCGCGAAGCCGGAGGCTTGGGCCACGTGAGCCTGGCGTTCGATCCCGATGGCGTCTCGCGCCGCGCCAACCTCGCGGAGGCGGCCGGGCCGCGGAGCGCGCCGCATCTGATGACCTGCGCCGCGACGGTCGGCGCCGGTCGGGCGGGCGCGAGCGTCGCCAGCCTCCCGAAAGCCCAGCCTGGCGAGGCCCTGGAACGCCGCGGCGAGGTCCTGATCCCCTTCGCCGGCGCCGCGGGCCGGTTCCGCACCGTTTCAGCGGCAAGCCTCCTGAAGGGCGAGGTCCCGGACGGCTTCGTTCGGGGCCGCTACGTGCTGGTGGGCGCCACGGCGAGCGGCCTGCACGATCGTCATGGCACTCCGCTCTCGCGGCGCGACGAGACCCTCTCCGGCGTCGAACTGCAGGCCAATCTGCTGGAGGGGTTGCTGACGGACAGGCTGATCCGCCCCGCGCCGCTCTCCCTCTCGCTGGCGATCACCCTGGCCCTGGTCTGGATTCAGCTCGCGGCGCTGCGCCTCGCCTCCCCCCGCCGCAACCTCGCCGTCGCCCTGGGGACCATGGGCGGGGCCGTCGCGATCAGCGGCGCCTTGCTGGTCCTGGCCAGGATCTGGATCCCGCCGGCGCCCGCCCTCGTCACCCTGCTCGTGGTGTTCCCGGCGTGGGGCTGGCTGCGACTCCAGGCGGCTAACTCCTACCTTCTGCAGGAACTCGACCGTTTCGCGCGCGAAGACGGCGCGCCGACCGTCCGCGAGACAGGCGATGTGGTCAGCCGGCGGATCGACCTGATGCAGCGCGCCGTCCAGCGGGCGCGGGACCTGCGCGCGCAGGCCGCCGCCGCCGCCGCCCAGCGGGAGCAGATGGTCCAGTTGCTGTCGCACGACCTGCGCTCGCCGCAGAGTTCGATCCTGGCGCTGCTCGAGGGGGCGGAGCCCGGGGCGGTACGGAGTGATCTCGAGGCGCGGATCGCAGGCGCCGCTCGGCGTACGCTCTCGCTGGCGGACAATTTCGTGCATCTCGCGAAGGCGGAAAGCGGCGCCGTCAGCCTTGAGCCGCTCGACCTGTCCGATCTGCTGGACGTGGCGATGGATGAGGCTTGGCCGCTGGCCCGCCGCGCCGCCGTACGCCTCACGCGCACCGGCGCCGGCGAGCCGGTCTGGACCACCGGCGACCGGTCGCTGCTGATGCGTGCGCTGGCCAATCTCATCGACAACGCGATCAAGTTCAGCCCGCCGGGCGGCGTCGTGGAAGCCGAACTGCGCCGGACGGAGACTGGCGGCCGGCCGACGGCGCAGCTGGCGATCCGCGACCGCGGCCCAGGCGTCGCGGAGGAAGATCGCCCGGCGCTCTTCGCCCCCTACGGCCGCGGCGCAGGACGGGCGGCCCCGGGGGTGGGCCTGGGTCTGTCGCTCGTGGCGGAAGTGGCTCGCCGGCACGGCGGCGGCGCGACGTGTGAGAGCACGCCCGGGCGCGGAGCGACCTTCATCCTGACCTTGCCGGTGGAGTCCGGCGCCGACTAGGGCGTCATCACCTGCAGAGGCTTGAGCGCGGCGTCCACAAGACCGGCCGCGAGCTCCGGCCTGGGATTGCGATGCGGCCGGGTGGCGCTGGCCGCGTAAAGTTCGCGCCCGGCGCCGGTCTCGAGGATCCTCACGGTCACGGCGCTGGCTCCCCGAACGAAAGGCCTGGCCAAACTGCGGCGCTGCGCCGCCACGATCGGCGTCGCCGGCCCTTGCGCCTCCGGTATCGCCGCGCCGACGCCGTTCGGGCGGTCGGCGATGGCCACTTCAACGGTGTAGTCGGCCGCCTGCTCGGCGCCGGCCTCCATGAGCCCCTTCGCGACCAGGGCGGCCGCCACCTGGCGGTCGACGCGACGGCCGGCCGCATCGCCGTCCGCTGGCGGCGCCGAGACCCGGAAGGTAGCGGGGGCGAGCGGTCCTACAGCCCGCATCTCAACCCTCGGCGAACCGCTGGCGCAGGCCGTGACGGCCACCGCAAGGAGCGACGCTAGGATCTGCACACGCATACGGCCACCTACTCCCGAGCCCAGGCCCCTACCAGCACGCTGGCGAAAGATGCGCGTGAAAATCCCGATTCGAACACGTGCGGATCTGGATGCGCGGGGGCGATCGCAACATGGCTGGAGCTCTTGCGCTCAGAGTACGAAGTGATCCCCCGCGGCGCGGACCGTGATCTCGCCGATCGAAACGCCCCATGGCTGGTCGATCGCATGCAGGATCGCATCGGCGATGTGCTCCGGGGCGAGCGAGACGTAGTCCATCTCCTCCGGATCGAGGGCGGCGGCGGGCAGGCTGCCGTCGGTCATCGCGCCGACCATCTGCTGGAACGCCGGCATGTTGGCCCCCAGGATCCCGACCACCGCCTCGCGATTGATCACCGACGCGCCGAGACCCGTGGCGGGCACGCCGGTGGGCTTCACGGTGGTGACCTTGATCTTGCCGCGCGTCTCGAGCCGGAAGGACTCCGAGAGGAAGTTCACGGCCGCCTTGCTGGCGCCGTAGACCGCCGCGCCCGCCACCGGGAAGTTGCCGTAGATGGACGAGACGTTGATGATCTGCCCGCGGCCCGCCGCGATCATGGGATCATAGGCGGCGACCATGCCGTTCAACACGCCCTTGATGTTGATGTCGATGCAGCGCGTCCAGGCGGCGTGGGCCGCCGCGTGGTCGGAGAAGAACGCCAGCGGCATGATCCCGGCGTTGTTGACCATCACGTCGACGCCGCCGAAGGCGGTGACGCTCGCCTGGACCAGCGCGACGAGGTCCTCCAGCCGGGTGACGTCGGCCGAGAGCGCCTGGGCCTGGCCGCCGGCCGCCAGGATGCTCTGGACGGTCTCCCGCGCCCCAGGCTCGTTGATGTCGCCGCAGGTCACCCGCGCGCCACGGGCGGCGGCCTTCTGCGCCACCAGCCGACCGAACCCGCCGCCGGCGCCGGTGATAACGACGGTCTTGCCCGCGACGTGCTCACCCATGCGATGCTCTCCCTCCTCCGATGCCCAGTGTGTCTCGGGAGAGTTCAGGCCGTCGCGACAATAGAACGGCCCGCTACAACCCCAGCACCATCTTCGCCATGATGTTGTGCTGGATCTCGTTGGACCCGGCGTAGATCGAGGTCTTGCGGTAGTTGAAGTAGGTGGGCGCCACCGTGGCCGAATAGTCCTGGCCGGCGCGGAAGTAGTTTGCGCCGTCGCCCTTCAGGTGGCTCCAGGTGTCCTGTACGAACGGCTGGGCGTAGAGCCCGGCCGCCTCCAGCGCCAGCTCGGTGATCGCCTGCTGCATCTGGCTGCCTTCCAGCTTCAGCATGGACGAGACCGCGCCCATGGCGTCGCCGTTGGCCCGGCCGGAGAAGATCCGCAGCTCGGTGGCGTTGAGCGCCTCGACCTTGATCTCGACCTCGGAGAGCTTTTTGCGGAAATCCGGGTCGCTCATCATCGAGCCGCCGCCGTCGGACCGCTCGATACCCGCGATCTTCCGCACCTTCTTGAGCTGGGCCGAGAGGCCCGGCGCATAGGCGTTGCCGCGCTCGAACTGCAGCAGGTACTTGGCGTAGGTCCATCCCTCGCCTTCCTTGCCGATCCGGTTGGAGACTGGGACGCGGACGTTGTCGAAGAAGGTCTCGTTGATCTCCTGCTCGCCCTCCGCCGGGCCGTCCAGGGTGACGATCGGGCGGATGGAGATGCCCGGGGTCTTCATGTCGATCAGCAGGAACGAGATGCCCTTCTGGCGGATGTCCTCGTTCGAGGTCCGCACCAGGCAGAACATCCAGTCGGCCCACTGGGCCAGGGTCGTCCACGTCTTCGAGCCGTTCAGGACGTAGTAGTCGCCATCCCGCTCGGCCTTCAGCGCCAGCGACGCCAGGTCCGAGCCCGAGCCGGGCTCGGAATAGCCCTGGCACCACCACACGTCGGTGGAGAGGATCTTGGGCAGGTGCTGCTTCTTCTGCTCGTCGGTGCCGAACGCCATCACGACGGGCGCGCACATCTTCAGGCCCATGTTCGAGGTGGAGGGGGCGCCGGCCAGCGCCATCTCCATGTCGAAGACGTACTTCTTGCCCAGGCTCCAGCCCGTGCCGCCGTACTCGACCGGCCAGTCGGGCGCGATCCAGCCCTTCTCGCCCAGCCGCTTCAGCCAGCGGACCTGGGCCTCCTTGTCGAGGTGGTTGTTCTTCGACTGCGAGAGCTTGGCCCGCATGTCGTCGTCGAACGCCTCGGCGATGAAGGCGCGCACCTCCTCGCCGAAGGCGAGGTCCTCAGGGGAGAAATCCAGGTCCATGGCGGTCAGCCCACGCCGTCGAGGTATTCGATTTCGGGACGGCCCGCGAGCACGCCGGCGAACTTCGGGCCCGCCGCCTTGAAGTAGTCGGTGCCGCCATGGTGGGTCAGGGCGTCCTGATCCTTGTAGAGCTCCAGCACCTTGTAGACGTTGGGCTCCGTGCGGCTTTTCACCAACTGGTAGGCGATGTTGCCCGGCTCGTTGGCGCGCACCTGCTTGGCGAGTTCGGTGAAAAAGGCCTCGAACTCAGCCGTCTTGCCTTCCTGAATGGGCAGTTTCGCGATCACGCCAATGGTCATGCCGTCCCTCCAACAGATGTTTGAATGGACGGTAGAGGCGCAGGCGGGCGCGGGCAAGCGCGACGTGCGCCATCCCGCCGTGCGTGACGTCGCAGAGTATCGCTAGCGGCGCTCGTTCCAGCCGTAGGCGACCCAGTGATGGCCGCCCAGGTGACGGGCCTCGATCACGCCGTCGGGGGCGCGCCGGGCGCGGACCTTGCGGCGGGCGCGCATGGCGAGCGCCGCGAAGCCGAGCAGGGCGGAGGCCATCACGGCGATCACCGCCACCGTGGCGGCGGCGAAGACGGCGAGGACGGCGCCGACGATCACGGCCCCGGTCGTGGCGAGCGCAGCGCCGACGGCGGCCAGGCTGCGAAGGGCGGAACCCTCAGGCGCGGCGAAGTCCTTGACCATATCAGCTCCTCAGCGGGCGGCGTCCGCCGATCCGTGAAAGATGCATGTCAGCACACTGGTTCCCGACGTCAACTGCCGATGCGTCGGGAAAGCGACGCCAGGGCCTCATGCCGCACCCTCCAGGGTCATGGACTTCCGCTCGCGCACGATCTGCGAATAGGCGGCGTTGATGCTGGCGGCCTTGGCCTCGGCCACCTCGATGAATTCGGCAGGCAGGCCCCGGGCGCGGGCGCGATCGGGGTGCGCCTGGGACAGCTGGGCGCGCCAGGCGGACCGCACGGCCTCGTCGGAGGCGTCCGGCGCCAGGCCCAGGATCACGTAGGGGTCGTCGTTGGCGGCGCCCAGGTGGGTGGCCTTCAGCCGGCGGAAGGTCAGGGGCGACAGGCCGAAGAGCTCCGCCACCCGTTCGAGGTAGGCCAGCTCGTCACCGGTCACCACGCCGTCGGAGGCGGCGATATGGAACAGGCCGTCCAGCACGTCCTCCAGCAGCTGCGGGCAGGCGCCGTAGCGTTTGCGCAGCCGGCGGGCATAGCCCTCGAAGCCGCGCGTGGTCTGCCGGGCCAACTGGTAGAGCCGCCGGATGTTGCCCTCGCTCCCGGCGTCGGCCTGGAACACGGTGTGGAAGGCGTCGTACTCGGCCGCACGCGCCTCGCCGTCGACCTTGGCCAGCTTGGCGCCGAGGGCCGTCACCGCCGTGGAGAATGCAGGATCTTCGCCCGGAAGGCCGGGCGGGCAGACATCGCATTCCGCCTCATCGACCTTGCGCGCCGCCAGGCCGGCAATTTTGCGCCAGAAGGAAAAGGGCTCTTTCAGGGGGTTTCTTTCCGTTCCAATTTCCCAATAACTTCAATGACGTATTGAAGTCTCAGCGTCCAAGGTGTTTCGTCCCATTGCCCCATCCCCCGGGCGATTTTGTAGGACGAGTTGTAGGACGCAGCCATGACGAAAGCCACCGTCACGGACAGGGAAGTCCGCGCATTCAAACCCCACGTGAACGCAACAGGCGTCCTTGTTCGCCGGCTTGCGGTCGGCGGAGGGCTGTTCTTCGAGATCACCGCGGCGGGCCACCGCCACTTCATTCACCGGTTCCAGTGGCAAGGAAAAGGCGCCGAGCGCGCGATCCCGGGAACCTACCCTGACGAGATCAGCCTCGCAGATGCGCGTGCGCTCCGCGACGCCGACCGTCTGTTGTTGCGTGAGGGCAAGAAGCCCGGAGCATCGGAAGAGCTTGGCGGTGTCGACGCAGTCTCGCCCACGTTCGCCGGCTGGGCAAAGGAGCATGCGGACGCGCTGGCTCCTCCAAAGGGTCGCAAGGACTGGCTGCGGCAGATGACCGTTACCACCGCCAAGTTCGGGACTCTTTTGATCGACGAGATCAAAGCCACGGACGTGAAGGCGCTGCTGCAGCCCTACTGGTACGCCACCCCAACCCAGGCCGTGGTGATCTGCCAGCGCGTGAGCCGTGTATTGAAGCACCGTCATCGCAACACTCGGCCCGACGAACCCTTCGCAAACCCGGCAGACCCGGCGCTGATCGGCGACATGATGGGTCGACGCCGTAAACACATTACCAAACACCACCCTTCGTTAGCCTACGAAGAGGTTCCCGCCTTCATGGCCGAGCTACGCGCCGACCCCCTGATGAGCGCAAGGATCGTCGAGTGGGCGATCCTGACGGGCGTGCGGATCGGCAAGGAGGCGACCCACGCCCGTTGGGGAGAGATCAATTGGCAACGCCGCACATGGACCGTGCCGGCGAGCCGAATGAAGATGGAAGACGACAAGCGAGGTGAGGCGCACGAAGTCCCGATCACCCCGGGTATGGCGCGCCTGCTCCGCCAGGTTCGGCCTTGCCGCAAGCCAAACCCAAAATCGTTGATCTTCCCAAGCGCACAGACGGGCAAGGCCTATACCCACCACGCGGTGTGGAAGCGGGTGAAGCGCATCAATCCCACGGTCACGACCCACGGCTTCCGGACCTCACTCGTGGGGTGGGGTTCGGCGATCCCGCACGGGCCTTACCCACCGTTTGATCGGGAACTCATGGAAACCTGTATCGCCCACCGCATCGGGGGCCAGACAAGCGCTGCCTACTTGCGGGACCGGTGGCTTGCGCGACGGCGGCCCGTGATGAGGGCTTGGTCGAAATGGTGCTTCCCCACGCGGCCTCCCAACATCGTGCCCATCCGCCGCGCTGCTTAGAGTTCGCGAGCGCGCGTCGCGAAGGTTTGTCGTCCATCGCTCAGGTCGCTGGCTGAGGCCAGGCCCGCCGCGCCGTATGCTCAGACCCCGGCCCGGACCACTTCCCGAACGGCGTGGGTCAGAGCGCTCAGATCCTCATCGCAGATGATGTAGGACGGCGTGAGATAGACGACACGGCCCATGGGCCGAATCCAGCAGCCTGCCCCCGCAAAGCGGCGGCAGAGGTCGCCCGCAGGTAACGCGCCCTCGAACTCCACCACGCCGATCGCCCCCTTCACGCGCACGTCTTTCACTCCCGCCGCGCCTCGGCAGGGCGCTAGGCCCTCTACGAGGCCAGCTTCGATGCGCGCGACGTCGGTGCGCCACCCGCCGCCCTCGAACAAGTCGAGCGACGCGTTCGCCGCGGCGCAGGCCAAAGGATTTGCCATGTAGGTCGGGCCGTGCATCAGCGCCGCGCCAGCGTCGTCGGACCAGAAGGCCTCGAACACCGTCTTTGAAGCGATCGCTGCGGACAGGGGCAGCGTGCCGCCAGTCAGCGCCTTGGACAGGGTGACGATGTCGGGCGTGACGCCCGCGCCCTGGCAGGCGAAAAGGTCGCCCGTCCGGCCGAAGCCCACGAAGATCTCGTCGAAGATCAGCAGAAGGTCATGGGCGTCCGCCAGCCGGCGCAGCCGCCGCAGCACCGCGTCATCGTGGAAGAGCATGCCGCCGGCGCCCTGAACCCGGGGCTCCACGAGTATCGCCGCGATTCCACAGCCGACAGCGTCGAGCAGGGCTTCAAGGGCAGCCTCGGAGGCGTCGTCGACGGGAAGCGCGGCTATGTGCTGATCGGGCAGGACTCCGGCGAAGAGGCGGTGCATCCCTTCTTCCGGGTCGCAGACCGTCATCGTCGCCAGGGTGTCGCCGTGATAGCCGCCCAGGAAGCCCAGGAACTGGGTCTTTCCGGCGACGCCACGGTTGATCCAGTACTGAAGCGCCATCTTCATCGCGATCTCGACCGAGACCGAGCCCGACTCGGCGAAGAACACATGGTCGAGGTCGCCAGGCAGCAGGCCCGCGAGGCGCGCGGCGAGGCGGTACGCCGGTTCGTGCGCCAGGCCCCCGAACATCACATGCGGCGCCCGATCAAGCTGGGCCGCGACCGCCTCGCGGATGTGCGGATGATTGTAGCCGTGACACGCAGTCCACCACGACGCGATGCCGTCCACGAGTTCGCGACCATCCTCAAGGATGATGCGCGCGCCTTGCGTGCGTGCGACCGGGAGCGGCGGCGGTGCAGTCTTCATCTGGCAGTAGGGCCGCCACACGTGCTGGGCGCCCGGGTCGAACCATGAGGGAGGCATGCCACCCTCTATCAAAGGCGCCGCCGGGGAAGCTAGCCGACGCAGCGGCGCCTCGATAAGACGCGCGCCATGCAAGATAGCCTGATCCGGTTCGCCGAAGCCAAGCTCGATGGCTTGGCTGCTCAGTGTCTCATGCGGACGCTCAGGCCCACCTTCCGGAAAGATGGCGTCGAGGTCGAGCGCGACGGCAAACGGCTCGTCTCCTTCTCGTGCAACGACTACCTGGGACTCTCGCAGCATCCCGCGGTGAAAGCCGCAGCGATCGCGGCCATCGAGCGATACGGGGCCGGCGCCGGCGCCTCGCGCCTGGTCACCGGCGAACACCCCTTGTTGGGTGAACTCGAAGCGCGGCTCCTGCGCTTGAAGGGCGGCGAGGCCGCTTGCGTCTTCGGCTCCGGCTATCTTGCCAACACCGGCCTGATCCCGACGTTCGTGGGGCCGGGCGACCTTGTCCTCGCCGACGAGCTTGCACATGCCTGCATCTGGGCCGGCTCCAAGCTCTCTGGGGCAACGACCCTTGGCTTCCGCCACAATGACATAGACGACCTCGCCGCCAAGCTGGGCGCCCACCGCGGCCGCGCCAGACGCGCTCTGGTCGCGACCGATGGTGTCTTCTCGATGGATGGCGACCTCGCTCCGCTGGACGAGATCAGCGCCCTCTGCCGCAACCACGACGCCTGGTTGCTGGTCGACGATGCCCATGGTCTGGGCGTCGTGGGCGGCGGGGCCGGAACGGCGCGGCTGTTTCCGGACGCCACCGTGGACTTCGCCATGGGGACGCTGTCGAAGGCCGCCGGCGGCTACGGCGCCTACATCTGCGCGGCCGCGCCCGTCATCGATCTCATCAAGACCCGCGCGCGGACCGTCGTCTACACAACGGGTTTGCCGCCCGCGAGCGCCGCCGCGGCGATCGCCGCCCTCGATGTGATCGCCTCGGAGCCGGATCGCGTCGCCGCGCCGCTCGCGCGCGCCCGTCGCTTCACCACCGCCCTCGCGCTCCCACCCGCAACGAGCGCTGTAGTCCCCATCCTTCTTGGAGAGGCCAACGTCGCACTGGCAGCCGCCGCCGACCTCGAAACGAAGGGCCTGTTGGCCGTTCCGATCCGGCCACCGACGGTTCCCGCGGGCACGGCGCGGCTTCGGATCGCTTTCAGCGCCCTGCACACGGAGGCGCACGTGGATCGCCTCGCCGCCGCGGTCCGGCCCTGGCTTTCGCGATGACCACGAAGACGCTCTTCGTCGCCGGAGCCCACACCGAGATCGGCAAGACCTGGGTGGCCTGCGCGCTGCTGCGCGCGGCCCGGGCCGAGGGCCTGAGCGTGGCGGCGGCGAAGCCCGTCGTATCGGGGTTCGACGAGGCTCGATGGGCGGACAGCGATCCGGGGCGGCTCCTGGCAGCGTGCGGCGCGGAGCTGACCCCTCCGGCTTTGGACGAGATTTCACCCTGGCGTTACCAGGCTCCAGTCGCGCCGCCTTCCGCCGCGCGGCTCGAAGCGCGCGCCCTCCCCTTCTCTGAGGTCGTCGCCTACGCGCGCCAGCGCGTCTCGACCAGCGGCGCCAACCTCATGGTCGTCGAGGCAGTGGGCGGTCTGATGTCGCCCTTTGCGGACGGGGCGACCAGCCTCGACCTCATGACCGCGATCGGCGGGCCCAACGTCCTCGTGGTGGGGAGCTATCTCGGCGCGGTGAGCCACGGCCTGACGGCGCTGGAGGTGTTGCGGGCGCGACAGCTGCGTCCCGCGGCCCTCGTCGTCAGTGAACGTGGAGCGGCCGACGACCTGCCCTTGGAAGGGACCCTTGCGCTCCTGCGCGAACACGTGCGCGACCCTCCGGTCATCGGAGCTCCAACCCACAGCTGCGATTGGGCGCGCGCGGTCCTGACGCTCTCGTCGAACTGACCGAGGTCAGGTTCAGAAGTCGAAGCGCATCTGCTGGGCAATCGCCTTGGCGTGCTGCGAACGGCGACGCGGAGATTGCCGGGCGGCTGGTCGAGGTGGCGGAGGCGTGGGGCGCCCTTCCGGCACGCCCTTCGCCGCTGATGGCGGCTCAGGCTCCGATGAGCGCCCCGCGACGGGCGGCTCCGGCCAGGGCGCGCGCCGGTCATCCCGCGACGCCTGCCAGGCCGCGATCTCGCTCTCCCGATAGCCGACCCGCCCCGGCGAGATGGCGTAGGGCATCGGAAAGTCGCCGCGTTGCTGTAGACGCCAGGCCGTGGTCCGGCTGAGACTCGTGCGACGGGCCACCTCCTTCCACGCGATAAGGCATCCCATTGGCGCGGCAGGGTCGAGGCGGTCCTTCCAGTGTCCCATCTCAGGTCTCCTGGACGGGTGAGGCCCGCACGCGGCGCACCGCCGTGCGTTGCGTCGCGGCCCAGGCCTTGAGGGCGCCGCGCGGGTACCAGGGTTTGTTCCTGATATGCTGGCAGGGCGGGCCGTCCCCACCGACCGACCACAGCCTAGCCAGGGTCGCGGGCTTCAGGCGGATATTGAATCGCGCGAGATAGGCGGAGGCTTCGACGCGGCTCAGCATGTCGTCGTCGCGTTCGGCCTCCACAGCACCGACCTGACCGTCCAGCACGCTCATCGGCCACCTCCCCGGCAGTCGACGGCGCTGCGCACCCGTCGACCTGCCGAGAGCGCCAAGTAGCAGTCGACGACGCTCGCGACGTACTGCTCGGTCTCGGCGATCCGCGGCACTCGCCCGAGCCGCGCGACCCGTTCGGGCCCGGCGTTGTAGGCGGCGAGCGCGAGCCGCACGTCCCGGAAACGCAGGAGTTGGCGGGCAAGGTAATCCGCACCGCCCTGGACGTTCGCGCCCGCGTCGAACCGATCCGCTACACCGAGATCCCGCGCGGTCGCCGGCATGAGCTGGGTGAGGCCCCCGGCTCCGGCCGGGGAGACGGCGCGCACGCGGTATGCGCTCTCGACCGTGACGAGGGCGTGCAGCAGCTTGGGATCGATCCGGTGGCGCAGCGCCGCTTCGTCGATGGCGGCCGCGAAGGGCTGCTCCGCGTCGGGCAGGCGCGGGTCCTGCTCCAGTGCACCAGACGCCGCCACGACCGGCGTCGGGACCGGGGCCGCGAAGATGGCGCCGCCTGCGGCACGCCAGTCCGGTCCCGCCGTCGCCGGGGTCCCGGCTAGGGCGGCCGCCAAGCCGATCAGGGTCCACCACCTCACCATCGCACTACCTCCGCGTAGACGCCGTCGATGTCGCTGGTCCTCACCGGCCCAAAGTAGCGGCCGTCGAAACTGGTGGGCGTGTCACCCATGACCAGCAGCTCGCCCGCCGCGAGCGGCCGGCAACCGCGCCACTGCGGGAGCCGCTGGCCAAGGCGATCGCGATCACGCACACGCGCCGCGCCCCGAGGCCAGGTGAGGACATCCGATCGGCGGCACACCGGCGCTCCGGCCATCGCCGCCACACGCTTGAGGAGCCGCGCCTCGGGGCCTGCGCCGAGGGTCACCAGATAACCCCGCGCCGCGGGCGGTGGACGCACAGCGACGATGACGCCGATCCGGAGGGGGTCCTGGGATCGGACGTAGATGCCGGTCGGCACGCTCGGACTTTCATTGACGACGAGCCAGGCGCCGGGCGCCGCACTGGCGGAGCCCGAGGCCAGCAACGTGATCGCGGTGGCGATGCCGGCTGTTCCGCGCCGCGTCATGGCCGGTAAGGCTCGAGAATGAGGTCGCGGGTGACGAGGACCCGCACGCGTGCGCCTTGGGCGAGGCGGATCACAGGTCGCACATCAAGCTCCCGGTCGATCAGCTTGCCGCCGATTTGGGCGGCCTCGATCGCTGCGGCGTCGCCCGCGTCACCCAGCAAGCCGCCGGACTCGTGGTCCCGGTCTCGGGCGGCTTGGCCGAGCGTGGTGATCGCGCCCGCGAAGAGGGTGGCCACGGCGAGGGAGCCCAGCCGCCGGTCAACCCGGCCCTTCACCCCCACCGCGCCCTGCGCGTCGACGCCCGGCTCCTTGGCGAGCACGAGGCTCTTTCCGTTCGGGAGCAGGAGACGCTCCCAGACGATCACGGCGCGCGTATCGCCGTAGCGGCTCTCGCCCTCGTGGCGGCCCAGGAGGCGCGAGCCCTGCGGCACGAGGAGGTGCCGGCCGGTTACGGTGTCGAACAGGTTCTCGGTGACCGCCGCCACCACGGGTCCGGCGCGCGACGTGTCGATGGCCGTGAGGAGGGCCGCCGGAAGTGCACTGCCCGCCTTGATCTCATAGGGACTGATGGGCGCCAGCAGGGCGTGCGTGTTGTAGACCGCCGCATAGTCCCGCGAAGGTGCTCCATCTCCGCTAGCGGGCGCCGGGGTTCCGGCGGATGTGTCGCCCGCGAAGAAGAGCGCCGAGGCGCGGGCCTCCGGCCCTTGGGTCCGGGGCGCGGGTGGCGGCTGCGGCGGCGCCGGGGTTCCTGCCTCAGGGGTGGATCGCTCCACGTCCGGCTTCGCGCCGAGGGTTCGCGGCGGCGGCAGCCTGTCCAGCTGGGCGTAGTTGGCGGGGCCGTCCGTCACCCGCTCGCTCGGTCGCACGGCGCCGCGCACTTCGCTGGGTTCGGCGCGGCGGGCGGCCTGGGCGTTGGCGCGAAGTTCGGGCTGGACCACGAACGCCCAGGCCAGCGCGCCGGCCACCAGGCCGGACGCGCCCATCACCAGCACGCTCACGAAGCTGCGCCGAAGCCGGATCACCTTCGGCCGTGGCGCGCGGGCGTCGAGCGGCGCGATCGGCGCCTTCGGGGGGATCGGGGGATCCTGGGGTACCGCGGTCATGAAGCGCCTCCACTGCGCTCGATGCGGACGACCTGGCCCTTACGGCCGCCGACGCGGAGCTCGGCCGCCTCCAGCACGCGGTCCACGACCCACAGGCCACGCTGCTGGCGATAGTTGACGAGCTGCCGCTCGCCGCTCGGGCTGAGGACGAACAGCGCCGGCGCCTCGGCGGAGCCCACGGCTGGCGGGAAGGTCAGGAAGGTGCGCACGCCGTCGGTCATGACGGCGGTGGGCGTCCACACGGGCGGGCGTCCCTTGGGGCGGATCCGGTAGCCCGCGTCGAGGGCTCCCTGCGGCGTCACCAGCGCCGCCTCGGCGCTGGGCGGCGGCGCCTGCGGCGCCCGCGCCCCCTGGGCCAGCAGGGCCGCCAGATCCCAGGTCACGACCGGGTTGAAGGCGTCCGCCGCGCCGCTCCGCAGCTGAAGAAGGTAGATGCGCCGCGACGTCGCCAGGACGAGGTTGGTCTCGAGATTGCGCTCGAGCGGCTTGATCATGACGTGGGCGCGGCGGGTCGGCCCTTCGCCGGACTCGGTCTCGCCGATCTGCCAGCGCACCGTGTCGCCGGCGGCCTTGGAGATCACGCTCTCGCCCGGCGAGAGGCTGAGCGTCGTGACCCGCAAGGGCGCCGTCCACACCTCGTAGATCCGACCAGGCTCGTAGTCGAAGACCTGCACGCCGCCGAGGAAAGCCTTAGCCCGCGAGGTCTCGCGGGCCTCGACGTTGGCGGCGGCTATCGCGGCGCGGCCTTGGGGCGCCGCCTGCTCTCTCATCGCCGCGGCGCTGCGGTGTCGCGCGGGCGGGTTGGGGATCGGCACCATCGCCGAGACCGCGGGCGACGGGAAGAACGGTTGGGCAGGCGGCGCCACGGCCGTCTCGGCCTGCGTCGCCGTCGCCGGCTCCGGCTCGGCCGCCATGGCCGGCAGCGGCTTGGATCCGGCCGTCGTCACGCCCAAGCGGGCGAGTTCGGCGCAGCCGCCAAGCGCGAGCGCCACGAGAGGAAGGATCAGGAGGCGTCGGGGGTCCATGACACGTCCTCGATGCGGATTCCGAGCGGGTTCTTCAGCAGTTCGGCCTCGGTCTTCGGGGCCTGGAGGCGGAAGGTGATCAGCGCTCGCCAGCGGGCCTGGCTCGCCTGCTGCCCGTTGACGAAACGGGTCTCGCGCCACTGCAGGTCATAGGTGCGGGCGCTTCGCCGCACGACGTTCAGGATCTCGACGGCGGTGGCCTCGCGTCCCACCTCCGCGAAAGGGTCGTTGGTCTGCGCCCAGGCGTTCAGGAAGGCGGCGGCGCGCGGCGTGACGAGGTCGTAGGCCGCCAGCCAGTTTTGCCGGATTACCACCGGGTCGACGGACTTGCCCCGGACGTTGCGCACCCAATCGGCGAGCGCGCGCCCGACCTGGGCTTCGGTCGGCTCATAGCGCTGGTCCAGCGCGGTGATCCGTTGGGTCTGGCCCCACTGGCTGACCTCGACGACGAAGGGCTTCACCACCGCCTGCTGGGCCTGCATCCACCACCCCGCCCCCAGGAAGGCGGCGACCGCCAAGTTCGCGAACGCCATCCGCCGCCAGTTGCGGGCATGCGCCAGGGTGAGGCCCATGCGTTCGTCCCAGACCTGTCCTGCGCGCTGGTAGGGCGTCGCCTCCGGCGCGGCGGAAAGCGTGCGCTTGGGTCGGAAGAAGACGTGCATGGTTCAGGCCTCCTCGTCCTTCAGCTGCGGCGCGAGTGCGCCCGAGGTCTCGTTGCCCGGAAGCAGTCCCCGGCTGGCATTGGCGACGAAGAAGGCCTGCAGGGCGGCCTGGCGGCCCGACCGCGACGCCTGCGGCGGCCGATGTTCGGCCTTGAGCGCGGCAGAAAAGTCCCGGCGGGCCGCCTCGGTCTCGCGGGCGATGTGGGGCGGCTCCTCCGATGGCCCGGGGCCGCCCGGCGCCGGCCCCGCGTCCGGCTTCGCACCCTGGGTTGGGGGACCGGCGTCAGGGGCAGGCCGCCAGCGGGCCGGCGCCTCGGAGACGCCTCCGGCCGAGGGGGAAGGCGATCCTGGCGCCCCGCGTGGCGGATTGTCGTTCGAGGGTCGCGGCGGCGCGTTGCCGGGAGCGCTCGGCGGCCGCGCGGAGATTGCGCCGGCTGCGGCGCGCGACGGCCCCGCGATACGCGCCGCAGCCGCGCCCAGGCCTGTCGCGCCGGCGACTGCGGCCGCCGCAGCGCCGCCCACCGCAAGTGCGCCTGCGGCTGCGGAGCCCGCGCCGAGCGCCGGGCCACCCGTCACGAGCGCCGAGGCCAGGTTGGGGATGAAGAGCGCCAGCATGGCCAGCAGGAGGGACGCCGCGAGGATCGCCAGCGCCTCGTAGAGGTCGGGGTTGGCCGAGGGCTGCAGTTGGTCGAACACCGAGCGCGAGCCGGACACCACGATGGCCAGCGCCAGCACCTTCAGTCCCGAGGAGACCACGAAGCCCAGCGGCCGCTCCGCCAGGAACGATGACTTCGACCAGATGCCGAAGGGCAGGAGCACGAACCCGCCCAGGGTCACGATCTTGAACTCGAGCAGGGTGACAATGATCTGAAGCGCCAGCACCGCGAAGGCGAGCATGATCCCGATCATCGCCAAGCCCAGGATCAGGGCGTCGGTGAGGTTGCCCATGACGTCGAGCGGGTTGTTGACGGGCGCCGGCGTCTCGCCGAGCGCCTTCACGATCTGCCAGCCCTGCTCGAGCACCTCGCCTGGATTGAGGAAGTCGGCGCGCGAGAGGTTGCCGCCGCCGGCCCTCAAGCCGAGATCCACGAAACCCGATTGAATGACGAGGCTAAGGTTCTCCCAGTCATTGATCAGGTAGGCGAAGGCGCCGATGAGCAGGACTTTCGCGAAGCCGCTCGCCAACACTTCGCGGTTTGACGACAGGGCCCACTGGATCCCCGTCAGCGCCACCACGAGGGCGATCATCAGCGCGAAGACACCATTCACCGGCCCCTGAAGCGCCGCGAAGCCCGATGAGATGGTGTTCGAGAACACCACCATCAGGTCGTTGGGCGTCTGCATGCTGACGTCGGCCATCGTCGTGCCCTCAGCGCCGCGGCGAATACGGATCGAAGTCGGGATTCGGAACTGACGTGCTCTCGCGTCCCCAGAACTGCCGCCTCGCCTCGGCGCCCGCGACACGCTCGGCCGATCGGCGTGCGCTCTCTGCTGCAAGCAGCCGGGACTGAGCCATCAGGAGCGTGCGCATGGACCCGAGGTCCTCCGCCAGGACCGCGAGCACCTGGGTCGAGGACTGGATGGCGGCAGTCTGCCCCTCGGCGCCCTTGCTCGCGTTGAGCGCCCCTTCCAGCCGGCCGGTGCGGCCACGGCTGAGCCGTTCCAGCTCGGCGGCGGTGCGCGCGAGGTCGAGGGCCGTTTCCCGGGCCTGGGCGTTTCGCGCCCGGTTCTGCTCGAGCGCCTTCTTCGGATCGAGGCCGTCGACCGTCGCCGGATAGATCCGCTCGAAGTCGCGCTGCAGGCCATCGACGTCCGAGGCCACGCCCTTCACCGCGCGGGCGAGTTCGCCGATGTCCCGCAGGGTCTGCGACGTCTCGCCGAGATGACTGTAGGGCGAGGCCGCCAACTCGCGCGCCTGGTTGGCGAGGCTGCGCGCCTCATTGGCCAGGCTCTCCAGTTGCCGGGCCGCCTGGAGCGCATTCTCCAGGTGGTTCTTGGGATCGAACACGACCTGCTGCGCCTGCGCGGGCTTCGGATCCGAGCAGGACCCGAGCACCAGCACGAGCGGCGCCAGCGCGCCGACCCAGCTATTCCGCGGCGAGCGCGGGCGCGGCGAGGCTGTCGAAGAGGCGGTCGACATCGGTGAATCCCTTGGCTGCGAGGAAGGCGCGCGCGAAGCCGGTCGGGCCCGCGCGGGCGAGGACCTGGTCGATGAGGGTCTGGTCTTCCGGCGAGGCCGAGCCGCAGAGCGCGAGACCGGCTCCAGAAAGCTTGAGATCGAAGAGCCGGCGGCCCTGGGGCTGGCGCCAGTAGTAGGCGCGCTTGGGCGTCGCGAAGGCGATCAGCTCGAGCTGGCGGCGGTTGAGGCCGAAGGCCTGGTAGAGCGGCGCCGACGCGGGCTCCAACGCCCTCGGGTTGGGCAAGAACACCTGGGTCAGGCACGACTCGATCAGGCTGGCCGCGATCGAGGAGGCGGCGACGTCCTCTAGCGACTGCGTTGCGAACACCACGGCGACGCGCCGCTTGCGCAGCGTCTTCAGCCACTCGCGGATCTTCGCCGCGAACGCCGTGTCGTCCAGGAATAGCCATGCCTCGTCGAGAACGAGCAGCGTCGGGCGACCGTCAAAGTCGCGCTCGAGCTCATGGAACAGCGCCCCGAGTGTCGGGCCGAGGGCCGAGCGCGTGGCCATCAGGCTTTCGAGTTCGAACGTGTCGAACGGGCTTGGGTCGAGCGTTTGGCCGGCGCCGTCGAGCAGGCCGCCGTGGGGTCCCTTCAACGTCAGCGGCTCCAGCGCCGCGGCCACCGATCGGTCCTGCACGAGAGCGCAGAACACAGTCAGCGAACGTTGATCTGCCGGTGCATCCGCGAGCGCGCCGAGGGCCCGCCAGACCTCATCCCGCAGTCCTGGCGTCACCTCGACGCCGGCCTTCGCGACCGCATCGCCGATCCACTCCGCCGCCCAGGCCCGCTCGGCAGGCCCGTCCACACGCGCCAGGGGCTGCAGCGCGATGTCGGCGCCCGGCTCCAGCGCCCGCCACGCGCCGCCGCAGGCCAGGGTCACGGCCCGCGCGCTTCGGCCCTTGTCCAGGAAAACGACCCGCGCACCGGGGTAGCGGAACCATTGGAGGGCGAGGAAGGCGAGCAGCGCGCTCTTGCCCGAACCGGTCGGGCCCACGACCATAGCGTGGCCGACGTCTCCCACGTGCAGGACGAGCCGGAACGGCGTCGAGCCCGTCGTCCGCGCCACGGCGAGCGGCGGGCCGGCCAGGCATCCGTCGGCCGAGGGCCCGGCCCAAACGGCCGAGACCGGCAGGAGATCGGCGAGATTGAGCGTGCTGATGAGCGGGCGGCGCACATCGGCGTAGGGCTCGCCAGGCAACGACCCCAGCCAGGCCTCGACCGCGTTCAGATCTTCCACCCGCGCCAGGAACCCCTGGGCGTTGAGGACCGCCTCGACCGCCCTCGCCTTCTCCGCGGCCTGCGCAGCGTCCGCGTCGAGCAGGGTGACGGTCAGGGTGAGATAGCCGAAGGCGCAGGCTTCCGCGCCCAACGCCGCCAGGGCGCCGTCGCACTCATCGGTCTTGCCGGCGGCGTCGGTGTCGAGGAGCGGGACCTCCTCCTTGGTGATCGCCTCCCGCAGCAGGACGCCCACGCCCTTGCGCTTGGCGAACCAACGCTTGCGCAGCCGCACGATCTCACGTTCCGCGTCCGTCTTGTCGAGCCCGATCCAGCGGGCAGTCCAACGGTAGGCGAACGGCAGAGCCGACAGTGCGTCCAGCAGGCCCGGTCGGGTGGCCGCCGGCAGCGCGCGGACCGAGACCATCTTCAACGTCTGTCGCCCCAACCGCGGGCCGAGGCCCCCTGTGAGCGCCTCGTCGGCCAGAGCCGCGTCCAGGAAGGCGGGGCAGGCCTGCGGATCGACGTCGTGGGGCCGCGTCGACACGCTCGCGTGCAGCCAGGCCAGGAGCTCGGCGTCGCCCAGAGGCTGGGCCTCTGGAAGCGTGTCGGCCAGGAGGTCCATCACCGCGTCGGCGTCGCGTTGGAACCGTTCCAGGGCCGCACGCCAGTCGCGATCACCTTTTTCCAGCCCGTCGAACAGCAGCCTCTCCATGCGCCGCGTCTCGTCCGCCGGCGGCAGCCAGGTCAGGCTGAGGCGGAAGTCCGTCTCGAAGGCGGGCTCGGCGTCCTCGAACGCCGCCTGCCGTTCGGCGTCCACGAGGAGCGCGGCGGCGAGCGGAAAGTCGGTCTGCGGATAGGGATCGGCCGCCCGACGGCGCGCCTCGACGTGCAGGCACCAGCCGCTGCCGAGCCGCCGCAGCGCATTGTTGAGCCGGGCGCGGACGGCCATCAGTTCGTCCTCGGTGGAGGACTCCAGGTCGGGGCCCCGGAATCCCAGGGCCGTTAGGAGCGAGCCGTCCTTGTTTAGGATCACGCCCGGGGCCACCAGCGCCGCCCAAGGGAGGTGGTCGGCCAGGCTGGCCGGACGGCGACGGGCTTCGTCGAGGAACCGCATCACCGCCTCACACGTCCAGGTGCCCGGGACGGGCGAGATGGCGGCGCAGCACGTCGAAGAAGCGCTTGTCGGCCCGCGCGACGTAGAGGCCAAGCGCGTGAGCCACCGCCCACCACCCGATCCCGAGCCACCAGATCCGTAGGGCCAGACCGAGGACGAGCGCCACCGTGCCCATCACCACCGCGTAGTCGCGGGGCATCCCCGCCAGCAGAACGGGCTCGGCGAGGCCTTGGGCGACCGGCAGATCCCAGCCTTCGCGATGCAGGGGGTCCCTCATCACGCGATTTCCGCGCCGCCGGCGAAGCCGAAGAAGTCGAGGAAGAAGGTCGAGGCCGCGAAGGCGATGGAGAGCCCGAAGAGGATCCCCAACCCGCGCCGCATGCCGGAGCCGCTTTCGCTCATTGCGATCCCGGCCCCGAAGATCACCACTGCGATCACCGCGGCGGCCTGCACGACCGGGCCCGTGACGGACTCGACGATCTGCTGCAGGGGTCCCTCCCAGGGCATCCCCGCCCCGCCGGCCCAGGCCTGCCCGGCGGCCATCAGGCCGCACGTCGCCGTCGCGACCGAAAGGCCGCGTGAGAAGAGCTTGCGCATCCATGCAATCCCGAGCGCTCCATCGCGCTATGGTTGCAATGTCAGCGCCAGACGATTCGTATTGTCAACTGCGATCTGTGGAAAAATATTGTACGTTTTCCGCGCGTTATTTGCACGTCACGGACAAGTCTCCCGCGCGTCGCCGACAACCTGCGATCCCCAAGGGAAAACGCGCGAGCGGCGAGCCGACCACCGGACGAAGGGCCCGCGCAGCCCGCCGCAAACGCTCCGGGACTACGGCCACAATCACGCCCGGACGCAGGGCGCAGGTCGGCCTTCAAAGGGTGGCAGCCGTGAAATGAGGCGAGTGGGCGCGCGCTAGGCCGGCACGACGCGGTAGCCGCTGCCGCCTTCGGCCTTGTCCCGGACCAGTAGGCCCTCGACCCGACGCGCGGCGCCGGCGCGCTGAATGTGCACGATCAGGTCGACGGCCTGGGCGATGAGGCGCCGCGGGGGATTTGCCGTTACCTCTGCCAGCAGGTCCTCGAGCCGGAACAGCACCTCTTCGGCGGAGTTGGCGTGCACCGTGGTGACGCCTCCGGGATGGCCCGTGTTCCAGGCCTTGAGGGTTTCGAGCGCCGCCTGGCCCTCCCGCATCTCGCCAATGACGATGCGGTCGGGCCGCATTCGCAGCGCGTCGCGCACCAGGTCGGCGACCGTGATCGGCCGCGGGCGCCGGCGTGTGAGCACAGCGACGAGGTCCCAGGCTGAGCACTGCAGCTCGGGCGTATCCTCGATCAGGAAGACACGGTCCGCGGCGAACGCCGGTTCCGCCAGGATCGCGTTTGCGAGCGTCGTCTTCCCGGACCCTGCCCCGCCCGAGATGACCAGATTGCGCCGCGCGGCCACGGCCTCGCGCAGGATCTCCGCGTGGCGCTGGCTCAGAATGCCGATCTCCACGTAGGCCTCGAGCGACCAGATCACCGCGGGACGCTTGCGCACCGAGAAGGCCGGCTGGGTCGTGACCGGCGGCAGGAACCCCTGAAAGCGCTCCCCCGTCGGCAGCACGCCCGCGAGCCGGGGATCCTCTCGGGTGATCGGCTCGCCAACATAGTCCGCCACCAGCCGGATCACGCGTTCCCGGGCCTGAGGGGTGAGGCGCACCTCCAGCGGCTGGCGGCCCTCGCCGAGCCGGTCGATGATCAACCGTCCATCCGGATTGGCGAGCACCTCGACCACATCCGGCTCGCCGAGCGCCGTCAGGATCTCCGCGCCGAGGGCGTGATCCAACGCCTCGCGTTTGCGGGCGTCGGCGAGGGCTTCGGCGCTCATTCCGCCGCCAGGATGGTGCGCGCCTCCGAGCCAGCGGGCGCCTCGGCGACGCGGCCGCCGCCGTTGGCGATCCGATGCGCGGCGGCGTCCAGCAGCCGTTCGATGCGCACCTCGACGGCGGCGCGCAGCACCGGGTCCTGGTCGGCGGTCGTGTCGGGCAGCCGCGTGAAGAAGGCGCGCGCAAATTCGACCAGCAGCTCCTGGACGATGGTCATGTCGCGCGCCGTGGCGCGCATGTGGTCGCGAAGATCGCGGTCCAGCGCCTGCAGCCGATCCTCCGGGTCGGCGTTCGGGCGGCGCTGAAGCCCCCGCGCGATGGCCTGCTCGGCCGCGCGACTGAGCGTCATCCGCCCCGCCCTCGCCTCTCGCCGCAGCGCCACCTCGGTCTTCGGGTTCTCGAAGTAGACCTGCACCCGGGGCGTCGGTCGGTCGTCCAGCCTAGCCATTGCGCCGTCCTTGCAGCTGATCGAGCACGGCCTCCTGGGCCGCATAGTCGTGGGCCACCCGCTCGTAGATCTCGGCCGCCTTTGCGACCGCCTTCTTCTCGTCCATGGCGGCGGCGACTTCCTTGAAGAGCGGGAGGCTGGCCGTGAGGTCTTCTCCCAGGGCGCGGCGGCCCGCCCACGGGTGCGCCATGCGCCCCGGCGTGTCGATGCGCTCGTCCACCGGCGCAGGCACGGCCGCGCGGCTGCGGAAAGGCTCCCGCGCGTCATAGCGAACCTTGCGGGTTCTCATCGGTTTGTGGCCCGCGACGAAGACCAGCTGTTCGTCGTCGGCCAGACCGCGGATCTCACCGGGCTCCAGAAGCGGTCGCTCGACCTCCGAACGCGAAACGCTGCTTCGGCCCGCCCCCAGGCCGGCCGGGCCACTGCGGGTGGTGCGGACTTCGGAGATGGTGCCGGTCAGCCTGGAGACCTTGTCCTGGGTCCGCGGATCCAGCGCGGCGAAGGCCGTGTAGACGAAGCAGTTGTCGAGGATGGTGTTGTTCGGGCCATAGGTCTCGACGATGTCGTTGAGGCTCTGGGCCACGAACATCGTCTTCAGCCCGTAGCCGCTCATCAGGCGCAGGCTCTTCTCAAAGAACTCGACCCGGCCGAGCAGCGGGAACTCGTCCATCGCCATGAGCAGCCTGTGCCGCTTCGGTCGCCCACCGGCATCGGTCTTCTCATGCGCCGTCAGACTCTGCGCCGCCGCATAGAAGAGGAGCCGCACCAGCGGCTTCAGCGCCGCGGCGTCGGCGGGCGCCACCTGGACGTAGAGGCTCACGGGCGCGGTCGCGCACATCAGGTCGCCCACCGCGAAGTCCGAGGCCGAAAGGCAGCGTTCCACATCGTCGCCGGCGAGCCACTTCAGGTACGAGCGCGCGGTGCCCTGAACAGACGTACGAAAGCGGTCGTGCATCGCCGCGTAGCCCTTCACGGCGGTGCGGACGAACGGATGCGTCTCGGGCTCGCCACCGGGGCCGACCCGGTGTTGCGTGCGCAGCATTGCCTCGGCCGCCTCGTCGAGATCGGCCAACAGCTCGCGCACTTTCAGCAGCGTCTTGTCGGTGTCTTCGGAAGCGTAGAGCACGTGAAGAATGACGGCCTCGAGGATCTCCGAGGCCGACTTGTCCCAGATCGCCTCATCGTCCCTCACACCCCCGGGGTCGGACAGGATCGCGACCAGGCGCTGGACCTGTGCGAGCTCCGTCGCGCCCGGCTGGATTTCGGCCAGCGGGTTCCACCGCGCCGACTGCAGCTCGCGTGGATTGAAGCGTAGCGCATGGGAGAAGCTGCTGCGCCATCCCGCCGTGGTCTCCCAGAGCTCGCCCTTCGGATCGTGCACCATGGCGCTCTCGGTCCAGCTCAACAGGCTGGGCACGACGTGGCCGCGGCCCTTGCCGCTGCGGGTGCCGCCGGTGACGAGGGTCGGGCGGAGGTCGGCCGTGATGAGGAGTCGCCCGTGCAGTTCACCGAGAACGCAGCCGGCCTTGGCGAGAAGGCCCGCCTCCCTTGCCTCGGCGCGTCCGCCCCAGCCACGCGCCCGCCGCGCGGTAGGCTCGCCACCAAAAAGCACCGCAAGGCCGAGGCCGCCTGCGGTCCCGAGCAGGACCAAGGAGCCGGCAGCCGAGAACACCTTTGGAGCCTGATCGGCAAAGGCCGCGCGCCACGCGACCACGCGCCAGGGCGGGTAGAGAACGAGGTCGCTGGAGACGGTGAGTCCAGGACCCAGGGCGGACGACCAAGCGAAGGTCCAGCCGACGAACTGGGTGGCGGCCTGGAGGCCTAACGCCACGCCAAGGACCCCACCTGCTACGCGAAGACCCGAACCCAAGACACTGCACCCGCGGCAGGTTACTGATATCCACAGAAATGACGACAACTCGACGAATGTTCCAGCGAACACCGTCGGGGTCTATGTTTTCGGAATACTCGGAAGAACGGCTGCGCAATCACGGCAGAAATCCTGCCGAATGGCGCATTTCGCACCGGTCGAACCCGTATTGCGAGGGAGGCAACACGCTTAGCACCGCTTGATCGCGCGCGGCGTGCCGCCTACTCCACGATAAGTCGCGTTGGCCTCGGGACGATTGCCATGGTTGCGAAGGACCCAGACCACCATGTCTTTGCCGAACTTGCGCCCCTCATCCTCAAGCCTTTGCGGAAACTGCGGGGCATCCGTCCGCCAGTGATGGCGCAACGCATGGGCATCTCGACGCGCGCCTATCAGGATTTCGAGAACGGCACGACCGGCCTGCTGCTCGCGCGCGTCGCGCGCTTCGCCGAAATTCTCGAGGTTGACCAGAACGCAATCGTGGCCGCTTTCCTGCTGCGCAAGCCGCGCATCGCCCACGTCTTCGCGCAGAACAAGTTCATGCTGATCCAGTCCAGCGCCGTCGACGAGTTCGATGACGCCACGCAGGATGCCGTCGCCGCCGTGGACCCGCTCACCGTGCTCGACGCTCACATGCAGCTGTACGACCAGTTGGCGGAGTTGGGCAGAACTCAGATCCGCGCAATGCGTGGTAAGGGGCCTCCGAAGGCATAGCGCCCGCCGGCTTTCCGGGCTCCAAGCTTCACTGAGGCGCCCCGTTCTATTGTTGATCTTTCGGACGGAGCATGGCGACCGGAGATCGCACCGGCCGCGCGACCCGCGGCCGCGCGCACGCTCAGCAACCCGAAGGTCACCCCGGCCACGAAGAGCGTCGCAGGCCCGCGCGCCAGAAGCGAAGCCACCGGCAGGTCGCCCCAAGGGCGACGAAGGTGCTAGGCAGCCCGACAGCGTCCAAGGTCGCGTAGAGCGCGGCCGGCTCGGCGCTGACGCAGCTGCGCCGGCATGCATCGAGCGCGCGCGGGCGTCTGATCGCATCGGATCATCGCGCCTCGTGGGAGGTTGTGATCGGCGCGTCGGGCAGCCTGAGTCGAGCCCAGCCGGAGCCGCAAGGTGCGCCTCCGGCTAGATTTGCGCCGCCTTTAGAGCGCCTTCACTAGAATCGTAGTCGCACCCCGCCCGTGAACGTGCGTCCCACGACGTCGTAGACTCGCGTCTGCGTGTCGAGGATCGAGGCCGGCGCGGGACTGTCGCCGGTGTAGATCGGTGCGTCCTTGTCGAAGAGGTTGCGCACGTTGACGAACAGTTCCGCGTCCGCCCCGCCGACCTTCATCCGGCGCGAGACCGTGACGTGGGTGTAGAGCACCTTGGGTAGATCAGGGTTCGCATAAACAAACAGCGGCCCCCACGAGACCTTTCCGATCAACTCCTCCTGCAGGAACAGCGACCAGTCGCCAATCTGATAGTCGAGCGCCAAGTTGCCGCGCACCTTGGGGAGGAAGTGAGTGTCCGTCTTCCCCGCGTACTGGATGCTTGGCGTCGTGGGGGAATCCTGCGTCTTGAAACTCTTCAGATAGGTCACCGCCAGCGAGGCGTTCAGGACGCCCTCGCCAATCTCGGTTCGGTAGCTCGAGGCGATGTCGATGCCACGCGTCTGGAACTTGGAGAGGTTGATCGGCACCGTTCGGATGCTGAGCGGGAAGTTGGCGGGCGTCCGATCGGCGAACGGCAGCGGACGCTTGATCAGGTCGCAGACCGAGGATGTTCCCCCGCTCAGCTCGCAGGTGGCGACGATGTTGGCCGTCGTCAGCGAGAAGATCGCGTCATTGATCTTGATGTCATAGTAGTCCACCGACAGGCGGAAGCCCGGAAGGAACCGGGGCTGCAGCACGACGCCGTAGGTCAGCGTGTCAGCCTTTTCTGGACGCAGGTCCGGGTTGCCGCCACCGATGATGGTCAGTAGGCCGGACGTGGCCGCGGTGTGTTGGTCGGTGAAGCCCGCCTGGTTCTGCGTTGGCCCCAGGAACAGTTCCTGAAGGTTCGGCGCGCGGATGTCGCGCGAGCGTGTCAGGCGGAAGCGCACATCCTCGATCGGCGACCAGCTGAAGCCGCCCTTCCAGGTCGTCACGGGACCGCTCGTGCTGTAGTCGGTGTAGCGCACGGCGCCGTTGAGCTCGAGCGCCTTCGCAAACGCCATGTCCTTGGCGAGAGGGATGGCGATCTCAGCGAAGCCTTCCTTCACGTTCACGGACCCGTCGGCGACACCGACATTGTTGAAGAAGAACCGCGCCGGCTGTGCGGTGATCGCTCTCAGGCCGGTGATGTCGTAGAGGATGCTCGGGTCTGAGTTGCTGCGCAGATCCAGCGTGTTGCGACGGAACTCAAACCCGGCGGCGGCCGAGACCGGACCCGCCCATAGGTCGAACAGGTCTCCGGAAATGTCGGCCGTGATGATGTCGCTACGGTTCTTCGTCTTATAGACGGAGTTGCCGGTGATGTAGTCGAAGGCGGCCGGCGAGATTTCGTCGCCGAACACCGAAAATGGCACGCAACCGGCGTAGCGGGCGCGGACGGCGGGATCCGGACTCAGCGTGGGCGCGCAGACGATCCTGCCGCTGGAGTCCCGCACAGCATCGGACGCCGCCGCGAAGTTCGTGGCGACAATCATCTTGTTGTAGAAGCCCCGCAGATCCGACTGGCCGTGCTGATAGCGCAGCCGCCAGGCGAACCGGTCTACCTTGCCGTCCAGCCCGGCCCCGAGGTTGAAGTGTGTTAGGTCGGTGCCGGACTCCTGGCTTCCGATGCCCGTGTACTGACGGGAGAAGGTGAAGAAGGGCGTGTTCGAGGTCGTGAGCATCCCTTGCAGCGCCGCCGGCAGATAGGGATTGCCGCTGAAGATCCGCGTCCCGGTCGTGAACGGAGCATGGCCCAGGTTGTCGAGCGAGAACTTGGCGCCGCCGGCCTGTACAAACCCAGTCAGATCGCCGCCGAAATCATGATTGATCCGCGCGAACACCGTCGCGTTGCGCGTATGCGGCGCCTGGGTCCAGTCGTCCGGCACAGTCGTCAGGTCGGACGTGCCACCGCCCGGCAGGGGATAGCGGCCACCTTGCTGCGTCGGCGGCACGACAAAGACGGCGGCCGAACCGGTGGGAAGCCCGCTGATCGCCGGGAGATGGTACTCGCCATTTCCGAAGATGACCGCGCCTCGGAACGGGCCCGACGTGGCGATCGCTTGCCATGGGACGACGTTCCAGACCGAATTGAGCACGGTGACACGCGGATTGGCCGCCGTTCCCGCCGCCGCCGTCGAGCCGACGACCTGGCCGGCCTGGAAACCATAAAGGTAGTACTGAGGTCGCTCATTGGCGCGAAAGCCCCAGTTCTCCACGTAGTTGGCGCTCGCCAGGATGTGAGTGCGCTCGCCGAGGTCGCGGCCATGGGTCAGCCCGAGATTGTAGTTCTCGTAGTCCCCCCGGCTCGAAACTCCGCCCTGGGCGGTGATCTTGGTTCCGGTGAAGGTCTTGTCGAGGATGAAGTTGACCACCCCGGCGACGGCGTCGGACCCGTAGACGGCCGACGCGCCGCCGGTCACGGTCTCGACCCGCTGGACCAGCATCTGCGGGATGATGTCTACATCGACCGTGCCGTCCTGGTAGGTCGGCGCGAAGCGCGTACCGTCCATCAGGACCAGGGTGCGGGTTCTGCCGAGCCCCCGCAGATTGAACACCGTGCCCGGGACAAGGCCGATGTTCTGGTGGGTTGTGTTGATCGACGTCGAGGTGTTGGCCATTTGCGGAAGTGTGGCCAAGGCCTCGAAGATCGTCCCGGGCGCAGCCTTCAGAAGCTGCTCTGCGGGGAGCGACGCGACGGGCGTGGGCGTGGCGTAGCCGTCGCGCTGGATGCGCGACCCCGTGACCACCACCTCCTCAATGACTTCGGCCTTGTCCGCTTCCGGCGCCGTCTCGGCTGCGTGGGCGCCGCTATGGATCGCGACTGTCGCCGTCGTGGCGAGCCAGACATGCCGCAGGCCGCGCAGGCGCGGATGGCGCAGATTCATGATCACCCCCTAATTTAAGAACGCTTGTTGTTATCGATTGATATCAACGAGCGTTGTCATGTGAGCCGAAGCGAACAAGTCCCCTTCCAAAGGGACGCGCGCCGCCGGCCGTGGGGGACGGAGGGGTCTGGTCTGATTAGGTCCGCTTCAGCGCAGAGAAAGGGACGTCGTAGAAGCGCGTACGTCGGGCTCTGGAGCGAGGCCTGCCTGCACGGCGACAGCCGCCCAATCGACGCCGGGCAGGAGGATCGCCAGCGTCTCCTGCAGCACCTGATCCAGGGTGCCCAGGTCGCGGGCGGCCTCTGGCCACATCCGCACGGTGGTGCGGAGCTGGGAGATGAAGGTCGTCAGGATGAGCATTCTGAGGTTGGGTGTCCTGCCCCCGGAGGCCCGAGCGGCGAGCGCTGTCATGTCGATGTACCAGGCGGACGCGCGATAGGCTTCGAACTGGCCGGACAGAATGCTGTCGTCGCCGTCTAGGAACACGCGGTTGACCAATGCGAGGTGGGCCGCTCGATCCCCCTCCGGCCGTTCCATCGATTGTCGGAGGTACCGATAGAGGACCACCTCGCTCTCGCCCCCCAGCTCGCGGACGCGAAGCTGTTCCTGGCCGATGCTGCGCGCCGCCGAGAGCGCGCATTGAACATAGAGGTCCCGCTTGTCGACGAAGAGCCGGTAGAGCGTCGGCAGGGCCACACCGGCCGCATCGGCGATCTCGCGTATCGACGGCTCGGCGTACCCCTTGTCCGCGAAGAGCTGTGTCGCCGCCGACATGATGGTCTGGGAGAGCTCGCCCCGGCTCCGTCGTCGCTGATAGGTCTTCGCCTTCCTGGCCAAAACGTCCCCTCTGCCCCCGCGGCCTCGCGAGACTAACGAAGCGCTGTCGTCTCGTCCCGGAAATGCCGACCGGCGTCTGGCCCTCACCGCGGACCGATCCTGGAACACCGTCCCTGCAGCGGCGGCGCCCATCGTCCGGTCCCTCACCCGGGGGACATCAATCGCAATCCCAACCCCTACCATGCAGCCCAATGGCTGGCCGCTTCCTGGCCGGATCCTGCCGCGCCGCGCGCGAAAGCGGGCTCCGCTTTGGAGGCGGCCCGGTAGGATTCTGGGAGGCTGATCGTGGTTCGATCCTATGGCTATGCGGCGATGTCTGCGAAGGGGCGGCTCGCCCCGTTCAGCTTTGAGCGTCGCGATCCCGGCCCGCATGATGTCGTGCTCGAGATCAAGTACTGCGGCATCTGCCACACCGACCTGAACGCCGTGGAAGACGCCTACGGTTGGCAGGCCTACCCGGTGGTGCCGGGCCACGAGATCGTCGGAAAGGTGGTCGCTGTCGGCGATCAGGTGAAAAAGCTGAAGCCGGGAGATTGGGCTGGCGTCGGCACCATTGTGGACAGCTGCCGCAAGTGCGGGCCCTGCTGTCAGGGTCTTGAGCCGCATTGCGAAGAAGGCATGACGCCCACCTACGGCGCGCCGGATCGCCAGGGTCGCATGACGTTCGGCGGCTACGCCAACAACTATGTGGTGGACGAACACTTCGCGCTGGTGGTCCCCGAAGGGCTTGATCCCGCCGGCGCCGCGCCGCTGCTCTGCGCCGGCATCACCACCTTCTCCCCGCTCCGGCGCGCCGGCGTCGGCCCTGGACACAAGGTGGGCGTCATCGGCCTGGGGGGGCTGGGGCATGTCGCCGTAAAGTTCGCTGCGGCCTTGGGCGCCAAAGTCGTGGTCTTCTCAACCTCTCCCGGCAAGACCGAAGACGCCAAGCGGCTCGGCGCGGAGGCGGCCGTGCTCTCGACCGACGCCGAGGCGATGGCCGCCCACCGGGGGTCGTTCGACTTCATCATCGATACCGTCTCGGGGACCCACGAACTCAATCCCTATATCGAGCTCTTGAAGCTCAACGGGACCGTTTGCCTGGTGGGGATGCCCACCACCATGCCGCTGGTGTCGCCCATGCTTCTGGCCATGGGGCGCCGGGTGGTCACCGGCTCGATGATCGGCGGCCTTGCTGAGACCCAGGAGATGCTGGACTTCGCGGCCGGCGCCGGGATCGCCGCGGACGTCGAGATGATCCGGATGGACCAAGTCGACGAGGCCTTTGCTCGCCTGGCCAAAGGCGATGTCCGCTATCGCTTTGTCATCGACATGGACTCGCTGAAGGCGCCCGCGTGAGCGCCCAGGACCCGGCGTCTCAGGACTCGGCACCTCTCCGCGCAACGGCTCCGGAACGCGCGGGGCGATACGCCTGGTACGTGCTCGGCGTCATGGTGCTGGTCTATGCTTGCAGCCTCATCGATCGCCAGATCCTGTCCATCCTGGCCGAGGACATCAAAGGCGACCTCGGGCTGACCGACGCCCAGCTGGGCTATCTGTTCGGCACGGCGTTCGCGATCTTCTACACCGTGTTCGGGATCCCCCTGGGCCGCTTGGCCGACAATTGGGTGCGGACCCGCCTCATGGCTGCGGGGCTCGGGCTGTGGTCGGCCATGACCATGCTCTCCGGCCTGGCGAGTTCTTTCCCCCAGCTCGCGGCGGCCCGGATCGGGGTCGGCGTCGGCGAGGCGAGCGCCTCGCCCGCCGCCTATTCGATCCTGGGCTCTACGTTTCCCAAGAACCGCCGCGCACTGGCGATCGCGATCTACTCGGCCGGATCCTACTTCGGAACCGGGATCAGCCTGCCTCTGGGCGGCTGGCTGTCGGACAGCTGGAACAACGCGCATGGAGCCGGCGCGGCGCCCTTTGCACTACATGGATGGCAGGTGGCGTTCCTCGCCGTGGGCGCACCGGGCGTGCTGTTGGCGCTCTGGGTGCTGAGTCTGCGCGAACCGGGTCGCTTCGCGGCCGACGGGACGCCGCAGCCGGTCGTGCGCCCCGGCGTCTGGCGGCTGTTCCTGGCCGACCTGATGTCAATCCTTCCGCCGTTCACCCTCATATCGGCGGCCCGGTTCAAAGGGGGACTTGTCCGCAACCTGGTCGCGTTAGGGCTGATTGCGGCCGCCGCCGCCCTACTGATCCGGCTGACCGGAGACGTCGGCCAATGGGTGACCTACGGCTTCGGCCTCTACGCAATTGTCTCCTGGGTGCAAACGCTCCGCCATCTGGATCCGCCGGCCTATGAACTTATGTGGAAGCGTCGCGTCTTCCCCTGGTGTGTGTTCGGGCTCGGCTGCGCGGGGATGACCTGGAACGTTTCCCTTCTGTGGGCGTCCCCCTACGCCATCCGCACCTTTGGCGTGAGCGCGTCCGAGATCGGCCCGCTCATCGGCCTGCCCGGCGCGGTCGCGGCCGTCCTCGGATCGATCTTCGGCGGCTTTCTCGCGGATCGCTGGCGCCAGCGCGATCACCGTGGCCGCCTGTTCGTCTGCATGATCGCCGCGGCCGTGCCCATCCCGCTCGTGCTTTTCATGTTCACCCGACAGGATCTGCAGAGCTATCTGCTCGTCGCGCCCCTCATCTACTTCTTCGCCAGCACCATTGTGGGCGGCGCGGTCACCGCGCTGCAGGACCTCGTCCTGCCGCGAATGTACGGGACGGTCGGAGCCCTCTATCTGGTCGGCAACACCATGGTCGCGATCTCCTTGGGGCCATATGTCAGCGGTAAGGTCTCGACGGTGACCGGATCGCTGCAGACCGGGGTCTTCGCCATGTTGATTGCACCGGTGATCGCCCTGATCGTTCTCTGGCAGGTGGGCCGGCGGATCGCGGCCGTGGAGCAAGAGAAGACGGCCTGGGCCGTGGCGGCCGGCGAACCGCCGGCCGCGAGCTGACCGTCCGGCGGTGGCGGTCGCCTAGGTCACGACGCCGGCGTCGCGATCATGCCGCGCACCCCGCCATCAACGACCAGCGTCTCACCCGTGACGTAGCTCGAGAGGTCGGACGCCAGGAAGAGAACCGCTCCGGCCACTTCCTTGGGCTCTCCGGGGCGCTTCAACGGCGTCGCCGACGAGATCCGCGCCCATTGATCTTCCGTCGGCCGCGAGACGCCCGAGTCGCGGATCCGGCCGGGAGCGACGACATTCACGCGGACGCCCGACGGGCCGAATTCGTCCGCCGCCGCCTGCACGAGCATCGTCAGCGCCGCCTTGGCCGTGCAGTAGAGCGCGACCCCGGGATGGTATCGCAGCCCGCCGAGTGAGCCGATGAAGATGAGCGAGCCTGACCCGGTCTTCGCGAGCATCGGCCCCGCGATTGAAATCGTCAGCCACGCATGGCGTAGCACCAGATCGAATTGCCGGTCGTAAGTTGCGTCGTCGGTCTCGGCGAGCTTACCGGGAACGGGTACGCCGACCACGTCGACCACCCCTTGGAAGTCGTCGCCCCACTCCGACTGAGCCCTGGCGAAGACCGCTTCCATGTCGGGACGGCGGGTGATGTCGGCCGCCATGGCGATCCCGCCGACTTCGTCCGCTGCCCGTTGCGCCGCCGCGAGCGCTTGATCGACGCAGAGCACCCGGGCCCCGGCCTGGGTCAGAGCGCGGCAGACCTCCCCGCCAATGCCTGCGCCTGTCCCAAGAACCACGAAACCGCGGCCTGCGAGATCCAGTCGCGCTCCGTAGTCGGTCTGCTGCTCCAACGCCATCGACGCTCTCCTTCGTCACGCCTACGACGCGACGGACTTGGCCGCCGCACCGGTTGTTGTTCGCGCCGCTACCAGGCCCGGCGCCGTGTGAATGTGGGGGCCGTGGCGGCCACGGCAGGCCTTCGGCCAAAAGCACGGTCCGCAGCCCAGAGGAACAGCGAGGCGAACACGCCCATGAGCACGGCGATCGCCAGCGCGCGCTGCAGCGCATCGCCCGCGTCCATCGCCCGCGCGAACCGGTCGCTGAGGACTCCCACGACGAGCGGCGCGCCGCCCAGTCCGATCAGACTGCCCGAGAACCCGGTGAAGCCTGACCCGGTGGCGCGCATCTGCGGGGGAAGGACGGTTTGAATGGCCGCCAGCACTGGGCCCAGGGTCGCGCCGCCCACGGCGCTGGCCAGCCCGATGAACACCAGGGCCAGGTAGGGTTCGGGCGCAAAGATCGCGAGCTCATACAGCGGCACAAACAGAAGCGATGCCAGGAGGGGCAGGCGCGTGAGCCATCGCAGGGAGCCCGCCGCCAAGCGGTTGGCCGCGATGCCGCCCAACACGGCGCCGACCGCCATACCAAGGCTCAGGGCGACCCCGAAGAACAGACCCACGGTCGTCTGATCCAGACCATGCTTGCGCATCAGGTAGGCGGGGAACCAGCCGATGACGCCGAACAATAGGAACGTAATGAACCCCGATGCCAGGATGAGGAACAGGAAGGCCTCGTTACCGGCCAAAGTCTTCAGGGTCGTGCGGAACGTCGCAGCCTCTCCGACCGCGGCCCCATCCGAGCCGCCCCGAGGAGGGTCGCGGAGCGTCAGGGTCAGCAGGACCAGGGGTAGGCCCAGCACCCCTGCGGCCACGAAAGCCCAGCGCCAGCCGAATTGGGCCCCGACGTAGCCGCCGATCAGCGATCCCAGAAGGACGCCAAGGAAGGATCCGGCGGTGAAGACGGCCAGCGCGAGGGGACGTTGGGCCGCCGGGAAGTAGTCGCCGATCATGGCGTTCGACGTCGGAATGGCGCTGGACTCGCCCACGCCGACCCCCATGCGGGCGAGGAAGAACTGCCAGAAGCCATGCGACGCCCCTGTCGCCGCGGTCATGGCGCTCCAGGCCAGGAGCGAGGCGGCGAGCACGAACTTGCGGTCGTAGAGATCCGAGAGGCGCGCGATGAACACGCCCGCTACCGCATAGAACAGGGCGAACGCAAAGCCCGTGAGGACGCCGATCTGGGTGTCGGTGAGGTGCATGTCCTGCCGGATCGACTCCAGCAGCACGCCCATGATGGACCTGTCTGCCATGTTCACGACGTTGAGCAGGAACAGGACCATGAGGGCGTATCGCAGGTATCCCCGCGAAAAGGACGCCTCCCTCGTGGGCCCGATACTCAGAACCCCGCTTCCCACCGTCGATGGCGGCAGATCAGGGTTACGACCTTGGCTCTGGGCCATTGCGTGCGTCCGGGCCGACGCCGGCCGCGGCGTCTATCCAACCATCGATGCGGCGCGATGCGCGCCGCCAACAAGTCCCCAACGGCCGGGACCAGTCCGAAAATCGGCGGTGAGCCGGCCGCGCCAGGCCCACCGCAGCCGGTGGCCTGGCGCTTACCGCTAGAAGCGAAGCTCGATCTGGGCGCCGACCCGACGGAACGAGTCGGGGCTGCGATAGGCGGTGTAGCCGCCCGGGTTGTTGACCCGGATCGGCGCCTCGCCGATCTGCGAAGCCCAGCGCTTGTCGAATAGGTTCTTGGCCCAGATCGAAACGCGCCACGGTCCATCTTGCGGTTCGATGCCGATTTCGCCGTCGAACAGGCCGAACGCTTTCTGCCGGGTGCCGGGGTCGCCGTTCGCGGCGTAGACAACGTCGTCCTGCCAGTTCCAGGACGCCTGGGCGAAGCCGTCAAAGCCTTCGATGAGGTTGGGTCGGCGGTAGTCCGCCGTCACCGAATACGTCCACTTCGGCGTGCCGTTGAGCCTGAGGCCCTTGGCGTTAAAGACGCGCTGCGGCGACCCCGGGGTCGGCGGACCGCACGGCGGCTCGGGCTGGCCAGCATAGCAGGCGACGCCGGCAAAGTCCTTGTAGTGGGCGTCGGTGAAGGCGCCGGCGAACGAAAGCGTCAGGTCTGGCGTCACCCGACCCTGCAGCTGCAGTTCCACCCCTTGGGTCTCCAGCCGGCCGGCGTTGCGCAGAACCGTGGCCAGGACATTCGGGTCGAAGACCTGTGCCTGGAAGTTCTTGAAATCACTGTGGTAGAGGTTCAGTGCAAACTGCATGCGCCGATCGAAGGCCGTGCCTTTGACCCCGGCCTCGTAGGTCATGGGAATCTCGGGCTCGATCACCACGCCGGTGGTGGTGCTCGTACCCGGACCCTTGTAGCCGCGCGCGATGCTCGCATAGACCATCACCTCCGGCGTGACCTGAAACTGAGGTCCGACGCGCCAGGAGATGTTGTCCTCGTCCAGCGCGCTCCTGAAGGTGCGCGGGGGGTTGAAGGGGATGCTGCCGGGGATGAGCGGTCCGGTGTCGAAGAGCAGCTCGAGGTCGTCGTGTGTGTAGCGCGCGCCCACGACGATGGAGAGCTGGTCGGTGAGATGGAGGTTGCCCTGTGCGAAGGCCGCGATGCTTTCGTTGCGGTTGTTCGTGTAGCTGGACAGGCTCACTAGCAGACGTTTCGGTGTCGGCTGCGTGGCGGGCGGCGTGAGGTTCTGCAGGTAGCCCGCCAGCGTCCCCGTATTGGTCAGCCAGCTGCGGAAATAATAGACGCCGGCCACGTAGTCGAAGCGACCGCCGGTGGGCGATGCGATCCGCAATTCCTCGGAGTAGTTCCGGTACGAGATCGGCGCGCCGCCGAAGCTCAGGTAGTCGAAGGCGTGCTGGTCGGCGTCGAAATGACCCAGGCGATGCGATTCCTGGTAACCGGTCACGGAGGTCAGCGTGTAGTCCCCGAGGTTGTAGTCAACGCTCAGGGAGGCGCCATAGATCTTCGCCTTGCCGGTCGGCTGGAAGTCATAGGCCGCGGTCTCGCTGCCGAGCCCTGTCTCCACACCGTAGGTGCTGTTCGACAGCGCCACGATGTAGCCTGGCGTGGCGTTGAGCCAGACCGGGGCGCAGCAGAAGTGCTTCGACCAGGAATAGTTGGCGGCGAACACCGCCTTCAGGTCGTCGTTCGGCCGCCAGAGCAGTTTCATCCGGGCGGACTTGATGTTCACCGGATCGACGGGCTGGCCATTGACCTGGTTGACGACGCTTTCCTTCAGATGGCGGAAGGAGCCGGTGACGCGGAGCGCCAGGCTGTCCGAGAGCGGCGCATTCAGGACGGCCTGGGCCTGGTAGTCCTCACGCTCGCCGTACGAAACCTTCAGCCGGCCGTTGTAGTCGGTCAGCTCAGGATCGCGGGTGGTGATGGAGATGACGCCGGCCGAGGCGTTCTTTCCGAACAGCATGCCCTGCGGGCCCCGGAGGATTTCAACGCGCTCCAGGTCGGTCAGGTCCTGGGCCGATGAGGGATCGGCCAGGACGACGCCGTCCAGCACGGTCGACACGCTCTGCTCGATGCCGGTCGAGAAGCTGCTCGTGCCCACGCCGCGGATGATGAAGCCCGAGGCCTGCGGACCGGTGCTCTGCCGGAAGTTCACGCTCGGATCGAGCACCCGCAGCTGCTGCAGCTCGTCCACCCGACGCTTCTCAAGGGTTTCGCCGCTGACGGCGGTGATCGCAAGCGGCACCTTGGAGACGTCCTCGGCGCGCTTCTGGGCCGTCACCACCACGGTCTCGACTTCGTAGGTCGAGCTCTCCGCTTCCTGGGCCATCGCCCCGCCGGCCGCCGAAATGCCCGACAGCAGGGAGGCCCCCGCCAACAGGAACACCTTGCGCATCATGACCCTACCCCTCCTCGTTCGTCACATGATTGTCGGATACCTAGCGGCGCGACCGCGCCTGCCCTGTCCCCATCGAGGGCGACAAGGCGCGGGCGCGCGCCCTGCTAGGGAGCGGCCTGCAGCCATGTCATCGGGGATCGGCTGACGCGGATCCCACAGCTACGGGAGCGGCGTCGCTGGCTAGTTTGGACATCATCATCGCGGGCTACGCCCGAACGCCGATGGGGGGCTTTCAAGGCGCGCTGTCGCCAGCCTCGGCCGTGGACCTGGGCGCCGCCGCCGTGCGCGCTGCGGTCGAGCGGTCTGAGGCCGAGCCGATGGACATCGAGCGGATCTACATGGGGTGCGTCCTGCCCGCTGGGCTAGGTCAGGCGCCAGCGCGCCAAGCCGCCCTCGCCGCAGGCCTGCCGCAAACCGTCGAGGCCACCACGGTCAACAAGATGTGCGGCTCGGGTATGCAGGCGACGATCCTGGCCGCGGAGGCGATTGCCGCGGGCAGCATCGACGTGGCCGTGGCCGGCGGCATGGAGAGCATGACCAATGCCCCCTATGCTCTGTCCAAGCACCGGGGCGGTGCGCGCATCGGTCACGACCGCATCATCGACACCATGATGATGGATGGGCTCGAGGATGCTTACGAGCCCGGGCGGCCGATGGGCGCCTTCGCGGAGGCGACCGCCCGCGCCTACCAGTTTTCGCGGGAGGACATGGACGCCTTCGCGCTCGAGAGCCTGAGGCGCGCCAACGCCGCGATCGAAACCGGAGCCTTCGCACGCGAGATCACGCCGGTCGTGGTGAGCGTGCGCGGTCGCCAGACCTCCGTCGAGATCGATGAGCAGCCGGGCAAGGCCGATCCCACGAAACTGCCGCGGCTCAAGCCGGCCTTTGCGGACGATGGCAAGATCACCGCGGCGTCGTCCGCCTCGATTTCGGACGGAGCCGCCGCCCTCGTCGTGGCCCGCGGCGCGACCGCCAAGCGGCTCGGCCTGCCGGTCGAAGCGCGGATTGTCGCCGCTGCGGCTCACGCCCAGGCGCCGGCCCTCTTCACGACCGCTCCGGTGCTGGCCATCCGCAAGGTGCTGCAGAAGGCGGGCTGGTCGGTGGCGGACGTCGACCTCTTCGAAATCAATGAGGCATTCTCGGCCGTCGCGATGATCGCCATGCGCGATCTCGACATTCCCCACGAACGGCTCAACGTGAACGGCGGCGCGACGGCGCTGGGTCATCCGATCGGCGCGAGCGGCGCGCGGATCGTCGCCACCCTGATCGGTGCGCTCAAGGCGCGCGGACTTCGGCGCGGCGTGGCGTCCCTCTGCATCGGCGGCGGCGAGGCCACGGCGCTCGCGCTCGAAGTCCTCTAGCGCCCGGCGCTGGGGTGTACGCGCGGGTCCTGCTCGTCAGCGACAGCACCCGGGAGGGTCTCGTCGCCCTGCACGAGGGTGCTCTTGTCGCCCGCAGCGCTGGGGCCGAGATTTTCCTGCTCATCGTCGAGCGCGAGCACCCCGCCCTGACGATCGCCGACGCCATCCACCCGCTTCCGGTGCGCGGCGTCGGCGAACCCCTGCTTGAGTCGGGCCTGGTTCGCCTTCGCGGGCTGGGCCTCAAGGCGCAAGGCGCGACCGCACAGGGCGAGCGCGCCAGGGTGATCGCTGACTATGCTCGCGCCTTCCGCGCCGACCTCGTCATGGTGGGCCGCCGCCGCCGGAGCCGCCTCGACCGCTGGTGGTGGGGCGACAGCGGCGCCGATCTGATCGATCGCCTCCCCTGTAGCGTCCTCATCTGCCGCAGCGTCGCCTCCAGCGCTACGCTGGATGCGCAGGGGGAGGCGTCCGCCGAGGTCGCGCCCGAGGGTACGCCGGCGACGCCTCCCGCCAGCTAGGCGACGCCCGCAGACTGCTTGGATCCGCCTTCCGCATCTGCGGCGAGCGCGGCGATGCGCGCCTCGCGCAGGCTCTGCCGCCGCACCTTGCCGGCGTCGTCGCGCAGTTGCTCACTGACGAACTCGAACGAGCGCGGGATCTTGTAGGTCACCAGCCGGTCCTTCACGAAGCTCACGAGGCCCTGATGATCGAGGCGGCCTTCCCATCCGGCCGCCGGCTTGACGATGGCATGGGCCGCCGCGCCCAGCTCCTCATGCGGCAGGCCGATGACGACGGCCATCTCGATGCCGGGATGCGCCATCAAGGCGCCCTCCACCTCGGCCGGGAAGATGTTCGCGCCGCCGGAGACGATCATATCGGTGCGCCGGTCGGCGATGTAGAGGAAGCCGTCTTCGTCCAGCCAGCCGTAGTCGCCCAGGGTTTCGTATCCGCCGGCGGCGGTGCGCGCCTCCGCGCCCACGTACTCATAGGTCGAGCCCTGGCCGCTGGCCGGAAGGGCGAAGATCTCGCCGACCTCGCCCTGCGGCAGTTCGCGGCCCTGGTCGTCGAGGATCTTGATCTTGTCCAGGTAGGGTCGGCCCACGGAGCCCCGGTGGGCCAGCCACTCGACGCCGTTGATGATCGTCGTGACGATGCCCTCAGTTCCCCCATAGAGTTCCCAGATCGTCTCTGGGCCCAGCCAGTCGATCCACTCTTGCTTGAGATCCGGCGGCATGGGGGCCGCCCAGTGCCAGACGGTCTTCAGGGACGAAACATCGTGGCGCAGCCTGACTTCCGGCGGGAGCCGCGATATCCGCATCATCATGGTGGGCACGAAGCTGGTCCACTCGATGCCGAACGCCTCGATCAGGCGCAGCGCCTCCTCCGGGTCGAACCGGCTCATACCCACAACCGAGTGGCCCTCAAACAGGGCCCGGAAATTCACCGTCACCGGCATGTTGTGGTAGACCGGCCCCGTCGCGAGGATCGGGCCCGACTCCGGAAAGCGGAGCGGCGGCGGCTTGTCGGTGTCGAAGGCGTTGGGGCCCGGCGCGACGATGATCTTCGGCAGCCCGGTCGAGCCTCCGGAGGACATCGCCTTCCAGCGCGGGACCACGATCTCCTCGTGGGCGCTGGACTTGGGATGGTCCAGGCCGAAGTCGCCGGGCTTCGCGCCGTATTCTGCGACCAGTTCGGGGTTCGAGGCGAGCACCAGCTTGGGCTTGGCCACCGCCACGATCGCGCGAAGCTCCGCCGCCGGAAGGCGATAGGACACGACGTGGGGCGTCGCGCCGATTTTCCAGAGCGCAAACATGGTCTCGTAGAAGGCCGAGCCGTTCGGCAGGGCGAGGGTGACCAGGTCTCCCACGCCGATACCGGCGTCCTTGAACGCCCAGGCGCGGCGGTTGGCGTGCAACTCCAGCTCGCCCCAGGTCACCACATCGTCGCCATGGCGGATCGCCCAGGCGTCCTCGCCCTGCCGGGCAGCCTGCATCGCGGGCACGCGGCCCAGGGGAATCAAAGGCATCGGATGTCGGCTTTCTTGCTGTCTACTTTGCCGGCGTCGCCGCGGCCTTGGGATCGCTCCAGGTCGCCTTGCCCTGCAGGGAGCCGGCGATGCCCGTCGGGTCGATGGGCACCCCGAAGAGGTCGACATTGTGGGCGTGGCTGAGCTGGTGCAGGGCGAAGCTGGTCTGCATGGCGTTGACGCGGCCTTGCGCGTCTTGCGCGCTGTTCACCGCTTCCTTGACCAGCTTGAGCACGAAGCTGTTCTTGCGGGCGATCTTCTCGGCGAGCTCAAGGGTGAACGCCTCGAGCTGGGCCGGCGCGACGACGTGGTTGACCATGCCCAACCGGTGCGCGTCCTGGGCCGTCACGAAGTCGGAGGTGAACAGCATCTCCTTGGCTTTGCGAACGCCCAGCTCCCAGGGGTGGTTGAAGTACTCGGCGCCGGCCACGCCGATCGCCACGGTGTTGTCGGCGAAGAGCGCGTCCTCCGCGGCGATGATCAGATCACACGGCCAGATCAGCATGAGGCCGCCGGCGATGGCCTTGCCCTGGACCTGAGCGATGGTCACCTTGGGCACGTTGCGCCAACGCTCAGAGAGGCCGAGGAACATCTCCTTCTCCACCGCCATGCGACCCTCGGCGCCTCGGCAGCCGAAGCCGCACCAGGTGCCGACCGGCTCGTAGGGCTCCATGTCGGCCACGAAGTCCTTCACCCGAAGGTCATGGCCCGCCGAGAAGTGCGGGCCGGCCGCCGCCAGGATGATCACCTTGACCTCATCGTCGCGCGAAGCGGCGTCGAACGCAGCGTTCAGCTCGTAGAGCATGGTCGCGTTCTGGGCGTTGCGCGTGTCCGGGCGGTTCAGGGTGATCCGCGCCACGCCCGGGAGGGGGCGATCGACGGCGATGGTTTCGAACGCGCTCGGCGCGGGGGTCTTCAGCATCGGCGTCTCCGTAGGGGACCGGGCGCCAGGGTCGGCCCCGCCCGTTGCCAGCTCAGCGGTCGGCCAGACTGGCGACCCGGCGGGGCTGCTCTCGGGGAGAACGGCAGGGGTCGTTGTCCGCGTCCGGACGCGCAGAAGCTGCGAGTGCGACAGGGCTAGCACGGCGCCCCGGCGCTCGATGTCACCGTCCATCGGGACAGACCTGCCCTTAGGTAAAGCGTATCTGATCCTCAAGCTCGGCCCGTCGGCTGGCTGCTGTACGCCGCGGCAATGCGTCCGCGGCCTATGCGGTCGCCGCCGGTTTGTGACCGAGGGTATTTGTATTAGAGTCGCAGACAGGGACACGAAGATCCGCGCGACAGGATGCGTTCGAAGACAGGACGCACCGATCGGGAGGAAACGATATGGCGTCGGCGCAAGTCTTTACTGGGCACACGGCGGAATTGCTGCGGGCTGGGTTGCCTCCATTGATCGAGTCGATTGGACAACGCGGCTTCGACTCGGCCCTCGTGAAGTCACTCCACCAGATCTGCGGCGCCGAACACGCCGCGGTCTATGCGCTCACCGCGGACAACCTGATGGGTGTCACGACCGCCAGTATCGATGGCAGCTCCGAAAACTACCGGAAGCTCGACCGCTACCTCGGCGCCGGCCTCTGGCGCAGGGACCCGACCTTCGCCGAGGCGCGGGCGCGGCTGGCGGACGCCGAGCGGGCCACGGTGCGAACGGATATTCGGGCGCTGCGTGACGAGACGCTGCGCGAAGACGTTTACGGCCGCCGTGGGATCAAGGATCGGGTGCTGATCTGCGCGCGGACGAAGGGCGCGATGATCGGGCTTGCCCTGTCGTCCTCGGACGCTGATTTCTCGGCGTCGGACCATCTTGCGTCGGTGGAGGAGAACGCGCCGCTGCTGTTCGCGGTCCTGGCCAAGCACATGGCCTTGGCGCAAGGCACGGTGGATGTCTCCTTCGCCCTGACATCCCTCGACGAGATCGAAGCGTGCATCTCGGCCCAGATGCCGAGCATGCCGCGTCGCGAGGCCGAGGTCTGCAGCCGCACCATTTATGGCGTGACCTCCCTGGGCATCGGTCTGGATCTGGGGATCAGCGTCGAGACGGTCATGACCTACAGGAAGCGCGCCTACGGTCGGCTCGGGATCGCCACGCAGCGCGAACTCTTCCTGTGGTACCTGGACGCCTGGAGCCGCTGGCCGGGCCGGACCATCCGCACCGCCCAGGCGCCTGGCGGCCGCGATGGATCGAGCCGCCAGCTCGCCCTCATGAACTGAGCGCCGTGGGCGCCAGCCGGCCGTCCTAGGCGGCCGGCGGAACGCCCGGGCCTCCGGCGAGGTGCGGGTAGTACATGCCGATCGTGCCGCCGCCATCCACCATGAGGTCGACACCCGTCACGAAGGACGCCGCGTCGCTCGCCAGGAAGCCGCAGGCGGCCGCCAGTTCAATGGGCTCGGCGATGCGCTGCAGGGGCATGCGCGTCATCCATGGGTGGGTCTTGGCGATCTCCGCCGCCGGACGCTGACGCGGGTTGAGCATCGGCGTGTTCACCGGTCCTGGGCAGATGGTGTTCACCCGCACGCCGTGCAGCCCCAGTTCCATCGCGGCCACCTTGGACATGCCGCGCACGGCCCACTTGCTGGCCGCATAGGCCCCCATGGAGTTGGCGCCCTGGGTCCCGTCGGCGGACGAGAAGTTGATGATGCTGCCGCGCCCTTGCTCGCGCATGACGCGGCCGGCGTGCTTCACGCCCAGGAAGACGCCGATCAGGTTGACGTCCAGCACCCGCTGGAAGTCGGCCTGGGGGAATTCGGTGATGGCGTTCATGACCGCGATGGCGGCGCAGTTCACCAGGACGTCCAGCGAGCCCCTCCAAGCGGTCGCCTCGCTGATCAGGGCTTCCCAGTTGGCCTCGTCCGTCACGTTCAGACGCTCGAACCGGGCGCGTTCCCCCAGCTCCGCGGCGACTGCGCGGCCTTCCTCCTCGAGGAGGTCGGCGATGACCACGTGTGCGCCCAGGCCGTGCAGCGTCCGGCTCACGGCCGCACCGATCCCACGGGCCCCGCCGCTCACCACGACGGTCCGGTCCTTCAGCGAGTAGAGGTCAGCGACGTCTTGGGGGGTCACGGTGGTTTGGCTCCGAAGTTCCAGTCCGTTCAGGCCGAGCGGCGCGTCGCGCCGGCGCGGGGTCGGCCGACGCGCGGGCCAGACCCGCGCGTCAGTTGCGTCCGCAAGCCTCAGTGTTTCCGCATGTGCTCGGGCAGCCGATCGTCAGGGATCGGGGCGTCATACTGGTCGGGCACGGCTTCGGTGATGCACACGCGCTGCAGGGTGCGCGTCTTACCCGGGACCAGGCCGCCGCGCGCGTGGTGCAGCGCCTGGTTCGACCAGACGATGAAGTCGCCGTTACGCCAGCGGTGCTGATAGATGTTTTCCGGCGCGTAGAGGTAGCTGTTCAGCTCGGCCAGGATGGCTTCGCTCTCGGCTTCGTCGACTTCCGGGATCAGCGTCGTGTTCTGCTGGGTGACATAGAGTGTCTCCCGCTTGGTGATCGGATCGACGCCGATCAGGGGGTGCGTCGCCTGCGGCGCCCCCGCCGGGTAGCCTTCCAGCCGCTGGCGTCCGCCGAGGCCCTCCTCGCTGGCGGCGAAGAGGTTGAGGCCGGTCAGGGTCGAAATCCGCTCGCGCAGTTGCGGAGGGAGCTTGTTGAGCGCGCGCACAGCGTTGGCGAAGCTCGTCCAGGTCTCCTCGTAGGGCACTTCAATCGCATGCAGCGAGATGCCGAGGGCCGGCACGGGCGTGTAGATGAAGTCGGAGTGGAACGACACGTCGGCGTCGCCGAGGATGCCGTCCTTGCGCGTATTCGAGACGTAGCCGACGGTGCGGAAGTCCTCGAGCACGGGGCCCAGGCGCGCGAGAATGCGACGCTGCTGATCCTGCGTCAGGTCCTGGTTGCGGAAGAGGAGGAACCCATGCTCCTCAAACAGCGCCTTCACCTCGTCGTCATGCTCAGGGGAGCGGAGGTCCAGGTCGACCTCGACCCCAATCGGTTCGATCGTCTTCAGCGCGGCAGACATCTCAGGTTCTCCAGACCAATGGCGGCCATGCGGCCGGCGAGTGACACGAGCTCGGAGCAACCCACCTGGGGTCGCCCTGCCCGCGGTGGCGGCGGGGTCGTCCGGAGACCGACCTGCGGGGCCAACTCCAGGCGTCGGATCTGCCCGAGCGACCGGCTTCGACCGGCTTCGGGCCCATCGGCGCTTGTCTCGCCGACCAGACCACCTCTGTTCCTGACTTAAGGGATCAGCCGCCGGGCATCTGTCCCTCCCGTCGGGGACGCCTGACTGTCGAAGTCCGCCGAGGTGGGATGAGCGAGTTCTTCAGCGAGGGCTCAGAGCCCCTTCACGATCCCTTCGACCATCTTCTTGGCGTCGGCGAAAAGCATCATCGTGTTGTCGCGGAAGAAGAGTTCGTTCTCGACGCCGGCGTAGCCCGCCGCCATGCCGCGCTTCACGAAGAGCACCGTGCGGGCCTTCTCCACGTCCAGCACCGGCATGCCGAAGATCGGCGAGGCCGGGTCGGTCTTGGCGGCGGGGTTGGTGACGTCGTTGGCGCCGATGACGAAGGCCACGTCGGCAGTCGCGAACTCGGAGTTGATGTCCTCCAGCTCGAACACTTCGTCGTACGGCACGTTGGCCTCGGCCAGCAGCACGTTCATGTGCCCGGGCATCC
>NZ_LSJI01000102.1 GCF_001557235.1 Phenylobacterium sp. CCH9-H3 | reverse complement strand
GTAGCCCGCCGCGCCAAGGCCTTCGGCCTGCAGATCCACTACCACAACCGCAAGCCCGTCAGCCACGTGGTCGCCGACGAGCTCGAGGCGACCTACTGGGAGAGCCTCGACCAGATGTTGGCCCGGGTCGACATCGTGACGGTGCACGCCCCCGCCAATCCCGCCAGCTTCCACCTCCTGTCGGCGCGGCGGCTGAAGCTGCTGCAGCCGCACGCGATCGTGATCAACACGGCCCGGGGCAGCATCATCGACGAACAGGCGCTGGCCGACCTCCTCGCCGACGGCAAGGTCGCCGGCGCGGGCCTCGACGTGTTCGAACAGGAGCCGCGGATCAACCCCAAGCTCCTGAAGCTGCCCAATGCGGTGCTGCTGCCCCACATGGGCTCGGCCACGGTCGAAGCCCGCGTCGACATGGGCGAGAAGGTGATCATCAACATCAAGACCTGGATGGACGGCCATCGGCCGCCCGATCGGGTCCTGCCGCAGATGCTGTAGACCTAGCCGCGCCGGGCCTCGACCCGGGCGCGCAGGCGGTCCATCTCGTAGCGGTCGATCAGGCCGTTGCGGTCCGCATCGCCCAGGTCAAACAGGCGGGTGGGCCCGTCCACGAACTCGACGCGGCTGAGCCGGCCGTCGCGGTTGGCGTCCAGGGCCTGGATAACCCGGTCGACCTTCTCCCCTGCGCGCTTGCGGACCATCCGGGGCAGGTCGTCGTCCGAGAAATAGCCGTCGCGGTTGCGGTCCATCTTGGCGAACCGGGCGCGCCGCGCGTCGATGAATTCCGCCCGGCTGATGGCGCCGTCCCGGTTCGCGTCGGACTTCTCCAGGATTTCCATCGGATCGAGCCGCTCGCGGGCCGAGGCCGAGCCGGTGAGGGCCGCCCCCGCGAGGAGGGCGGCGATGAGGATCGGAACGCGGCGCATCAGTCGGGCCGCGGCCAGGTGCGCGAGCGCGACCAGCTGTCGCCCGAGGCCGTGCTGCCCGAGCGGTTGACGGTGACGCCGCCGTCGTCGAACGAGACGTCCTTGGTGGCCGAGATCGCGCGGCCGCCCGAGCCGGAGGCTCCGCGGCTACGGGTATAGCCGTCGTCGGTGCGGTAGAGGGTGCTCCAGCCGGACTGGCTCATGCCGTTGTTGAAGGTGCGCTGGCCCTGGCGGGACACCGCGCCGTTCCCCCAGTCGACCGAGCCGCTGGCCACATAGCCGTGGCCGAACCGGCCCTGGACCGAGCGCGAGCCGCTCCGGCTGCCGGCGGCTTCGGCGGCGGTCGCCACGAGGCTTAGCGCCGCGCAGGCGAGGAGAAGTTGGGGACGCATGGGAAACTCCGTGTGTTAGGACGTCTCCGTTCTCGCGCCTCGGTTTGGTCGGCCCATGAACCCGGGGCGCCCGTTTGTGACGAAGTGTAACCGCGTCCGTTTGCGGCTTCCGTGGCCGCGACCGGTCTGCGAACTAGTCGGCGAGCGTCCGCCATGTCCGAGAGCACCCTGATCGCCGTCGTCGAGGACGACCCCGAGATCCGCCTCCTGGTGGACGGCCTGCTGACCCGCGAGGGCTTCGACGTGGCGACCTGCGCCCGCGGCGAGGAGTTGGACCGGCTGCTCGAGCGGCGGCGGGTCGATCTGGTGCTCCTGGACCTGATGCTGCCCGGCGAGGACGGCCTGTCCATCTGCCGGCGCCTGCGCAACGCCCCGGTGCAGACGCCGGTGATCATGGTCACCGCCAAGGGCGACGACATCGACCGCATCCTGGGTCTGGAGCTGGGCGCCGACGACTATGTGGCCAAGCCGTTCAACCCGCGCGAACTGGTGGCCCGGGTGCGGGCGGTCCTGCGCCGCACGCGCGAGGCGCACAGCACCGCGCGACCGATGCCGCGCGAGACCTACCGCTTCGGCGGCTGGACCCTGGACGCGCCGGGGCGCCGCCTGACCGACCCGCAGGACGCGGACGTCGAGCTCACAGGCGGGGAATTCGACCTGCTGCTCGCCTTCGTGACCCATCCGCAGCGGGTCCTCACCCGCGAACAGCTGCTGGACTGGACCCGGGGCCGGGACGCCACGCCCTTCGACCGCACCATCGACGTCCAGCTCAGCCGCCTGCGCCGCAAGCTGCGCGACGACTTCCGTCAGCCCACGGTGATCCGGACCATACGAGGCGGGGGCTATCTGTTCGCCCTGCCCGTCACCAAGAGCTGATGCCGCGCCTGCGCGACAGCCTGGCGCTGCGGCTGGCCCTGGTGATGACCGTGGGGCTGGTGCTGCTGCAGGCGGCCGTCCTGGCGGTGGTGATCTGGCCCGACGGCCGGCCCCTGGTCTTCCGCCTCCCCTCCGCCCGCGACGCCGCGGCCATGGCGCGGGCGGTCGAGGCCGCGCCGCCGGATGTCCGGCCGCTGGTCGTCGACGCCCTCAACCGCGGCCCGATGGCTGTGGAGGTGGTCGAGGGATTTCCGATCGAGCCGAACGGCGCGGCGGCCGAACGCGTGCCCCGCCTCGCCCGCTTCTTCGATCGGTACGGCGAGGAGCTGCAGGGCCGGCCCTTCCGCATCCAGGTCCGCCGGCAGCAACCCTCGCTCGGGCGCGTGCGGCTGCTCGTCGGCCTGCGGACCGGCGACGTGATGATCGTCCAGCGCAACCAGACCCTGGTCCAGAGGGTCGCCGAGCGGGCCTACGTCTTCGCCCTGGCCGCGCTCGCCGTGATGCTGGGCGTGCTGTCGGTCAGCCTGTGGACCATCCGGCCGGTGCGCCGCCTCGCCCGGGCGGCCCGCAGCATCGCCGACGACGTCCACGCCCACGACCTGCCCGAGCGTGGGGTCCGCGAGGTGCGGGACCTGTCGTCGGCGCTCAACGAGCTGAAGCACCGGGTGCGCGGCCTGCTGGACGACCGCACCCGCATGCTGGCCGCCATCGCCCACGACCTGCGCACCTACCTGACCCGCCTGCGGCTGCGGGCCGAGTTCATTTCGGACCCGGACCAGCAGGCCCGCGCCATCGCCGACCTGGAGGAGATGGGCCAGCTGGTGGACGACGCCCTGCTGTTCGCCCGGGGCGTCACGCGCGCGCCCGGCGGCGAGCCCGAGGCCCTGGACGTGCGCGCCGAGTTCGCCGCCCTGGTCCAGCGCCGCCGCGAACTGGGCCAACCGGTGTCCGACGCCACGCCACCTGGTGGACCGCTGCAGGTCCGCGCCTCGCCGATCGCCCTGCACCGGATCCTCGACAACCTCACCGACAACGCGGTCCGCTACGGCGGCAGCGCGCGGCTGCGGGCCTGGCGTGAGGGCGAGACCGTGATCCTCGCGGTGGAGGACGACGGGCCCGGCGCCCCGCCCGCGGCCCTGGCCCGCCTCACCCAGCCGTTCGAGCGCCTGGAGCCCTCGCGGGGTCGCGGCACGGGGGGCGCGGGCCTCGGGCTCGCCATCGTGGAGGGGCTGGCCGAGAGCCAGGGCGGCAGCCTCACCCTCGAGAACCGGCCCGAGGGCGGGCTGCGCGCCACCGTGCGGCTGAAGGCGGCCTGAGGCGTCAGAACCGCCCGCGCAGGCCGACCCGCAACCCGGCGGTGTCCATCGCACCGCGCCCGAACGTCCCGGACACAAGCAGGCTGCCGGAGAGCCCGGCCTGCAGCTCGGCCGTCACCCCGACCCCATAGGCGAAGTAGCTATCGTCCGGCCGGAACGTCTCGCTGGTGAACGAAACCGGCGCGCCGCTGGGCGTGATCGTCAGCGCCTGCGCCTCGTCCAGGAGATCGGCCTCGTAGCTCAGCCGCGCGAACGGCCGGACCCGCTCCGTCGCGGCCCAGCCCGCCTCGGCGCCGAGCGAGGCGGTCAGGCTCTCGACGGTCTGCTTGCCGAAGGTGATCTGGGTCGACCGTGCGCCGGCTTCGGCATAGGCGCCGACGGTGACGTGCTCGTAGCGCAGCCCGGCCAGCGGCCGCACCGTGAAGGCGCCCGCCTGCCGGGTCACGCCGACCTCAGCGCCGGCCGACCACATCCGCCCGTGGGTGTCGCCGACCTCGATCCGCTCGGCAGGGCCCAGCGCCACGCGCCGTTCGACATCGTCGAACGCCAGGTCGCCATAGGCGGCGTGCAGGGCGGCGTCGAACGGGCCGCGCTCGACCCGGGCCAACGCCGTCACGGTCACGGTGCGCAGGTCGAAGCCGCCGGTGTCGCCGCCGAACTCGCCATCCGTCTGGCTCCAGCTGAACGCCCCGCCCACGGTGACCCCGGGCCGCACCGTCCGCAGGGCGCCGACCGTGGCCGCGGCGGTGTCGCCGTCCACGCCGCTGGCGCGGGCGCGCGTGTCGATGTCGAACTGGCCGCCCTCCGCCCAGCCGAACAGCCTCCAGCCGCCGCCCCGGGCCGGCTCGGCGCGCCCGAACTCGGCCAGGCCGTCCTGGGTGGAGCGCATGATGGCGTGGGCCGTGAAGGGGAGCTGGCCTACCTGGCTCGGGGCGCGGAGGGCCGCCAGCACCGCGTCGCCTTCGATCTCGTGCACCACGCCGGTGAAGTGGACGTTGTCGGCGAACAGATAGGTGCGGTTGGCGTCGGGCGTCACATAGGTCCCGGGCAGGCAGCGGAACGAATCGAGCGCCGTGCCGCGGCAGGCGCGGTCGGTGGTGTTCACGATGCCGAACTCGCCGGGATTGGCCTCGATCTCGGCGATCAGGGCCGCCACATCGACATAGAGGACGTTGGCGCCGGTGGCGGCCAGGGCGGACCGGTAGCGGCTGTTGAAGACCTCGAACCTGGGCACGCTGACCGTGACGATCGTCGCCGAGCCCGCGTCCTCGATGCGCTTCACCTGCGCCGCCAGGTCCAGGGCGGCCTGATCCAGGACCGCCAGGTCGCCGGGCGTGAAGCCGAGGCCATTGGTCTGGGTGGCGAAGACGTCGTTGCCGCCGCCCTGGATGACCACCAGCGTGCCAGGGTCGAACGTCCCGCCCTTGGCCAGGAAGGCGTCGATCTGGTTGACCACCGGCGTGCGCGGCAGGTCGCCCGGCGCATCGGGACGGGCCTCCTTCACCCGCGCGCCGCCCTCGGCGTAGTTGTCGCCCCCTGCCACGTGGGTCGTGAGCGGCAGGCCGATCCCAGAGGCGATCACCTCCACCCACACCGGATCCGGGTTGGTGGTGAAGCTGCCCGCGCCGGCGGGGGCCTTGGCGCCATAGGCGCCTCCGTCCGAGATACTGTCGCCGAACACCACCATGCGGCCGTAGGGCGAGGCTTCCTGGGCGGCGGCGGGCGCCGCGAGGGCCAGCGTGGCGCTGGCCGCCAGCAGGCGCGAGGTCAGCCGGCGGGGAGCGGCGTTCGGAAAGGGCGGCATAGGGTACTCCTCACTCGTGGGAGCGGGACCATCCTGCGGCGACGGCGCCGGCCTGTGAGCGGCGCGTGACCTATCGTGACAAACTGTTGCCACGGCCACGCCGACCCCTGCGCGCCTGGGCGCCATTGACGGGCGCGCGCGCGAGCCTCAAGCATCGGCGTTCAATGCGCCTGGCACTTCCGTTCGGACCATGCTGACGCGCCGCGCGATGCTCGCCGCCGCGGCGATGGCGCCCGTTGCGGCCCAGGCGGCCGGCGCGGCCCCGACGCCGCCCAGCCTCGACGAATTGCTGCGCGAGCCCGAGGTCCACGATGCCGCCATCTCGCCCGACGGCGAGCAGCTGGCGATCCTGCGCACCCAGGTGAAGGACGGGAAGAAGAGCGCCTATGTCACGCTCTCCCGCCTGGCCGACCTGTCGGCGCGGCCTGACGCGGCCGTCATCGGCGAACAGTCGGTCAGCCACGTCGAATGGGCCAACAACGAGCGCCTGCTGATCTGGATCACCTTCCACAAGGACGAGAAGGGCCAGCCCTACGGCCTCTGGTTCTACGACACCTTCGTCCCCGTTCCGGTGAAGCGGGTGATCTCGGTCGATCTCAAGGGCCAGGACCCCGTCGTGATGTTCGCCGGATCGCGCTCGGTGCTGCGCCGCGGTTTCGACGCCTCCCGGGTGGTGGACTATCTGAAGGACGATCCGCGCCGGGTGCTGATGCAGGCGTGGAACGACAGCCGCGGCGCCTATGGCCTGTTCCAGGTGGACGTCTACACCGGCGCCGCCGAACTGGTGGAACAGGGCGTGGCGGCCACCGACTTCTGGCTCACCCAGGGCGGCGTTCCGATGCTGCGGATGGACTCCAACGCCCGCGGCACCGTCGGGTGGGTCTATGGCCGCGCGCCCGGCGAGAAGGACTGGAAGCTGATCCGCAAGTCGCGGTTCGCCGAGGGCAAGAAGCTGCCCGACTTCGACGTGGTGGGCCCGACCCCCGAGGCCGGCGTGTTCCTGGTCTGCCAGCGCATGGAGGGCCGCGACACCAGCGTGATCCGCACCTTCGACCTGGCCAGCCTCTCGTTCGGCGACGTGATCGCCGAGCGGCCGGATCGCGACTTCGAGACCTGTTTCGTCGACGAGAACCTGAAGCTGGTGGCCAGCGCCTACTGGGACGACCGGCTCAACTACGAGTTCGCCGACCCGGCGCTGGCTCCTCACTTCCGGGCCGTGAACGCCGCCCTGAAGAACGCCTGCAACGTCCAGCTCTACGACATCGACGTCGCCCACAATCGGATGCTGTTCCGGGCGACGGGGCCGCAGGAGCCGGGCTCGTTCCAGGTCTACGACCGCACGACGCGGCGGCTGGAGTATGTGGGCCACTGCAAGCCCTGGCTCACGCCCGAACGGCTCGCCAAGGGCGAGGCGCTGAAGGTCCGCACGCGCGACGGGGCCGAGATCCCCGCCTACCTGACCGTCCCGATCCAGGCGTCAGGCAGGCCGCGGCCCATGGTGGTGATGCCGCACGGCGGACCGGAGGTGCGCGACTACCTGGACTACGACCTGACGGCCCAGGCCCTCGCGGCGCGCGGCTGGCTGGTGCTGCAACCGAACTTCCGCGGCTCGGGCGGCTACGGGCGGGCCTTCGCCGAGCAGGGTCGCCGCCAGTGGGCCGACCGCATGCAGGCGGACGTGGAGGACGCCGTGGCCCAGCTCGTGGCCGCGGGCCGGGCCGACCCGAAGCGGCTGGCGATCCTGGGCGCCAGCTATGGCGGCTACTCGGCCCTGATGGGCGCCGTGCGGCGGCCTGACCTCTACCGGGCGGTGGTCTCCATCGCCGGCGACGCGGACCTGATCGAGAGCCTGGCCTTTTCCCGGCGGGAGGACGGGGCGGATTCGCCGGCTTACGCCTACTGGCGCGCCTCCATGGGCGACCCGCGCGCCGACGAAGACCTGCTGGTCCGCGCCTCGCCCGCGCGCCGCGCAGCCGAGATCCAGGCGCCGGTGCTGCTGATCCACGGGACCGAAGACACCATCGTCGACCCCAAGCAGTCGCGCCAGATGGCCAAGGCCCTGAAGGCCGCCGGCAAGACGTGCGACCTCGTGGAGCTGAAAGGCGAAGGCCACCGGGGCTGGTCCGACGCCACCTGGAAGACGGTGCTGGAGACCGCGACCGCGTTCATCGGCAAGCACATCTAGGCGGCGGCGCCTCCGCAGACCGGACAGTCGGGATCCCCGGCCACGCGCACCGTGCGGGTCTCCGCCGCCAGGGCGTCGTAGATCAGCAGGCGCCCGACGAGGGGCTCGCCGGCGCCCACGATCAGTTTCACCGCTTCCAGCGCCATCATCGAGCCGATCACGCCCGCCAGCGCGCCCACCACGCCCACCGCGACACAGGTCTCGGCGTCGGGCGGGATCTCGGGCACCAGGCAACGGTAGCAGGGCTGGCGGCCGAACACCCCCACCTGGCCCGTCCAGCGGCCGATGGCCCCGGACACCAGGGGCTTGCCGTGGCGCACGCAGGCGTCGTTCACGCAGTAGCGGGTGGCGAAGTCGTCGGTGCCATCCAGCACCAGGTCCACGCCCTCGACCAGCTGGTCGGCGGTGGCGGCGTCGAACGCGCCCTGGAACCCCGCCACGAACACATGCGGGTTCAGCGCCGCCAACCGGTCGGCCGCCGCGTCCACCTTGGGCCGCCCCAGGTCGTCCTCGGCGTAGATCACCTGCCGCTGCAGGTTCGAGCGGTCCACATCGTCCGGGTCGGCCAGGATGATCGTGCCCACGCCCGCCGCCGCCAGGTACAGCGACACCGGCGCGCCGAGCCCTCCGGCGCCCACCACCAGCACGCTGGAGCCCTTCAGCTTCTGCTGTCCCGGGCCGCCCACCTCGCCTAGCACCAGGTGCCGGGCGTAGCGTTCGATCTCCTCATCGTCGAATGTCATTCCCTTGACCTCGGCGGGCGCGCTGCTCACATCGCCCGGATGTCGAATAGCTCAGCCTTCCCCGATTGGCACGGGACCACGATCCTCGCGGTCCGCAAGGACGGCAAGACCGTCGTGGCCGGCGACGGCCAGGTCTCCATGGGCCAGACCATCGTCAAAGGCACTGCGAAAAAGGTCCGCAAGCTGGCCGGCGGCCGGGTTATCGCGGGGTTCGCCGGCTCCACCGCCGACGCCTTCACCCTGATCGAGCGGCTCGAGGCCAAGCTGGAGCAGTATCCCGAGCAGCTGGCCCGCGCCTGTGTGGACCTGGCCAAGGACTGGCGGACCGACCGCTACCTGCGCCGCCTGGAAGCCATGCTGCTGGTGGCCGACAAGGACCAGATCTTCACCGTCACCGGCGTGGGCGACGTGCTGGAGCCGGAGTACGGCGTCGCCGCCATCGGCTCCGGCGGGAACTATGCGTTCGCAGCAGCCAGGGCGCTGTTGGACGTAAAGGGCCTGGACGCGGAGACGGTCGCACGCAAAGCCATGGGTATCGCCGCAGACATCTGCGTCTACACCAATGGAGAACTGACGGTTGAGGTCCTCTAGCGTCGCCCTGATCGCGGCCTTCCTCGCCTTCCCTGCCCTCGCCGCCCCGGTGACGCCCGAGCCGGTCGTCGCCGCCGAACGGGCCTTCGCGGCCGACGGCCAGGCGCTGGGCGTGCAGGCCAGCTTCCTGAAGCATTCGGCGCCCGACGGCATCGTGTTTGCGCCCGAGCCCCTGCTCGCCAAGGCCGTCTACGGCCAGCCGCGGCCGAAGGGGGTGGAGCTGATCTGGTGGCCCCTGTGGGCCGGGATCGCCCGTTCGGGGGACCTCGGCTTCACCACCGGCCCCTACACCGCCGACGGCGCGCCGGGCGGCTACTATTTCACGGTCTGGGCCAAGCAACCGGACGGGGCCTGGAAGTGGCTGTTCGACGGCGGCCCGCCCAGCGACCAGACGGGCGCCGCGCCGCAAGGGTCGGACGTCGCCTACGCTAAGCTCGCCGCCCGGCAGGCCGGCTCGTCCGCCAAGGCCATGAACCAGGTGATGAAGGCCGAGGTCGCGCTGCACGCCGCGGCGAAGACCGACGCGCCCGCCGCCTTTCTGTCGGTGGTCGCAGACGATGGCCGCATCGTCGGTTCGCGCCGCAAGCCCCCGGCGAGCCGCGCCGACCTGGAGGCCGAGCTCGCGACCCGGCCCACGTCCATCGCCTTCGCCCCCCAGGGCGGCCAGGCCTCCAGCGCCGGCGACCTGGCCTGGACCTATGGCGCGGCGCGCTGGACCGCGGACGGTGCGGAACAGCGCGGCCACTACGTGCGGATCTGGCGCAACGACGCGGCCGGATGGCGGCTGCTGTTCGACGAGTTGCTCGCCGCCCCGCCCCTCCAGGCGCCCCCGGTTCAGGCGGAGGCTGTCGCGCCGCCCGCTTCGTGACTATCTAGCGGCCGACATGACCGAATTTTCCCCCCGCGAGATCGTCTCCGAACTCGACCGCTACATCGTCGGACAGCACGAGGCCAAGAAGGCCGTGGCCGTCGCCCTGCGCAACCGCTGGCGCCGCCGGCGCGTGCCGGACGATCTGCGCGACGAGGTCACGCCCAAGAACATCCTGATGATCGGCCCCACCGGCGTCGGCAAGACCGAGATCGCCCGCCGCCTCGCCAAGCTGGCCCAGGCGCCGTTCCTGAAGGTCGAGGCCACCAAGTTCACCGAGGTGGGCTACGTCGGCCGCGATGTGGACCAGATCGTCCGCGACCTGGTCGAAAGCGCCATCGCCATGGTGCGCGAGAAGCGCCGCGCCGGCGTCCGCGCCCGCGCCGAGGCCGCCGCGGAAGAGCGCATCCTGGACGCCCTCACCGGCCCGAGCTCCACCGCCGCGCGGGAGAGCTTCCGCAAGAAGCTGCGCGCCGGGGAACTGGACGACAAGGAGGTGGAGCTGCAGCTCGCCGACAGCGGGCCGTCCATGCCGATGATGGAGATCCCGGGCCAGCCCAACATGGGCATGCTCAACATCGGCGAGATGTTCGGCAAGGCCTTCGGCGGCCGCACGAAGACCCACAAGACCAGCGTGTCAGGCGCCTGGGCGCCCCTGATCGCGGAGGAGAGTGACAAGCTGGTCGACCAGGAGGCCCTGACCACCGAGGCCCTGTCCCTGGCCGAGAACCAGGGCATCGTCTTCCTGGACGAGATCGACAAGGTGGCCTCCAGCCGCGAGCGCGCCGGCGCGGACGTCAGCCGCGAGGGGGTCCAGCGCGACCTGCTGCCGCTCATCGAGGGGACAACCGTTTCCACCAAGTACGGGCCGGTGAAGACCGACCACATCCTCTTCATCGCCTCGGGCGCCTTCCACGTGGCCAAGCCGTCCGACCTCCTGCCCGAGCTGCAGGGCCGCCTGCCGATCCGGGTGGAGCTGAAGGCCCTGACCCGCGAGGACATGCGCCGCATCCTGGTGGAGCCCGAGGCCAACCTGGTCCGCCAGCACCAGGCCCTGCTAGCCACCGAGGGCGTGACCCTGACCTTTACGGAAGACGCCTACGACGCCCTGGCCGACGCCGCGGTGGCGGTGAACGGCTCGGTGGAGAACATCGGCGCCCGGCGGCTGCAGACGGTGCTGGAGAAGGTGATGGAGGAGATCAGCTTCACGGCCGCCGACCGCACCGGCGAGACCATCGCCATCGACGCGGCCTATGTGCAGGGACGTGTCGGCGAACTGGCGGGCAACGCCGACCTCAGCAAGTTCATCCTGTAGGATGTGCCGCGCCTGCTGGGGACTGTCGCGTCGGGGGTTCATGGCGGCGCTGGGGGCCTCCGCCCTCGCCGGCTGCAGTGAGAACGAGGCCACGGGCCGGCGGCAGTTCGTGGTCGTCGACGACGGCCAGCTCGCCACCCTCGCCGACCAGGCCTGGGCCGAGATGGCCGCCAAGGTCCCGCCGGTCGCCGACCCGGCGGCGCACGCGCGCCTCGCCCGGATCGGCGCGCCGCTGGTGAAGGCGGCCGGCCGCACCGATCTCGACTGGTCGTTCACAGTGCTGGACAGCCCCGAGTTCAACGCCTTCGTCCTGCCAAACGGTAGGGTCGGGTTCTTCCGCGGGCTGCTGGAGTTCGCCCAGAGCGACGCGGAGATCGGCTCCGTCCTCGGCCACGAGGTGGGCCACGTGATCGCGCGCCATTCCGCCGAGCGGGTGAGCCAGGAACTGGCGGTTCAGGCCGGCGTCGCCATCATCGAGCGGCTGATTGCCGAGGACGCCGGGCAGTACGCCGACGAGATCGGGGCGGCCCTCGGCATGGGCGCCATGTTCGGCGTGATCCTGCCCTACTCCCGTCGCCACGAGCTGGAAGCCGACCGCGTGGGCGTGGATCTGATGCGCAAGGCCGGCATGGACCCCGCCGCGGCGGTGCGCTTCTGGGAGCGGATGACCGCCCGGGCCGAGGCGGCCGGCAAGCCGCCCGAAGTGATCTCCACCCATCCCGCCGACGATCGCCGCCTGGCGGAGCTGAAGGCGGCGGTGGCCGGGACCCCCGCGGTCAGGTAGCGCCGCGCCTGGCGCGCCAGATGGCGTCCTCCAGGGCCTTGGCGAACTCGCCGCGCTCGCCGGGGCTGAGGGCCGCGGCCACAGCGGTCTCCCGCCCGGACAGCCTCAGGGTCAGAGCCATCACCCGATCCTCCTCGTCGCGCACCGTGGCGACGCGGGTGAACGCGGTGGGGCTTTCCCAGATCACCCGGACGTCCTTGGGCGTCTCGCGGGTGATGCGCACCTGCGCCGGGCTGACCTGGACCCGCTCGATCACGCGGCCAGCCCGGAAGCTCACCGCGAAGGCGAACGCCACCGCCAGGACGTCGAGGCCCAGGAACGGCACCACGTAGTGCGCGCCCATGCGGATGAAGACGATGGCCGATGCGACATTGGCCGCCGTGACGATCGAGATGAGGATCACGAACCCCCGCTCGGACAGGGAGCGGTTCGGCTTGATCTCGGCGTCCATGTAGAGCGGCCGGCTCATGAGGCCAGGATAGAGCGAAGTCCACGCCCGCGGAACTGGCTCTCACGGCCCGGGCGCGACCGTCCCAACTGAGGCCCTCGGCATCGACGGAGGCTGCGCATGAAGATCGCCATGATCGGGTTCGAGGGGTTCACGGACGTGGACCTGTTCATGCCCTGGGACCTGTTCTACCGCGTCAAAGACCCCACCTACGCCGCCTACGACGGCGAGTGGGACGTGCGCATCTGCGCCGATCAGCCCCGCTTTTCTTCCTATTCCGGCCTGGCCATCGACCGGCACGAGCCGCTGTCCTGGGCCGCGGACGCCGATGCGGTCTTCATCGTCAGCGGCCCCGGTAGCCGCCTGAAGATCAAGGATCCTGCGTTCCTCGCCGCGCTGCGGCTGGACCCGTCCCGGCAACTCATCGCCGCCATCGATTCCGGTGTCCTGATCCTGGCGGCCCTGGGGCTGCTTGAAGGGCTGAGCGCAACCACCTATCCCAGCGTCTTCGCCGAGCTCGAGGCGATGGGCGTGCGCACCGAGCGCCGGCCCCTGGTGATCCACGGCAATGTCGCCACCGGCGGCGGCTGCCTGGCCACCCAGGACCTGGCCGCATGGATCGTGGAGCGCCTCATCGGCCCGCAGGCGGCGGCGCAGATCGTGGATTCCGTGGCGAAGGTGGGATGATGAGCGAGACGTGGGCTGACGGGCGCATCGCCCTGGTGACGGGCGCCACCTCGGGCTTCGGGGAGGCCATGACCCGCCGGCTGATCGCCGCCGGCGGGCGGGTGATCGCTACCGGCCGGCGGGCCGAGCGCCTGGCCGCCCTCGCCGCCGAGCTCGGAACCGACCGGCTGCTCGCCCGCGAGCTCGACGTCACCGACGAGGCGTCGGTCGAAGCCCTGCTGCCCAGCCTGCCGGCCGCCTTCGAGGCGATCGACATCCTCTACAACAACGCCGGCCTGGCCCTCGGCCTGAACAAGGCCCACGAGGCGTCGCTCGACGACTGGGAGACGATGATCGCCACCAATGTCACCGGCCTTGTGCGCATCACCCGTGCGGTGCTGCCGGGCATGGTGGCCCGCGACCGCGGCGACATCCTCAACATCTCTTCCGTGGCCGCCAACTATCCCTACCCCGGCGGCAATGTGTACGGCGCGACCAAGAGCTTCGTGCGTCAGTTCTCCCTGAACCTGCGGGCCGACCTGCTGGGCGCGAAGGTGCGGGTCACCTCCATCGAGCCCGGCATGGCCGAGACTGAGTTCTCCGTGGTCCGCTTCAAGGGTGACGCGGACGCGGCCGGCAAGGTCTACCAAGGCGTCCACGCCATGAGCGCCGACGACGTGGCCCTGGTCTGCGAGAGCGTGCTGAGGCTCCCGGCCCACATCAACGTCAACACGCTCGAGATCATGCCGGTCCAGCAGGCCTTCGGGCCGTTCGCGGTGGATCGGGGGTAAATCACCTTTGGCATCCCGGTTTCGCGGCACGCGAAGACCGGGACCCCGATGTGTGGCGCTCGAAGGCTGGGTGACACCGCGCCACCCTGCTCCGCCCCCAGCTCGACAGGTCGGGGTCCCGGTCTTTGGCTAAGCCAAAACCGGGATGACAAGCTTGGGAGGCGCAAGGCAGTTTGCCGGCGATGGCCAAGCCCCCCGCCCGCAGCAAGCTGAAGCCCGCCGAGGCGGCACGGATCGCCGAGCTGTTCGAGCGGTTCGAGGGCTATGAATCCGATCCGCGGACCGAGCTGAACTATTCCAGCCCCTACGAGCTGGTGGTGGCGGTCGCCCTGTCGGCCCAGGCCACCGACGTTTCGGTGAACAAGGCCACGGCGAAACTCTTCGCGGCCGCCGACACGCCGCAGAAGATGCTGGCGCTGGGGGAGGACGGCCTGAAGCCGTTCATCTCGTCCATCGGCCTCTACAACATGAAGGCCAAGAACGTGATCCGGATGGCCGAGATCCTGATCGCCCAGCACGGCGGCGAGGTGCCCCTGGACCGAGAGGCGCTTCAGAAGCTGCCGGGCGTCGGCCGCAAGACCGCCTCCGTGGTGCTGAACGAGCTGCGCATCGAGCCCGCCATCGCCGTCGACACCCACGTGTTCCGCGTGTCGCACCGCCTGGGACTCTCCGTCGGCAAGACGCCCGACAAGGTCGAGGCCGACCTGATGGCGATCGTGCCCGAGCCCTACCTGACCCGGGCCCACCACTGGCTGATCCTGCACGGCCGCTACGTCTGCACGGCCCGCCGGCCCAAGTGCGCGGAATGCCATGTAGCCGACCTCTGCCCCTCGCGGCATCTGTTCCTGGCGTCATGAGCGGGCCGCGCCTTCCCCTCACCGCCCTGCGGGTCTTCGAGGCGGCGGCGCGGCACGAGAGCTTCCTGCAGGCGGCCGAGGAGCTGGCCATCACCCCCGGCGCCGTCAGCCGCCAGATCAAGGCGCTGGAGACCGAGCTCGCCACGCGGCTCTTCGAGCGATTCAACCGCGCGGTCCGTCTTACCGAGACCGGCCGGCGTCTGGCCACGGGCGTCCGCCAGGGCCTGAGCCTCATGGAGGAGGCGGTGGCCGAGGTGCGCAGCGAACGGCCGGGCGTGCTCGCCGTCACCGCCATGCATTCCTTCGCCGCCCGCTGGCTGGTGCCGCGCCTGCACCTCTTCAACGAGCGCCACCCGGACATCCAGGTGCTGGTGGCCGCCTCCGACACCGCCGTGGACCTTGTTCGCGATCGCTATGACGTGGCGATCCGGTTCGGCCGCGGCCCCTATCCCGGCCTGCATGCGAAGAAACTGGTGTCCCTGTTCATGTTCCCGGTGTGCAGCCCGCGCCTGCTGGAGCACACCCGGCTCGAGACGCCACGGGACCTGGCAAACGCCCACCTGCTGGCCGACGTCTACCTGGCCCAGGGCGAACCGCATTGGGGCGACTGGCTGGCGCTGGCCGGAGCGCCGGAGGTGGAATGGCGGCGGGGACAGCAGTTCTCAAACGTCTACCTGGCCATCGAGGCGGCGATCGCCGGGCGCGGCGTCGCCCTGGGCGAGCGGGCCCTGGTGCTGGACGAATTGGCCACCGGACGGCTGGTGAAGCCCTTCGACGTCGAGCTGCGCAGCCCGTTCAGCCAATGGATCCTCAGCCTGCCGGAAAAGGCGGAGCGGCCCGACATCCGCAAGTTCCGCAACTGGCTTCTGGCCCAGGCCGACGCCGACGGGCTGGAGCGGTTCGAGTGATCCAGGATCAACTGAACGGCCGACTTCTCCTTTGTCGGCCGCGCTTGTTCGGCGTTTAACACGGTCATCCGAAGCCTCCCTCCCCAGGAGCTCCCCATGACCAGCCATTGCCTCGACGACGCCCGCCTGGACGCCACCCAACGCCACCTGCACGACACTGTCCTCGGCGTGGTGGTGGCGGTGGTGTTCGTCCTGCCCGTCGCCCTCGCCGTCTTCGCGCTGCTGTAGCGGCCCCGTTCGCCAGGGCTGCGCTCCGCAACGCGCAGCTCCTGCAACTGCGGAAGGCGCTGCCCGCGCCTTCCGCTCTTTTGCGGCCCGCCCTACAGGATCACGTGGGGCACGAAGCGGCTGAGGTTCTTGGTGACCCGGCTGCGGTCCTCGCGGATGCCGACACCGGCGGGTTCGTCGCCCACGATCCACGCGCCCACGACGGGATAGTTTCCGTCGAAGGATTTGAGAGGGTGCAGGGCCTGGCGGATATGGCCTTCCTCGCCATAGCCCTGGTCCAGGACCTTGGCTCGACGTCCGTCGTCCACCAGCTCGATGTTGGCGCCCTCGCGGCTGAACAGCGGCTTCCTCACATAGGACCGGCCCAGCTCCGCGGCCCGGGGATCGTCCTCGAAATAGGCCGGCAGCAGGTTCGGATGGCCCGCGTGCCGCGCCCAGAGCAGCGGCAGCATCCCCTTGTTCGAGAGGATCGCTTTCCACGCCGGCTCGATGAACCGCGTCTTCGAGCCCTTGATCTCGGAAGCGTAGTCCTCGCGGAACATCTCCTCCCACGGGTACAGCTTGAAGATCGCCTGGATGATGTAGTTGTCCTGGTCGACGAAGCGGCCGTCGGCGTCCAGGCCGATGCTCTCGATCGGGACGAACTTCGGCTCGATCCCCGCCTGACCGGCGATGTCCTCCAGGTACTTCACCGTCTGGCGATCCTCGACCGCGTCCGGGTCGCTGGCGAAGTGGACGAAGCCGCCGGTGGGGAAGATGGCCGCGAACCGCTGCTCCAGCTTCTCGTGCAGGCTGTTGAACTGGTCGGCGTTGGCCGGCAGGGCGCCGGCGGCGATCATGTCCTCCAGCCAGATCCACTGGAACGTGCCGGTCTCGTAGATGCTGGTGGGCGTATCGGCGTTGTACTCGAAGAGCTTCGCCGGACCCGACCCGTCGTAGGCGAAGTCGAAGCGGCCGTAGAGGCTGGGGTCCCTGCGCGCCCAGCTCTCGGCCACGTCGTCGCGCGAGGCCTCCGGGATGGCCAGTCGGGCCATAAGCGCCTCGCTCTTCACCACCTCGTCCACCAGGTCGAGGCACAGGGCGTGCAGCTCGCGCGCCGGCGCCTCGACGCCGTCTTCGATCTCGGGAAGCGTGAACTGGTAGTAGGCCCGCTCGTCCCAGTACCGTGCGCCGTCCAGGTGGCGCCAGGTGAAGCCGAGCGCCTCGGCCTTCTGGTCCCAGCCGGGGCGCTCGGTCGTCGTGATGCGTTTCACCTGAGCCTCAGCTCTCCGCGTCGCGCTTGACCGGCACGGGCTGGGCCTCGATCTGCAGGCGGGGCGCCTCGATCTGCAGCGGCTCCTGCTTGGGCGCCTTCAGGCGGGCCAGGACGTCGTTGGCCGACGAGTGCCCGGGGAGGATGCCCGCCGCCTTCAGCTTGGCGTCCAGGTCGGCGCCGGTGCGGCGGTCCTCCAGCTCTCCGGCGGCCTTGAACTTCTCGTCGGCGATCGCCTGGCGCTCCTTGATGCGCTTGAGGCTGTCGGCGGCCGAGCCCAGGCGCGAGGCGGCGCCGGCGCCTTGGCTGGCCACGGCGGCCTGGGCGCGCTGGACGCTGTCGTTCACCTTCACCACGTCGATCTCGCGGCGCAGGTTCTCCACCCGCTGCTGGGTCTGGGCGATGGTCTGGTGCATGCGCTCCTCGGCGGCGCGCATGTCGGCGAGCTGCGGCGTCTTGGTCCCGACGTCGGTCTCCAGCTCCGAGATGCGTTGGGCCACTTCCAGGGCCAGGGCCTCGTCGCCCTTTTCCAGCGCCGCCCGGGCCGAGCTTTCGTAACGAGCGGCCATGTCCTGCAGGCCCTGCAGCTCCTTCTCCAGCATCCGGCGCTTGGCGACCAGGGTGGCCAGGTCGTCCCGGGCGCGGCCCAGGGCGTTGTCGGCGTCGCGGATCTCCTGGTCCAGGATGCGCAGGGCGTTGGCGTCCACCACCGCCGCCCCGGCCTCGTGCGCCGTGCCGCGGAACAGGGTGATCAGCTTCGTGAAGATCGACATGGGATGTTCCTCAGGCCGCGGCGGCGAAGTTTTCGCGCAGCTCGTCCGCCGCCCGGATGGCGTTCTCGGCCAGCATGCGCAGCTCGATGATCACCGTCTGCAGCGTGGTCTTGCAGGTCAGCTCGCCGAAGATCTCATAGTAGTCGCGGCCCGCCACGGTGGTGATGCCGAAGTTCGACAGCGGCACCAGCTTCTGGGCCTTGAGGAGGAAGACGTTGAACGCCGCCTGGTCCTTCTGTTCGTCCACAGGCCACATCAGGGCGGACACGACGATTTGTTCGGCGCCCACGGAGAGGAAGATCGGCAGGTCGCCGAACTCGTGCATGGTGATCTGCAGCACGGGCTCGGTCCCCTCCAGAACGCGGGCGGTCAGTTCGCCGTCGCGCAGCAGGCGGGTTTCGGTGAGCGCCTGTGCGAGACTCTGCACCGACCAATCGGTGTCGATGACATGGTCCATCTGGAAAGGTCCCTGCGGAGGGTCTGGGTTCTTCATCAGCGCCGGTCCGCGGCTCGACGCTGTGATAATGGCTCTTGCTGCGGCCTGGACATCCGACTTGGCCGCCGGGGGAACCCAGAGCTCAAGCTTCACGAGCCCCAGGCGCTGGCGCTCCTCGCGCCAGAGCCGGGTCCGTTCCGCGGGGCTCAGGCCCGCCGCCTTGTCCTTCGGCCTACGCATTCATGGTACACATACGCGTATGTTTGACACCTCGCAACATGGGACTATAATCCAGCGCCAACAAGGCAGGATGACGTGATTTTTCGCGGACTGTTCGGCGGACGCAAGGACGAGGCGCGAGCCTCGGCCGTTCCGGTGGTGCGCAACGTCACGATCGGACGCAGCGTACGGCTCGATGCCCTGGCCTGGCGGCGCTATGGCGCCGACACCAAGGTGCAGCTCCGCGCCGACGCCCTGCCCATCGTGGCCCAGGGGCGGATCGACCTGGGCGCCGACGGCTTCGTCCACCGCTTCTACACCGACGACGACCTGATGCTGCAGATGGTCAGCCCCGATCCCGAGGGCCTTGGGGCGGACGACTTCACGCTCTTCGTGCCCTGGGCCAGCGCCTATCCGGCCGACGCCCGCGCGCGGCGGCAGTGGGGCGACCGGCTGCGCGCCCGCACCTTCGCCCACGACGACCTGCCCGAGTACCGCCGGTTCTGGTTCGGCGACGTGGACGAACGCCAGGACCCGGTCAGTTTCTGGGAAGAGGTGTTCGACGATCGCGAAGGCCGGCATGTGCGCCGCATCTACCAGACCTGCATGCTTTTCGCGCGCGATCTGCCGGGCGAGGGGCGCGAGCTCCTGCTGGCGATCGAAATGGAGCCTGAGGGCGGGGACCTGACTCATGAGATCATGGTCGGCATTCCGCTGAACGTTGGAGAATTCGAAGCATGATCGCATTCGATCCCGCCACCTTCGCCGCCGGGGCGCTCAGCTTCGCCCTGGCGTTCCTCGCCGCCGGCGGCTTCACTCTGATCTTCAAGGCCATCTACCGCTGGATAACGCCGCACGACGAGGGGGCCCTGATCCGGTCCGGCAACATGGCCGCGGCCGTCGCCTTGGGCGGGGCGCTGCTGGGCTACGTCATTCCGCTGGCCTCGGCCCTGGCGCACACCGCGACCCTGCCCGAGTTCGTGGCCTGGGCGATCCTGGCCGGCGTGATCCAGATCGTGACCTTCTGGGTGGTCCGCCGCGTGGCCCTGCCCGACGTCTCGGCCCGCATCGAGCGCGGCGAGATGTCCACGGCCCTCTACCTGCTCTCGATCTCGCTCGCGGTCGGCATCCTGAACGCCGCCTGCATGACGGCGTAAGGCCATGAAGCGTTCCCGCAAACTGGTGCTCACCACCCTGATGGCGGCGGGCGGCGTCTCGCTCACCGCCTGCGGCGACAGCCCCGCCGAAGCCGTCACCGACCAGGGTAAGCCCACCGACGCCTACGCCTACCAGTCGCTGCAGGAGTGCCTCGACAAGAACGAGGTGCCGGACAGCGCCTGCGAAACGGCCCAGAAGAACGCCAAGGACGACGAGAACGCCGAGGCCCGCTACGCCGACTCCAAGACCTGCGAGGACGTCTACGGCCCGGGCCAGTGCGTCCCGCGCTCCAGCGTGAACGGCCAGGGCTCGTTCTGGGGGCCGCTGGTGGCCGGCTTCGTGGTCGGCCAGATGCTGGACGGCGGCTGGGGCGGCCGCGGCCTCTACCGCGACTGGCGGGACGGCGGCTTCTACACCCCGAACGGCGGCCGCGTCTGGACCGACTATTCCACCGGCCGAACCCGCATCGGCCAGCGCGGCTTCGATCCGCCGGACCTCGCCCGCGGCCCCGACAAGGTCATGACCCGCTCCTCCGTCATCAGCCGCGGCGGCTTCGGCGGCCGCATGGCCAGCCGCAGCTATTCCAGCGGCAAGAGCTGGGGGGGCTGATCAGCCGTACAGCAGCGCGGCCGCCGCCCGGCTCATGGGGCGGAACTCGTGGCCGACGCCCGGAACGGTCTGCAGCGTCCATCCGAACGGCGTACGCATCGCCTCGGCCTGGGCCTTTCCGGCCGCAAAGACGTAGCGGCCGCGTTCCAGGCGCGTGTCGCCAAAGCGGTCGGCGATCGGCGTGTGTAGCTGAGTGCCGCCTGCCTCGCCGTCGTTGTCGGCCTCGCCCAACAGTAGGGTCAGGCGCGCCGCCAGGCCGGCCTTCAGCGTATCCGGCGTGACGCCCGCGCCCTTCAGGCCGAACGGCGGCGCGACCTCGAACGACGGCTGGGTGTAGAGGCCCGCGTTCGCCGCGACGATGCGGTCGGCCTTCGACTGCGGCCGAAACAGCGGCAGCCGGCTCAGGATCTGTCCGCCCGCCGAGTGGCCGAAGAGGTCGTAGGCGAGGGCCCGCGACCCCGTGGCGGCGGCGAGCAGCGCGAAGATCCGATCGAAGTCCGCGAAGAGCCAGGCCGCCGGATCCCGCTCCACCTCGAAGCGGATGTCCTCGTCGCGCAGACGCACGACACCCGGCTTGCTCGAGGTGTTTCGCGCCATGTCGATCGCGAGGTTCCGGATCACCCCACCCATCTGATAGGCGGCGAAGTCCCAGTCCGCCTCGGGATAGCCCAGCGCTGCGACCAGCACGCCCCGGGCGTCCGAGGTAGCGATCCAGGGCTCAAGATACGGGCCGGCGTTGCGGCCCGCGCCGGGCAGCACCAGCAGCACGGGCGAGCCTGGCGTGAACGACGCCGGGCGATGGTAATGGACCGTGATGCGCTTCGCCTCGCGGCCCTTGCCACCCCGGGTCAGGAACGCGCCGGTCCCCGCCGCGAGGCTCTTCGGCTCGAACGGCGGCGCGGCGGTCTTGGGGATGAGCGTCATCCCGCAGGCGGGGCATTTCCCCGGCGCATCGAAATCCCGGTCGTGCATAGGGCAGTCGCACGGTGGGCAGACGTAGGGGCCCGGTCCCGTCTGGGCGAGGACGCCGGACGCGGCCGCCAGGCAGGCGCAAGCGCCGAGGCCAAGAAAGGTTCGGCGGGCGAAACTGGTCATGGAAAGCTCACTGGGGGAACGCGGGCGCCCGAAACTAGGCCGTGACGCGATGAGGCAAAACGCCAAACGTGCGTCCTTTCCGGCCACGCCGGCGGCCGCCGAAACCGGGATGACAGTGGGAGGGTGAGCCTGTAAGGCCCAGCCCGACATCCGCCGAACGGAATTCCGCCAGCAATGCCCGAGCTTTACGACGTCGCCGCGATCGGCAACGCCATCGTCGACGTGATCGCGCCGGCCACGGACGCCTTCCTGGCGGAGAACGGCCTGACCAAGGGCGCCATGATGCTGGTCGATCCCAAGGCCAGCGCCGCGCTCTATTCGAAGATGGCCCAGGCGGTGGAGGCCTCGGGCGGCTCGGCGGCCAACACCATCGCGGGCCTGGCCAGCTTCGGCGGCAAGGGCGCCTTCATGGGCAAGGTGGCCGACGACCAGCTGGGCCGGGTGTTCGCGCACGACATGCGCGCCATCGGGGCCCGGTTCGAGAACAAGCCCCTGGTGGGCGGGCCGGCCACCGCCGTCTCGATGATCAACGTGACCCCCGACGCGCAGCGCACCATGTGCACCTTCCTGGGCGCCTCGGTGGAATTCACCGACGAGGACGTGGACCGGGAGACCGTCGAGGCCTCCAAGGTGGTCTACCTCGAAGGCTACCTGTTCGACGCCGAGGCCGCGCGGCGCGCCTTCGCCAAGGCGGCGGCCCTGGCCCATGGCGCCGGCCGCAAGATCGCCCTGACGCTGTCGGACAGCTTCGTGGTCGAGCGCCACCGCGGCGGCCTGCGCGGCTTCATCGAGAACCAAGTGGACATCCTGTTCGCCAACGAGGCGGAGCTGCTGGCGCTGTACGAGACCGCCGACTTCGACGAGGCCTGCGAGCAGCTGCTGCGCCACTGCGACCTGGCCGCCGTCACCCGCAGCGAAAAGGGCTCGGTCGTGCTCTCCAAGGGCGAGACCCTGCACATTGCCGCCGAGCCTGTGGAAAAAGTCGTGGACACCACCGGCGCGGGCGACCAATACGCGGCCGGGTTCCTCTTCGGTCTCTCCCAGGGGCGGTCGCTGCACGACTGCGGCCGGCTGGCCTCGCTCGCGGCGGCCGAGGTGATCTCGCACTACGGGCCGCGGCCGCAGGTTTCCCTCAAGGACCTGGCCGCCTCCAAGGGACTTTAAGGATGAGCCGCAAGGCCGAAGTCGTCCGCAACACCAAGGAGACCCAGATCCGCGTGGCCGTGGACCTGGACGGTGTGGGCAATGCCAAGGTCTCGACCGGGATCGGCTTCTTCGACCACATGCTGGACAGCTTCGCCCGCCACGGCGGGATCGACATCGAGGTCGAGACCAAGGGCGACCTGCACATCGACATGCATCACACGGTGGAGGACACCGGCATCGTCCTGGGCCAGGCGATCAAGCAGGCCCTGGACGGCTTCAAGGGCATCCGCCGCTTCGGGCACGCCTACATCCCGATGGACGAGACCCTAAGCCGCTGCGCCATCGACTTCTCGAACCGCCCCTACCTGATCTGGAAGGTGGAGTTCCGGACGCCCAAGGTCGGCGACATGGATACCGAGCTGTTCAAGGAATTCCACCACGCCTTCGCCATGAACGGCGGCGCCTGCGTGCACCTGGAGACCCTCTACGGGGCGAATAGCCACCACATCGCCGAGAGCGGCTTCAAGGCCCTCGCCCGGGCGGTCCGCCAGGCGGTGGAGATCGACCCCAAGACCCACGGCCACGCCCCCTCCACCAAGGGCGTGCTCTAAGGATCCATCCTATGCAGAGCGTCGCCCTGATCGACTACGGGTCGGGCAACCTTCGCTCGGCCGAAAAAGCCCTGGTCCGCGCCGCGGCCGGGACCGCGGACATCGTCGTGACCAACGATCCGGACACGGTGGCCCGGGCTGACCGCATCGTCCTGCCGGGCGTCGGCGCCTTCGCGGCCTGTATGGCCGCGCTCAGCGAGCGCGACGGGGTCATCGAGGCCATGGCCGCCGCGGTGAAGGCCCGAGGCGTCCCGTTCCTCGGCATCTGCGTGGGCATGCAGCTGATGGCCACCCGCGGCCTGGAGTTCGGCGAGACACCGGGCCTGGGCTGGATCGAGGCCGACGTACGCCGGATCAAGCCGTCCGACCCCGCACTGAAAGTGCCGCACATGGGCTGGAACACCCTGGACGTCGTGTCCGACCTGTCGATGTTCGCCGGGCCAAAAGCGGGCCTGCCGGTCTATTTCACCCACTCCTTCGCCATGTTCCCGGAAGACTCGCGCGACGTGGCGGCCTATGTGGACCACGGCGGACGGTTCCCTGCGGCCGTGGCCCGGGACAACCTCGCCGGGGTGCAGTTCCACCCCGAAAAATCACAAGCCGCCGGCCTGAACATCCTGGCCGGCTTCCTGGAGTGGCGCCCTTGATCCTCTACCCCGCCATCGACCTGAAGGACGGCCAGTGCGTCCGGGTCCTGCACGGCGACCTCTCCACCGCCACCGTCTTCAACACCGAGCCCGCCGCCCAGGCGAAGAGCTTCGTGGAGGCCGGCTTCCACTGGATCCACGTGGTCGACCTGAACGGGGCGGTGCAGGGCAAGGCGGTGAACGGCGCCGCCGTCGAGGCCATCCTCTCGTCGGTCTCGGTGCCAGTGCAGCTGGGCGGCGGCATCCGCACGCTCAAGGACATGGAGCGCTGGATCGAGGCGGGCGTCAGCCGCGTCATCCTCGGCACCGTGGCGGTGAAGGAGCCGAAGATCGTTCTGGAGGCCGCCAAGCGCTGGCCGGAGCAGATCGCCGTCAGCGTCGACGTGCGCAAGGGCAAGGTGGCCGTCGACGGCTGGACCGCCGACAGCGACCTGGACGCCATCACCGTGGCCAAACGGTTCGAGGACGCGGGCGTCGCCGCCCTGATCGTCACCGACATCGACCGGGACGGCACGGTCATGGGCTTCAACGTCGAGGCCTTCGGCGCCATGGCCGACGCCGTCTCCATCCCGGTGATCGCCGCCGGGGGCCTGGCCACCGTCGACGACATCGCCAAGCTGAAAGCGCGCAAGGGCGTGCCGGTGGCCGGGGCGGTCCTGGGCCGGGCGCTCTACAACGGCGCCATCAACCCGGCCGAGGCCCTGGAAATCGCGGCATGAGCGGCCTGAAGGTCCGGGTCATCCCCTGCCTGGACGTGAAGGACGGGCGCGTCGTCAAAGGCGTGCAGTTCGTCAACCTGGTGGACGCCGGCGATCCGGTCGAACAGGCCCAGGCCTATGACGCCGCCGGCGCCGACGAGCTGATGTTCCTGGACATCACCGCCAGCCACGAGAACCGCGGCACGATCCTGGACGTGGTGGCCCGCACGGCCGACGTCTGCTTCATGCCCCTGTCGGTGGGCGGGGGCATCCGGTCGGTGGACGATGCGCGCCGCCTGCTGCTGGCCGGCGCCGACAAGATCTCGATCATGACCGCCGCCGTGAACGACCGCGACGTGGTCGCCCGCTGCGCCGACGCGTTCGGCAGCCAGGCCGTGGTTGTGTCCGTGGACGCCAAGCGGGTGGGCGGGCACTGGGAAGTGTTCACCCACGGCGGCCGCAACGCCACCGGCCTGAACGCGGTGGACTACGCCGTCGAGGTGGTGGCCAAGGGCGCCGGCGAGATCCTGCTGACCTCCATGGACCGCGACGGCGCCAAGACCGGCTACGACCTGGAACTCCTGCGCGCGGTCACCTCGGCGGTGAGCGTCCCGGTGATCGCTTCGGGAGGGGCGGGGAACACCCGGCACCTGATCGAGGCCGTAGAGGCCGGCGCCGACGCCGTGCTGGCGGCGTCGATCTTCCACTTCGGCGAGATCACAATCGGCCAGGCCAAGGCCGCCATGGCCGCCGCCGGCATCCCCGTCCGCCTCTCGGAGCTCGCCGCCTGATGACTCGTTTCGCCCAGGTGATCGACCGCCTCGCCGCCACCATCGAGAGCCGCCGCGGCGGCGACACCTCCACCTCCTACACGGCCCAGCTGCTGGGCGACCTGGACCGCGCCGCCAAGAAGATGGGCGAGGAGGCGGTCGAGACGGTGATCGCCGCCGCCCAGGGCGACCGCGACGCCCTCACCGCGGAAAGCGCCGACCTCATCTACCACTGGCTGGTGGTCATCGCCGCCGCCGGCGTCAGCCTCGACGAAGTCGCCGAACGCCTGGAAGCCCGCGAGGGCACGTCCGGCCTCACCGAAAAGGCCGGGCGGGCGAAGTAACGCCCCAAGCGGTCTAAGCCGCAGAAAACGCAGAAAGATCGTGGAAGGCAGGTCGCCCGCTCTTCTGCGTCTTCTGCGGTTGAATCTTCAACGCGCCCCGCGCCTGTCACCCCCGCGGCTTGCGCTTCAACGCCACATACAGAGCGCCGGCGCCGCCGTGGTGGCGGGCGGCTTCGGAGAGGCCGGCGACCACGTGGGCGAGGTGTGGCGCGCCCAGCCAGTCGGGCACGCGCTTGCGCAGGACGCCGTCGCCCTGCACGCCCTTGCCGGTGATCACCAACACCGCGCGCCAGCCGTCGTCGAAGGCGCGGAGCACGAACGCCTCCAGGGCCGCTCGGGCCCGATCCTGGGTCATGCCGTGCAGGTCGATGCGGGCCCCGATCTCCTCGCGCTCGCGGGCGATGCGGTGGCGGCGGTTGGGCTCGATGCCCTCCAGCGCCTCGCGCGGGCGCTGCCGGGCCTCCTCGGCGCGCTTGGGCTCGATCCGCGCCGGGGCGTCGAGGGTCTGGGGCGTCGGCTTCCTCGGGGCGCTGCGGCCGGGCAGGGGATGGACGGTGGCGGCCACCATCGACCAGATCTTCTGCTCCTCCGGCTTCAGCGGACGTTTCATGGCCGGGGCACGAGCCGATAGAGCCGCAGCGTATGACGGACCCGGCCTGCCTCGGCGCCGGCCGCCGCGCCTTCACCGAGGTAAAGGTCGGCCCGCACCTGTCCCTTGATCGCCCCGCCCGTGTCCAGCGCCGTGGCGAGGCGGCGATAGGCTGGGAAGGCGCCGGCCAGCAACGGGGCCTCGGCGTCGATCCACAACAGCTCGCCCATGCCGTGGAAGGCGGGATCGACAGCCACCGCGCGGCCCGCCGGCAGCGGGATGTTGGCGGCTCCGACCGGCGGCTTGCCGTCGTCGGGCGTCAGCCGGAAGAAGGCGTAACGCGGGTTGAGACGCATGATCTCGTCGGCTTGCGGCCCCCGGTGGGCGGCGAGCCAGTTCCGGATCGCGTCGCCCGAGGTGTTGTCCCGCGCCAGCAGGCCGCGGTCGCGCATCGGATTGGCGATGCCGGCGAAAGTCTGGCCGTTGTTGGCCGCGTAGAGCGCCTTCACCCGCGTTCCGTCCTCGAAGGTCAGGACGCCCGAGCCCTGCACCTGCAGGAAGAACAGCTCCTCGGGCCGCATCCAGGCCAGGGGTTTGTCGATGGGCGTGGCCTCGATGGTCGCGCGATCGGGGTAGGGCTCGGCCGAGCCGTCGGGCAGGGTGCGCAGGACGATCCCGCCGTCCGCCACCACCAGGTCGGCCGGCTTGGGCCGCACGGGCGCGCTGAATTCCGCGTCGGGCCGCCGGCGCGCCTCGTACACCGGCGCGAAATAGGCGGTCAGGACGCCGTCGGCCGATCCTAGGCGCTCGGCGCGGAAGGCCCGCTCAAGGAACGCGCGTCCATCGCCCCGCGCGATGGGGCCGAGGGCGCGGGCGCGGGCGCACAGGTCGGCCAGGACGCGGTCGCGGCTGGCGTGGCAGGTGGTGCGCCAGGCTTCGAAGGCGCCGTCGTGGTCCTCGGCGGCCCATCCAGGAAGCTGGGAGAGCTCCACCACGCGGGGCGGCTCAGGCGGCGGTGGCGGCCGGGGCGCCGGCTCGGGAAGCGGCGGATAGCCCGGCGGTATCGGCCCGTGTTCGTACGGCGTGGCGCAGGCGGCCATGCCCAGGGCGGCGAAAGCAGCCGCGACAACCCCCCAGCGCATGCGGAACTCAGGCCTCGGCGGCGTCGACGTGGACCAGGGTCCAGTTGGGATCGCGGCTCTTCAGCCGGCGCTCGAAGGTCCACAGTTCGGCCGTGCGCCGATCGTCGACGCCCTCACCTTCGGGGCCCTTGGTGCGGCTGCGGAACTCTGCCAGGAACCGGACGGTCACCTGCGCCAGGTCGCCCTGGACGACCTGCGCCTTCTCCAGGTCCGCCCGGGGCGGGTGGAAGAATTCGACCGTCTCGGTGCGGCCTTCGGCGGCGCGCTGGTCGATCACAGCCTCGAAGCTGGAGAGCACGCCCGGCGCCAGCAGGTTGCCCAGCGTCGCTTTATCGCCCTCGGCGAACGCCTTGACGATCATCTCGTAGGCGCCCTTCGCCCCGGCCAGGAAGTGGCCCATGTCGAAGGACGGGTCCTTGGCCTTGATGGCGGCCAGGCCGGTCAGCTCGACCCCGTCGTCGATGGGATCGGCCAGGCGCTCGGGCGCGCGCACGGACCCGGCGGCCGCTTCGACCGCGGGGCGATCCTCGGGCTGGCGTCCGACGCGCCGGCCCAGCACCGAATAGAGCTGGTACAGCACGATGACCGCGAGGCCGGCGAAGATGATCAGTTCGAGGACTTGCAACGCGGTGCTTTCGGCAGTGGCGGGGCTTCGGGGACCTTATACGCTCAATACCTCAATATAGTCCGCAGGAACGCCCGCGTCAGGGGCGGCGTTGCATCACCCTGGGCGCCATGATAGCCGCTCGGCCCGAACGAGCGCGATCCTCGCGTTCCGCGTGAAGAGAAATTCCGTCCGACCATGAGCGAAATCGACCTCGGCGCCGGCGCGCCCCCGGCCCAGGGCGGCGAGCCCGGCATCCGCATCCTGGCCCAGTTCATCCGCGACCTGTCGTTCGAGAACCCGCGCGCCCCCGACGCCCTGCGTCCCAGCCAGGACCAGCCGCAGATCGACCTCAACGTCGAGATGAACGCCCGCGGCCGCGAGGACGGCCTGTTCGAGGTCGACCTGAAGCTGTCGGCCCGCGCCGCCCGCACCGACGGCGCCCTGTTCCATGTGGAGCTGCTCTACGGCGGCGTCTTCCAGATCGGCGGCGTGCCGGCCGAGGAAATGGAGCCGGTGCTGCTGATCGAGTGCCCGCGCTACCTGTTCCCCTTCGCCCGCCGGATCATCGCCGAGGTCAGCTCCGAGGGCGGCTTCCCGCCGTTCCTGCTGGATCCCATCGACTTCGCCGGCGTCTATGCGGCGCGCAAGGCCCAGGGCGAGCCCCAGGTCGGGCACGCATAGGGCCTTCGGAAGGGGACGGCGGCCCTAGAGACCGAACCGCGTCCAGAGGTCCTCGCCCTTCACCTTTTCGCGAATGAACGAGGCATGGAGGGCCCGCTCTTCTTCGGTGGAGCGGAGGGCCAGGGGGCGGGGCCGGGCGCCGTATTCGTTGCGGCTGGCCACCGCCACGGCGTTGACCATGGTCACGCTCGACAGTTCCAGGCGCCGCTCGCGGCCGCCCTTCAGCTCCAGGTAGACGGCCGCCAGCAGCTTGGCGTCGATCAAGGCGCCGTGCTTCTCGCGCTCGCTGAGCGAGACCTTGAAGCGCTTGCAGAGCGCGTCCAGCGAGTTGTGCATCCCCGGAAACCGCTGCTTCGCCAGCGCCAGGGTGTCGATCCAGCGATGTTCGGGCAGGTGGTCGCGGCGGCAGTTCGCCAGCTCCCAGTTGATGAAGCCGCGGTCGAAGGCGGCGTTGTGTGCGATCAGCGGGGCGTCACCCACGAACTCCAGGAACGCATCCACCACCTCGGGATGCTCGAAGCGGGGCTTGCCGCGCAGGAAGGCGGCGGACAGGCCGTGAACCTTCTCCGCCTCGGCGGGCATGTCGCGGCAGGGGTCGATATAGACGTGGAAGCTGCGGCCGGTGGGCACGAAGCTCTCGATCTCCAGCGCCGCCAGTTCCACCAGCCGGTCGCCGGTGTTGGGATCGAAACCGGTCGTTTCGGTGTCGAGGACAATCTCGCGAGCCATGCCTCTTGATGGCCCGGTTCGCGCTGGAATTTCAACTGCGAAGCGGCCGGCGCGACAGATCACCGCCAAGACGCCAACGAGGCAAAGACGCCGAAACGGCCCTTGGCGAACTTGGCGTCTTGGCGGTCGCCTTACGGCTGCTTCGCACGCAGATCCGCCACGATGGCGGCCACCTGTTCGCGGGCGGCGTCCAGGCCGCGGCCGGTGTCGACGACGTAGTGGGCGCGGGCGCGTTTTTCGGCGTCGGCCATCTGCTGGGCGAGGATGGCGTCGAGGCGCTCCGGTGTCATGCCGGGACGGGCCAGCACCCGCTCCCGCTGCATTTCGGGCGGCGCCGAGACCACCACCACCGCCTCCACATTGGCGTCGCCGCCGGTCTCGTAGAGTAGGGGCACGTCCAGCACGACCATGTCGGCGCCCGCCTCTTCGGCCGCCTTGAAGAAACCGATCCGGTCCCGGCCCACCAGCGGGTGGACGATGGCGTTGAGGCGCTTGAGCTCCTCGGGCTGGCCCAGCACCCGCTTGCGCAGTTCCTCCCGATCCACCCGGCCGTCCTTCACGACCCCGGGAAAGGCCTCGTCCACCGGCCCGACGGCCGCCCCGCCCTCGTCGTAGAGGTCGTGGACCGCCGCGTCGGCGTCGTAGACCGGAATCCCCAGGTCGCGGAACATCGCCGCGGTGGTCGACTTGCCCATGCCGATGGAGCCGGTCAGGCCGATGATCCTCATCCGTTCAACACCTTGAGCGCCAGGGCGCGCACGTCCACGCCCGCCGGGGGCGGCGCGCCGAACAGGGCCTCGAACGACGGCTCGGCCTGGCGCACCAGCATCTCCAGCCCATCCACGGTCCGACGTCCCAAGGCCTGCGCCTGGGCGAGGAAGGGCGTCACCAGCGGCTTGTAGAACATGTCCATCACCACCGCGCTTTCCGGCGTGGCCCCCAATGGCACGTCCAGCCCCTGGCCTGGCGACATGCCGGCGGCGGTCGCATTGATCACGGCGATGGCCCCCGCGAAGGCTTCGGCAGCATCCGCCAGCGCGCCGGCCACCACCTTCGGGCCGAGGTCCGACGCCAGGGCCTGCGCCTTGGAGACAGTGCGGTTCAGCACCCGCACCTGCGGCGTACCGGCCAGCAGCAGGGCCGCGGCCGCCCCTCGCGCCGCGCCGCCCGCGCCCAGCACCACCACCGGCCCCGCGGCTGGGTCGAAACCCTCGACCTGCGCCTCGAAGGCGCCGAGCAGGCCGACCCCGTCGGTATTGTCGGCGCGGATCCGGCCGTCGGTCTCGAACACCAGGAGGTTCGCCGCCCCGGCAAGCCGGGCCCGCGCGCTGGCCTCGTCCGCCGCGGCGAGGGCCTGCTCCTTGAACGGCACGGTCACGTTGACGCCGCGGATCGCCCCGCCGCCCCGCTGGCCCTCCACGAAGGCCGCGAAACTCTCGGCCCGGGGCGCGAAGGCCACGTAGACGCCGTCGATCCCCGCCGCAGCCAGCCAGGCGTTGTGCAATATCGGCGAGAGCGAGTGGGCGATGGGCTGTCCCACCACCCCCGCCACCACGGTGCGGGCGCTGATCATGCCGTCAGCTCCCCGTGCCGCCGCAGCAGGTCCATCAACCCCATCAGCGGCAGGCCGAGGATGGCGAAATAGTCGCCCTCGATCTTCGAGAACAGCTGCGCCCCCGGCCCCTCCAGCCGATAGCACCCCACCGAACCCAGGGCGTGCGGCCCCTCGGTGGCCAGGTACTGCTCGAGGAAGGCGTCGGAGAAGTCGCGCATGGTCAGCTGCGCCGTCACCAGCTCGCGCCAGATCGGGGCGCCGTCCTTCGCCACCACCACCGCCGAGTGCAGCCTGTGGGTCTTGCCGCGCAGCAGGGTCAGGCGCTCGCGCGCCGCTGCGATGTCCTCGGCCTTGTCGTAGAGCGCGCCGTCCAGGTCCAGGGTCTGGTCCGAGCCGATGACCAGCCCCGGCCGGGCGCGGGAGACGCGGATCGCCTTCAGCTCGGCCAGGGCGTCGGCGATCTCGCGCGGCCCATGGCCTTCGGTCAGCAGCGACGCCTTCACCGTGTCCTCGTCGACCCCCGCGACGGTCGCCTCATAGGCCACGCCGGCCCCGTCCAGGACGGCGCGGCGGGCGGCGCTCTTGGACGCCAGGATCACCGTCATCCCAGCACCTCGACCTGGCCATGGCCGCGGGACAGCAGGTTCAGCACCGCCGCGGCCGTCTCCTCCACCGAGCGGCGGGTGACGTCGATGGTGGGGAAGCCGTGGCGCTCGTACAGCCGGCGCGCGGCGATGATCTCGTCGCGCACCGCGTCCTGGTCGATGTAGGTCGACTCCCGGTTCTCGTTCAGGCTCAGCAGGCGGTTGCGGCGGA
>NZ_LSJI01000101.1 GCF_001557235.1 Phenylobacterium sp. CCH9-H3 | reverse complement strand
GCGGGCGACCAGCTCGTCCTTGTGGAACGGCTTGGTCATGTAATCGTCGGCGCCGAGGCTCAGCGCCTTCACCTTCGAGTCGATCTCGGCCGTGCCCGACAGGATCATGATCGGGGTCTCGTTCCGGCTCCGGCGCAGGGCGCGCAGCACGTCGAGGCCCGACATGTCCGGCAGGCTCAGGTCCAGCAGGATGAGGTCGTAGTCATAGACCCCCGACAGATCGATGCCGTCCTCGCCGGCGTCGGTCTTCTCGACGATGAAACCGCTGGCGTTCAGCATCATCTCGATGCTGCGGGCCATCATCCGGTCGTCTTCGATCAAAAGCACACGCACCCAAGTCCTCCTCGCCGCGGCGCCCGCGGCCCCTGTCTGATGTTGCTGGTCGGAGCGGAGGCGGTCGCCTCGCGCCGCGCTATCGGTCGGCCAGCCGCCCGGTCGAGCGCACGCCGCGGCGCTCCAGGACGGCCTCTGCGGCGGCGAGCAGCCGGGACATGGCGAAGGGCTTGGCCACCACCTCGTCCGCGCCCAGTTCGGTCGCCCATTGCAGGAAGGCGTCGGTCCGGCCGAACGCCCCGCCGCCCGAGATGGCGATCACCGCGGTGTCGGGCGCGACGGCCTTGGTCTCGATGATGGTGGCGATGCCCTCCCTCTCGGGCATCACGATGTCGGTCACCAGCAGGTCCGGCTTCAGGGCGCGGACCAGTTGCGCCGCCAGCCGGCCGTTGCGGGCGGGATAGGCGCGATAGCCGGCCCGGGCGAAGGCCGCGGTGATCAGCTTGAGCAGATCGGGATCGTCGTCGGCGATCAGGACGACGGGACCGGGGGCGCCGGCCGCCTCGGATTCCCCGTGCGGCGCCTGGGCGGCGAGGCCGGCCGCGAGCGTCGACGCCTTGCGGGCGGCGCGCAGGCCGACGCGCGCCAGTTCCCGAGGCTCACCTTGCCCGTCCAGCCCCTCCACCAACGACTCGCAGACGCCGGTCAGGACGGCCAGGAGGCTCCTGAGTTCGCGGGCCGCGTCAGGGGCCGGATATTCCGCCGGCGGGCGGCCATCGACGGGCTTGGGTGACAGCATGGACAGCACGGGACCTCGGGCGACGTGGCGCCCGAAGGACTCCGGCGGGGCGGAGCCGAACCTGCTCCTCCCGTCGCACCCCCCCGGGCTGATTCGTGAGGCAAGGCCCTATATGGTTAACCGCCGGCCAGTTTGATCCTGCGGGACAACTTCTTGAATTCTCGGGACAGAATATTGCACTGCGACATCATGTCGTCGGGCGTCTGCACGGCAGTCGCGGCGAGCTATAGATCCGTCGCCCGCCGCGAGGAGGCAGTCGAGGCCTAGACAAACGAAGTGACGTTCACGTCAACCTGCTTATCTATAGCAGATCACCACCACAGGCGCCTGCCGTAGTACCGGAAGCCTTGAAGGCTTTGATCACGTTGCGGCCGACCGTCCAGCGGTGGACCTCGTCGGGCCCGTCCACCAGCCTTTGCGAGCGGATGTGCGTGTACCAGGCCGCCAGCGGCGTATCGCGGCTGTAGCCCAGGGCGCCGTGCAGCTGGATCGCCGTGTCCACCACGTGGTGCACCATGTGCGCCAGATAGACCTTGGCGATGGAGTTCTCCTGCCGCATGTCCAGGCCGTGCTCGGCCTTGTAGGCGATGTGCAGCAGCATCAGCCGGGCGATGTAGAGCTGGCTCGCGCACTCGGCCATCATGAACTGGACGGCCTGGCGCTCGTCCAGCTTCTTGCCGAAGGTCTCGCGGTTGGTGATGTGCGCCGCGGCCAGGTCCAGCGCCCGCTGGGCCATGGCGATGTTGTGCATGCCGTGCCGCAGGCGGCCGTAGGCCAGGCGATGCTGGCCCATGTCGAAACCGCGCCCCTCCCCGCCCAGCAGGTTCTCGGCCGGCACCACCAGGTCCTTGATCTCGATCTCGGAGTGCCCGCCGCCCATGATGTGCGACAGCTCGCTCTCCGCGGCCATCGTCGGGATGTCGCGCTTGATGCGATAGCCGGGGTTGGGCAGCTCGACGATGAAGGTCGAGAACTGCTGGTGGCGCGGGGCGTCCGGATCGGTGCGGGCCATGACCACGGCCAGGTCCGCCGCGCTGGCGGCCGACGAGAACCACTTCTCGCCGTTCAGCACATAGTTCTCGTTGCCGTCCTTGACCGCGGTGGTCCGCATGCCGGTGGCGTCGGCGCCGGCGGCCTTCTCGGTCATCGAGTAGCAGACCCGCTTCTCGCCGTTCAGCAGCGGCTTGAGGTACTTCTCCTTCTGGAACTCGGTGCCGTGGGCCAGCAGGGTCAGGATGGTGGCGTCGTCCGGGCCCTGGCTGTTCATGCTGAGCGCGCCGAGGTGGCTCTGCCCCAGCTCCATCTGCACCAGAGCGTTGGCCAGCGGCCCGAGGCCCATGCCGCCGTACTCCTTGGGCACGAAGGGCAGCCACAGGCCCTGGGCGCGGGCCTTGGCGCGCAGTTCCGCCAGGACGGTCTTGTAGCTCTCCTTGTCCACCAGCCGCTTCTCGGCGGGAATGCATTCATCCTGCACCCACTGGCGCACGCGCTCGCGCACGGCCTTGGCGTCGGCGGGGATTTCGAAGTCGATGGCCACGGCGGCGTCTCCCAAACATTTGTTTGAGCCGACCTTGCGAGCCTCCCCGGGGGCAGGCAAGCGGAAAGCGCCCGCCTTTGACGTGGCGTCCGGGGCGTCGGCCGCCGTTCAGTCCTTGAGCGTGCTGAACACGTGGTCCCCGCCCGGCGCGGACGCCGCATGGCAGGCGCCGCAGGCCTTGGCCATGTTGCGTTCGATCTCCGCGGCGCGGTCGCGTCCCGGCCAGACGAACTCCGTGTACCCCCAGCCGCCGGTGGCGGCGTAGCGGCGGCTGTCGCGGACCATGACGTCGATGAACTTGCGCTCGCCCTGGCCCTCGGCGTCCGAACCGGCCTTCGCGGCGGTCCACTGGTCGTAGACGATGGTCGCCCCGTCCGGCCATCTTCCGGTCCGGTAGCCTTCCACGGCCGCCGGATTGGCGTAGATCGCGTGCAGGCCCTCGTACTTCGGCGCAGCCGGGTGGCCCGGACCGACCACGCCGCTCGACACGTGGGTCCAGGCGCGGAAGTCCTCCGGATAGGCGATCGGGGCGTCGCCGGCGGCGGCGAGGCCGACGGCGCAGGTGGCGACGAGCAGACGGCGCATGCGCACTCCCAGCGGACGACTGGAAGGTCTGGCCTTCGCGCCCCGCCGTCGCGCCTGAACGGATGACGGCGTCAGGCGTGCAGCGCCGCCTCGGTGGCTTCCATCTCGTCGCGGATCCAGTCGTGGCCGCTGGTCACCATCACGCCCTCCAGGGCGCTGATGTGGCCGCGCAGGCGGTCGCGGATGTCCTTCGGCACGTCGTCGCGGGTGGCGATCCAGCGGGAGATCTGATGCACCGCGAATGCGGTGTGCAGCGCCAGACGATCACGGTCTTCGTCGGAGAGCTTCATCTGCGGGCTCCGTTGATATGCTGAAGCATAACACGCCAGGGGCGTTAGGGATCACCCCGCCGCAAGCGAAGATACAGGAGCGCCGCCAGCGGCAGGGGCGCCAGGGACAGCGCCAGCTCGATCGGCCTGGCGCCCGAGATCAGCAGGACGGAGAAGGCGACCGCGGCGGCCGCATTGGCCAGGGCCGCGGCGCGGCGGCCAGGCGTGAACCGCACGGCGAGCCTGGCCAGCGACACGGCGGCCAGGACGTAGGTGTAGATCGACAGCAGCGACACCGCGTTGATGATCGTCGAGAACTGCTCAGCGAGGTTCGGGCTGGCGGTGGCCAGGGCGAAGGCGGTCGTCAGTCCGCCCGCCGTCAGCAGGTTGGCCGCCGACGCCCGCTCGCCCGGCCGGGTCCGGAACACGCGCGGGAACACCCCCTGGTCGGCCGCGCCGCGCGAGGTCTCGGCCACCACCAGCGTCCAGCCCGTCACGCAGCCGCCGGTCCGCAGGAAGGTGCAGGCCGCGATCGCCGCGCCAAGCGCCGCGCCCAGGGCCGCGCGCGCCGCATCCCCGAACGGCGCATCCGACCTCGCCAGGACGTCGGCGGGCAGGATGCCCATGATCGCGGAGGTCGCGGCGATATACAGCGCCGCGGCGCCCAGGACGCCCAGGATCGTGGCGCGCGGCACGTTGCGGGTGGGATCGCGCACGACCCCGGCCGCTGCGGCGGCGCACTCCATGCCGAGGAAGGCCCAGAAGGCGTTGAGCGCCGAGGCCCCGACCGCCTTGCTCACGGACAGGCCCGATGGATTCCACGAGGCGAGGAAGACGTCCGACCGGAAGAAGACCCAGCCCACCGTGGCGGCCAGGATCACCGGCAGCAGCCCGACGCCCAGGGTGAAGCCTTCGGTGCGGGCGACCGCCCGCGGGCCCAGCCAGCAGAGGCCGACGGCGACCCAGAGGATGGCGACGGTCGTGGCCAGGCGCGCCGCCGGCCCGGCCAGCGTCGGGACCAGGAAGCCGGCGGCCCCGGCGGCGGCCAGGGCGATGGCCACGGTCCCGGCCCAGCAGGAGGTCCAGAACAGCACCGCCGTCTGGGTCGCGAAGAACCGCCCGAGCCCCGCCTGGACATATCCCGGCAGGCCCTCGGCGCCGGCGACCTCGGCCGACAACCAGACGAACACGCCCGCGATCGCCAGGGCCGCCAGGGTCGCGACGATCCAGCCCAGGATCGAGATGGAGCCGATGGCGCCCATGGTGGCCGGCAGCAGGTAGACGCCCGAGCCGATCATCGAGCCGGCGACCAGGGCCGCCGCGCCCGGCACGCCGATCTTGGCGTCCTCGGGACGCGCCGCCTGGCCTGCCGTCGCGTCCGCCATCGCGTTCCCCCGGGACTCGGGCGCGACTATGGAACCCGCCGGAGGACGCGCCTAGCCTTTGCGACAGCGGCTTGACACTTCGGGTGGGGCGGATAGCGTCCGGCCTAAGCTACGGGTGTAAGATGTCGAAGATCTCGGGCGCCGAAAGCCACATCATGGAAGCCCTCTGGACCCGGGGGCCGCTGACCGCCGAGGAGATCGTGCAGACGGTCGGGCCGGCCCACGACTGGGGCGAGGCGACGGTGAAGACCCTGATCAACCGCCTCCTGAAGAAGAAGGCGCTGAAGTCCGAGCGCGCCGGCGGCCGGGCCCTCTATCATCCGCTCGTCACCCGCGAGGAGTACGTCACCGGCGAGAGCCAGGGCCTGCTGGACCGCCTGTTCGGCGGCCAGATCGCCCCGCTGGTCGCCCACTACGCCCGCCACCGCGCCCTGTCGGCGGAGGAAGTGGCGCGCCTGAAGACCCTGATCGCCAAGCTCGAGGCGGACGATGAGTGATCCGCTGCACGTCGTCCTGGGCGGCTACCCGGCGGCGACGCTGGCCGCGGCGTTCCTGAAGGCGAACCTGGTCGCCGCGCTGGCGATCGGGGTGGTGGCTGTCGCGCGCATCGCGGCGCGCCGGGCGTTCGGGCCGGCCGCGGCCTATCACCTGTGGGGCGCGCCCCTCGCCGCGGCCCTGCTGACCCTGCTGATCGAGATCGTCCGGCCGCATGGCGACCCCTGGGTGTTCGGGATCAGCGGCGCGGTCCTGGCCGCCTTCGCGACCCTCTGGGCGCTGGGCGCGGTCGCCATGGCCGCCGTGTTCGCCGTGGCGCAGGCGCGGTTCCAGGGCGAGGTGCGGACCGGCCGCGCAGGTCCGGCGGTGATCGGCTTCATCTCCCCGCTGATCGTGATGCCGGCCAACGACGGCCGCTACACGGCCGAGGAGCGCGAGCTGATCCGCGCCCACGAACGCGAGCATGTGGCCCGCAAGGACCCCCGCGCCGCGGTGCTGGCGGCCGTGTTCCAGAGCCTCTGCTGGTTCAACCCGCTGGTCCACCTGGCCGCCCGCCTCATCCGCCTGGACCAGGAACTCGCCTGCGACGCGGCGGTGGTCCGCGGCCGACCGGCGGCGCGGGCGCTCTACGCGCGCACCCTGCTGAAGACCCAGCTCGCCGCCACGCCCCTGCCCTTCGGCTGCCGCTGGTCGCCGCGCGGAACCCACCCGCTGGAAGTGCGGATCGAGCAGCTCAAGCGCCGCGGCGACCGGCGTCGGGTCCGCAGCGAAGGCGACGGCGTCGTCGCCGCCCCGGTGCACGCCATCCGACCCTGAAGGGCCTGCCGACCTTCGCCATAAATCCGCCCTCGCCGCCGCGCTCGCTACGCTGGCCGAAGCCGGTTGACAGCCGGATTTACGTGCGTAATCTCGCGAGAGGGCTACGAGTGTAAGATGTCGAAGATTTCCGGCGCCGAAAGCCAAGTGATGGAAGCCCTCTGGGCCCGTGGACCGCTGACCGCCGAGGAGATCTTCCAGGCCGTGGGCCCGGCCCAGGATTGGGGCGAGGCGACGGTGAAGACGCTGATCAACCGGCTCCTGAAGAAGAAGGCGCTGAAGTCCGAGCGCACGGGCGGGCGGGCGCTCTACAGGCCTATCGTCACCCGCGAGGATTACGTCACCGGCGAGAGCCAGGGCCTGCTGGACCGGCTGTTCGGCGGCCAGCTGGCGCCGCTCGTCGCCCACTACGCCCGTCACCGCGACCTCTCCGCCGCCGAGGTCGCGCGCCTGAAGACCCTCATCGCGGAGCTGGAAGCCGATGACGAGTGAGGTCCTGGCCGCCCTGCTGCGGGCGAACCTGGTTCTGGCCCTCGGCGTGCTGGCGGTGCTCGCCCTGCGGCTGCCGGTCCGGCGCGCCTTCGGACCGGAGGTGGCCTACGGGCTCTGGGCGGCGCCGCCCCTGGCGGCCCTCGCCTCGCTGATGCCGGCCCGGGTCGAGGACGGGGCGCCCGAAGTTCACGCCCTGGCCGCCGCCGTGGCCAACTGGTCGGCGCCCGCCCTCGCGGCCTGGGGGCTTGGGGCCCTGCTGGTCCTGGCGGGCATGGCCCGGGCGCAGGCGCGCTTCATGGACGAGGTGCGGCGTGGCCGGGGCGGCCCCTCGGTGGTCGGCGTGATCGCGCCGCGCCTGGTGATGCCGGCGGACGACGGGACGTACACCGCCGAGGAGCGCGCCCTGATCCGCGCCCACGAGCGCGAGCACGTCGCCCGCTGCGACCCCAGGGCCAGCGCGGCGAGCGCGGCCTTGCAGGCGCTCTGCTGGTTCAACCCCCTGGTCCATCTCGCCGCCCACGTGATGCGGCTGGACCAGGAGTTGGCCTGCGATGCGGCCGTCCTGCGCCGGCGGCCCGAAGACCGCGCCCTCTACGCCCGGACCCTCCTGAAGACCCAGCTGGCCGCCCAGCCCCTGCCCTTCGGCTGCTACTGGCCCGCCGCCGGCCTGCACCCGCTGGAGGTGCGCGTCGGCCAGCTGCGCGTCACCCGCCGGCACGATGCCCTGATCGGCGCGGCCCTGGTGGGCCTCGCGGTGCTGAGCGCGGTGATCGCCGCCTGGCGCCTGCAGCCGCCCGCGCCCCGCCCGGGCGAACTGGTCGAGCTGTGGGAACGCCACCAGCGCCAGCCGGTCACCTCGGTGATCCTGGTCAGCCTCCCGCCGAAGCCTGCTGAAACACCGGATCCGTAAGGCTGCCCGTTCCCGGGTTGAGGACGGGCGCCCGCGCCTCTAGCGTGGCCGCCAATCACAAAGCGGGAGCGAACGTCATGCCGGAAGCCATCCTCGAACCCGAGCTGCCGATCGTCGATCCGCACCACCACCTGTGGAACCGGCCGGCCACCCCGCCCGATCCGAACGCGCACCCGTTCATGACCGCGATCCAGCCGGCGGCGCGCTATCTGCTGGACGAACTGGTCGCCGACACCACCAGCGGCCACAATGTGATCGCCACGGTCTTCGTGGAGTGCGGCGCCTTCTACAAGGCCGACGGCCCCGTGGAACTGCGGCCCATCGGCGAGACCGAGTTCGTCAACGGCGTGGCGGCGATGAGCGCCAGCGGCCTCTACGGCGATTTCCGCGCCTGCGCCGGGATCGTGGGCCGCGCCGACCTGCTGCTGGGCGATGCGGTGGCGCCGGTGCTGGAGACCCACATCAAGTCGGGCGGCGGCCGTTTCCGCGGGATCCGCAACAGCGCCTCGTTCGACGCCGACAAGGACGTGCTGGGCCCGCTGAACCGGGTCGAGGCCGGCCTCTACCGCGACGCCACGTTCCGCGAGGGTTTCAAGCGGCTGGCTCCGCTGGGCCTGTCGTTCGACGCCTGGCTGCTGGAGCCGCAGCTTCCCGACGTGATCGACCTCGCCCGCGCCTTCCCGGACACCACCATCGTGCTGGACCACGTCGGCACCCCGCTGGGCCGGGCCAGCTACACAGGCAAGCTGCCCGAGCGCTTCCCTGGCTGGAAGGCGAACATCCACGAGCTGGCCAAGTCGCCGAACGTGGTCGTGAAGCTGGGAGGCCTGGCCATGGCCTTCTGCAACTTCCCCTCGTTCCTGGCCGAGCCGCGGGCGCCTTCGGAACAGCTGGCGCGGGAGTGGGGCCCCTATATCGAGACCTGCGTCGAGGCCTTCGGGCCAGACCGCTGCATGTTCGAGAGCAACTTCCCGGTGGACATGGGCAGCTGCAGCTATGCCACGCTGTGGAACGCTTTCAAGCACATCGCCAAGGGCGCCTCGGCGGCCGAGAAGACGGCTCTCTTCTCCGGCACGGCCAAGAAGGTCTACCGGCTGGAGCTCTGAATTGGCGCGTGAGCGCCGATAGATTCACCGCCAAGACGCCAAGTTCGCCAAGGGGTTCAGCCACGTTGGCTTCCTGGCGTTCTTTGCGTCTTGGCGGTTCCAATGGCGCCTGCGGCGCGCTCCGCGCCTACGGGTTGTTCGTGCTCCACTTCGGCGGCGGGGCGACGTAGGCGCGGAAGGCGTCCAGCACCTGCGGGGTCGTCTCCGCATAGACCAGCATGTCGACATAGGCCTGGCCGATGAAGCCGTTGTCGGCCATCTGCTGGATCGTCTGGCGCATCAGGTCGTAGTAGCCCGCGACGTTCACGAACCCGCACGGCTTGGCGTGGATGCCGAGCAGCGCCCAGGTCCATTGTTCGAAGATTTCCTCGAACGTTCCGGGCCCGCCGGGCAGGCAGAGGAAGCCGTCGGCCAGCTCCGACATGGCCAATTTGCGCTCATGCATCGACCGCACGACGTGCAGTTCGGTGAGGCCCTTGTGGGCGATTTCCTGGTTGACCAGGTCCTCGGGCATGACCCCCACGACCCGGCCGCCCGCGGCCAGGGCGGCGTCGGCCACCGCGCCCATCAGGCCGACTTTTCCTCCGCCATATACGAGGGTTAGCCCGGCCTTCGCGATCTCGGTCCCGCTCCGGATGGCCTCGTCCAGGAACCGCGGATCGGTTCCGGCGGACGAGCCGCAATAGACGCAGATGCTCTTCAAGAGGGGCCTCGGCAGCGCTGTGGCGAAGGGGTCGCTGCCTTAGTCCGAATACCGGCGTGTGTCACGACGGCTGGCCTTGGGGAAAATCCGCCGCTACAACTTGTAGCACGGCTCATCAGGGCGATTAGCCGGGCGCCGCTTCATGGGCGGCGTAGGACTTATCTCTGTAGGTTGCGACGATATGGCGAGCGGCACGGTAAAGTGGTTCAACACGGCGAAGGGTTTCGGTTTCGTCCAACCCGACGACGGCGGTTCGGACGTCTTCATTCACATCTCGGCCCTGAATCAGGCCGGGCTCGACAGCCTCGATGAAGGCGACAAGGTCGAGTACGAACTCGAGCAGGACCGCCGGTCCGGCAAGCTGGCGGCGACCCAGATCGTCGTGACGGAAAAGGGCGCGCCCCAACCCCGTCGTTCGGGCGGCGGCGGCTTCGGCGGTGGTGACCGCGGCGGCTACGGCGACCGTGGCGGCTACGGCGGCGGCGGTGGCGGCTACGGCGGCGGTCGTGACCGTGGTTTCGGCGGCGGCGGCGGCGGCGGCGATCGTCCGCGCGGCGTCGTGTCGGGCTCGGGCACCGGCGAGGTGAAGTGGTTCAACCCCACCAAGGGCTTCGGCTTCATCAAGCCGGAAGGCGGCGGCCAGGACATCTTCGTCCACATCTCCGCGGTCGAGCAGGCGGGCCTGTCCGGCCTGAACGAGGGCCAGCGGGTCAATTTCGACCTCGAACAGGACCGTCGCAGCGGCAAGACCTCCGCGACCAACCTGAAGGTCAGCGGCTAAGACACTCCGGCGGGCCCATCCTCGCGATGGGCCCCCATTCCGGGCCGCGCTGAACCTGCGGGCCCGCAACGCGTTGCAAACGCTCACGTCGAGGAAGTCCTCGTGGAGCGTTGCGAAATGCGTGATCTATTGAGCCTCGCCATCTGTAGCGCGGTCGCCCTCCCGGGCGCCGCGCGTGCGCAGGACGTTCCCCACCTCACCATCGTTCCATCCGCCAGCCCGGCCGCTACGGCGCCGGCTCTCGCGCCCCTGCCCACCGTCGCGCCGACGACGGATGCGCCGCCCCCGACCGCCGCCGCTCCGCCGCCCCGGCCGGTGCAGGAGGCCGTCGCCCCCACTCCGCCTACCGAGCCCACCAAGGTCGCGCCCGTGATCGTCGCCAAGGAGGACAAGGACGGCCTGGGCGACAAGCTCGGAACGCTGGCCGGTGGCGTGGCCGGCGGCGCGGCCGGGGCGGCTGTCGCCGGGCCGGTGGGCAAGTTCGCCGGCGGCTTCCTCGGCAAGAAGCTGGCGAAGGGCCTGTTCGGCGACGACGAGGACAAGGTCCCCGAGATCACCGTGGTCGAGGTCCCGCCCTCCGCCGAGACCGCCGCCAAGGCCGCCGTGGCCGAGCCGGCGGCGGCGCCGCCGTTGACCGAGACCGCCTCGGCCGCAGCGCCCTCCTAAGGCTGGACCGGCGAGCGCCGCGCCACGCCGCCGCCCGGCAGCTTCGCCACATAGGGGCCGAGGCGCAGGTCGGGGGTCATGTAGTCGGTCGAGACGTACTGCGCCCCCGAGGCGAAGGCGGCGGCCTGGCGGGCCGTGTCGTTCGCCCGCGCCTCGCGGGTGTCCGCGTCCGCGCGGGTGCGGACCAGGATCCCCGCCTTCACCGCCGCCGCGATCCGGGCCGACTGCGCCAGGGGCTCGTTCAGGGTGATGTAGCCGGCGGCCGGCGAGGTCTCGTCGGTGTTCACGAAGGCGACGCGGCCCTCCAGGACCTTGCGGTCGCCCCGGTAGCGGGCGACCTGCTCCGGCGGGCAGTCGAGGGCGAACATCACCCGGCCCCGCGCCGTCTTCAGCGTGGGCCAGCCGCCCGCCGCGACCGCCTCGCGCAGGGTGGCGCGCCGATCCTGCACCTGGTCCGGCGTGATCAGCGACGCATCCGGAAACACCGCGCGGATCTCGGCGTCGATCCGGTCCATCGCCTCAGCGTCGAAGGGCGGCGCCACCGTCGCGCCGGGCAGGGACAGGCCGCCCTCCTTGAGGTTCAGCAGGATCAGGAGCGGCACATGGTCGGGATGGGCCCTGGACCACGCCCGGATCTCCTCGAGGCACTGCCTGAACAGGGGGCAGACCGACCGATAGTCCACCGACGCCTCGTGCAGCACCTTCAGGCCCGGCTGCTTCAGCGGCGCGAAGTCGTAGGGGACCGCAGCCTTGCCGGCCATCCGGAAGCCCAGCGGGGCGGCATAGAGCCCCGGCGCCGGATCGTAGGCCAGGTCGATCTCGAGCTGCCGGGCCCCGGCGTCGAGCTGAACGGCCAGCGGCGGGTGGCTATAGTCGATGCCGTCGGCCTCCCGGGGGTTCGCGGCGCGGATCGTGGCGAGCTCGTTCGGCGCGATGGCCATCTTGTAGCTGTTGTGGGTGCCGATGGCCTGAAGGGCGTTCATCGGCAGGGCGTCGACGGCCGCCTGGGTGCAGCCGGGCGCGCCGGAAGGCTTCTCCAGGTCGCAGGCGGCGGAAACGGCGGCGGCGGCGAGCAGGGCGGCGATCATGGCCATGTCCTAGCCTCCAAAGCGCGACGGGCCGATGACGCTCAGGTCCACGGGATGACCTCCGGCTCGGCGGGAAACCGGCCGGCGATGATCGGCGGCAGGCGGTGCGGAAGGCCCGGCGGGAAGATCCTTTCCGGCGTCAGGTGCAGATCGCCCACGGTCCACCAACGGATGTCGTCGATGAGCGCGCGTTCCATGGCGTTCCAGCCGTCGCGGACGGGATCGCCCCCGTCGCAGCGCGCCACGATGTAGCACTCCTTCAGCAGCGTCGGCTCGGGCAGGCGCATGACGCCCTCGCGCACCCAGACCACCGGCCCCAGGACGAAGTCGACGATCCCCGTCTCCTCGCGGATCTCACGGGCCGCGGCCTCGACGAAGGTCTCGCCAGGCTCCACCCCGCCGCCGACGGTGAACCAGGCGCCGGGCCGGTCCGGCGCGCTGGGCAGGCGGCCCTTCATCAAAAGGATCCGGTCCTGGGCGTCGAACAGAAGGACGCGCGCGGTCGGACGTTCCGGTTGTGTGCGACTCAACTTTTCCGTCATGCTCATGGCGCCGCTGTCGAAGACTTAAGCACTTCCCCCAATCGTCGGCGGACTTGAAACGGAACCATCGCATGTCGGACGATGACTCCACCAGCAAGCGGGATCTGATCGCCCGCGTCGCCACGCTGGAGCTGCTTGTAGCGGACCTGATCGACGCCCTGTGGCGGGTCGATCCGCGGGGCATGGACCGCCTGGCCGAGGAGGCCAGCCGCGACGTGGACGTGCAGCAGGCCCGCCCGGCCCTTCCGGTCGGACCCCAGGAGCGCGAAAGGCTCTATTCGGTGCTCGAGACCCGGCGGCGGATGCTGCGCCGGAACAAGGCCGACGCCTGAGGGCCCGAAAAGCCCAGCGCATACGCGATCTTAAGGCGCGGGAACCTAGCCTTTGGCAGGGAGATGATTCAGCCTTGCCATCTGCACATCGGTTTCTGGGTTTCGGCTTCGCCGCCGCCGACCTCCTGCTGGAGGTCCGCGCGGACGGCAAGGTGAGTTTCGCCTTGGGCGCCGGCGAGGCGGTGCTGGGGGTCCAGGACCGCGCGCTCGGGGGGCGTCCGTGGCAGAGCCTGTTCGATCCCGAGGATCATCCGATGGTCGAGGCCCTGTTCACAGGCCTTGGAGACGGCACCCGGGCCGGGCCGGTGGTGCTGAAGGTCGCCGGCAAGGCCGCCGGGCACGCCAGCCTCACGGCCATCCGCCTTCCCCAGAACGACGGGGCGATCTCGTGCGCCCTCTCCCGCGCGAGCGGCCGCGGCGCCTCGGGCCTGCAGAGCCGCGAAACCTTCGAGGCGCGCGCCGCCGAACTGATGTCGGGCGCCTCCCAGGAGCTGGAACTCGCCTTCGTGGAACTGGGCGGCCTGTCCCGTTCGGCCGCCGCCACCGACGACCCGGCCAGGTTCCAGTCGCTCGTGGCCGGAGCCCTTCGCGCCCAGGCCTATCGCGGCGAAGCGGCCACCGAGGTCGGCCCGGACCGCTACGCCCTGGTGCGGGGCCGCGACGAGCCCACGGACGTCGTCGCCCAGCGCATCGCCCGCGTGCTGGCGGACGCCGGGGTGAGCAAGGTGCAGGCCACCGCCGCCGCCGTTCCCATGACCGGCGTGGAGACCCGCAAGTCGACGGTCCAGGCGCTGCGCTACGCCCTGAACCTCGTGCTCAAGGACGGCCTCGCCCACGCCCTGCCCGGCGACCTGTCCCAGGCGCTGGACGAGGCGATGCGCACCGCGCTCAGCAACGCCGGCGCCCTGGGTGCGGCGATCAGGCACCGCCGGTTCACCCTGGCCTACCAGCCGGTCGTCTCGCTGGAGAGCGGCGAGCTGCACCACCACGAGGTGCTGGTGCGGTTCGGATCGAACGGCAGCCCCTTCCCGACCATCCGCATGGCCGAAGAGATGGACCTGATCGAGCCGCTCGACATGGCCATCCTGGAAGAGACGCTGCAGGCGCTGCAGCGCGACCCGGCGCTGGTCCTGGCCGTCAACGTCTCAGGCCGCAGTCTGATGCGCGACAGCTATGTCGACGGCGCGCTCGGGCTGCTGAAGAGCCGGCCATGGGCCAGCGGCCGGCTGATGTTCGAGCTCACCGAGAGCGCCGCCGTGGAGGATCTCGCCGCCGCGGACCGGCGCCTGCAGGCCCTGCGCGCGGCCGGATGCGAGGTGTGCCTGGACGACTTCGGCGCCGGCGCCGCCTCCCTGGCCTATCTCCAGCAGCTCACCCTGGACCTGGTGAAGATCGATGGGCGCTACATCCGCGACCTGGCCCATGGGGGCCGCGAAGCCACCTTCGTGAAGCACCTCGTCAACATGTGCGCCGAGCTCAAGGTCCGCACCCTGGCCGAAATGGTCGAGACGCCGGAGGCCGAGGACGCCGTCCGCCGGGCGGGGGTCCACTATGCCCAGGGCTGGCTCTACGGCCGCGCCCGCGAGGCGCCGGCCAACGACGTTTCCATCGGCGCCCGGGGACGCGCCCGTGCGGGCGCCCTGGCGATCCGCTCGGCCCTGGATCGCTAGGCGGCCCTCACGACTTCTTGAGGCGCGGCCCGCGAAACTCCGGGCGTAGGGTCTTCCCGTAAGGGCGGCGTCGGCTGGCCTGTACCGGTCCGCGACCGCTCCTAACCGCGCGCAAGGGCGCCACGACCTCCCGCAAGGCGGGCGCCCTCGGCGCCTTCGGTGATGGGAGAACGCGACCATGGCAATCCGAGACACGGGGTCGGTTCGGGCGCTTGCGCTCGTCGGCCCCACGAGCGCCGGCAAGACCGCCCTGATGGAGGCCCTGCTGGAAGCCGCCACCGGCCAGGCCGTCCGCCCCGGCGAGGTGGGCGACTCGAGCCCCGAGGCCAAGGCCCGCGGCCATTCCGTCGAACTGAACCTCGCCGGCTTCGACTTCATGGGCGACCGCTACGTGGTCGTCGATTGCCCCGGATCCCTGGAATTCTGCTGCGAGATCGACAAGGCCCTGCCGGCCGTCGACCTCGCCATCGTGGTCGCCGAGCCCGACCCGGCCAAGGCGATCCTGCTGCAGCCCACCCTGCGCGAGCTTGAGCGGCTGGGCATCCCCCACGCCCTCTTCATCAATAAGATGGACCAGGCCCACGGGACGCTGAACGAGCTGCTGGAAGCCCTGGCGCCCGTCTCGTCCGCCCCGCTGGTGGCCCGCCAGATCCCCACCTGGAACGGCGACAAGGTCAGCGGCTACATCGACCTGGCCCTGGAGCGCTGCTTCGTCTACCGGCCCGGCAAGCCCAGCGAGCTCGCCGAAATCCCCGCCGACCTGCGCCAGGAGGAGGCGGACGCCCGCTTCCACATGCTGGAACAGATCGCCGACTTCGACGACGAGCTGCTGGAGCAGTTGCTGACCGACGTCCAGCCCAGCCGCGACGCCGTCTTCACCGATCTGGTGCGGGAGATGAACGACGGGCTGATCGTCCCGGTCTTCTTCGGCTCGGCCCAGAACGGCTTCGGCATCCGCCGGCTGCTGAAGGCCCTCCGCCACGAGACCCCGCCGGTCGGCAAGGCGGCTGAGCGGCTCGGGATCACCGGGGGCGCCTATGTCCTGAAGGCGGCCTATGCCGGACAGTCCGGCAAGCTGGCCTATGCGCGCGTGTTCGGCGGCAAGCTGGCCGACGGCGCCGAGTTCGTCATGGCGGATGGCTCCAAGAGCCGCGCCGGCGGCCTCTCCCAGGTCCAGGGCTCGGCCCTGAAGAAGATCGCCGAGGCGCCGCTGGGCGACATCTGCGCCATCGGCAAGGTGGAGCAGGCCGCCGCCGGCCAAATCCTGTCCACCACCGGCCAGCCCCAGGTCCCCAAGGCCGAGGCCCGGCCGCGGCGGCCCCTCTTCTCGGTCGCCCTCATGGCCAAGAACCGCAACGACGACGTCCGGCTCTCGGGCTCCCTGGGCAAGCTGGTCGAGGAGGATCCGGGCCTGTCCCTCACCCACGATCCCGAACAGCGCCAGATCCTGCTGTCCGGCCAGGGCGAAGGTCACGTGCGTCTCGCGCTCGAGCGGCTCAAGCGCCGCTATGGCGTCGAGATCGACACCCTGCAGCCCAAGACCCCCTATCGCGAGACCATCGCCCGGGCGGCCACCCAGCGGGCGCGACACAAGAAGCAGTCGGGCGGCCACGGCCAGTTCGCCGACGTGACCATCGAGGTGAAGCCCCTGCCCCGCGGTTCCGGCTTCGTCTTCCAGTCGAAGGTCGTCGGCGGCGCCGTGCCCCGGCAGTGGATTCCGGCGGTGGAGACGGGCGTGCGCGACGGCCTGGCCAAGGGCCCCCTGGGCTTCCCGGTCACCGACCTGGAAGTCACCCTCACCGACGGCATGACCCACAGCGTGGACTCCTCGGAAATGGCCTTCCGCACGGCCGGACGGCTCGCCATCGAGGAGGCCCTGAAGACCGTGGGCTCGATCCTGCTGGAGCCGATCGAGAAGCTGACGGTCTATTCGCCCTCGCCCAGCGCCAGCCACGTCACCTCGGCCCTGACCGCCCGGCGCGGCCAGATCCTGGGCCTCGGCCCCCGCGAGGATTGGCGCGGCTGGGAGCGGATCGAGGCCTACCTGCCGCAGAGCGAGCGCCAGGACCTGATCGCCGAGCTGCGGGGCCTGACCCAGGGCCTGGGCGCCTTCGAAGCCGACTTCGACCACATGAGCGAACTGCACGGCCGCCTGGCCGAGGAGGCCGCGCAGGGGGCCAGGGCTTAGGGGCGCGGAAATTGCTCCCCGTCGGGGGAGCTGTCAGCGAAGCTGACGGACGGGGCTTCCGCTCAAGACGATCGTTTTGCGCCGGAGCCCCCTCCACCACTTCGTGGCGCCCCTCCCCCAGCGGGGAAGGAATGCTACTGAAGCTCATGCCTGCCAGACTCGCCCTCACCGCCCTCCTCGTCCGCGACTATGACGAGGCCATCGACTTCTACGTCCGCAAGGCCGGGTTCGAGCTGGTCGAGGACACCGACATGGGCGGCGGCAAGCGCTGGGTGGTCGTCCGGCCGCGCGGCTCGCAGGGCGCACTGCTGCTGGCGAAGGCCGTGGGGGACCAGGCGCGCGCCGTGGGCGACCAGGCCGGCGGGCGCGTCTTCCTGTTCCTGGAGACCGACGACTTCGCCGGCGACCACGCCCGCATGAGCGCGGCCGGCGTCAGGTTCCTCGAGGAACCCCGCCACGAGCCGTACGGGACCGTGGCGGTGTTCGAGGATCTCTACGGCACGAAGTTCGACCTTATTCAGCGGGCTCCGGCTGCTGTTGCTGAGCCATGAGGGCGTTGTCGATCTCGTCGGCCCGCAGCGCGGCCGGCCGCTTGCCGTGGAGTTCGACATAGGCCTCGAACGCCGGGCGCTTCTCGATGGTGCCGAAGCTCATACCCCAGGCCAGGTGCGAGCAGATATAGAGGTCCGCCGCGGTGAAGCTGTCGCCGGCGAGATACTGGCGGCCCTTCAGCGCGCCTTCCAGCGCGTCCAGCACGTCGGTCATGCAGCCGAAGCCGACCATCGCCCGCTGGTCGGCCGGCACGTCGACCTTGAGCGCCCCGAACGCCACGGCCTGCTCGATCGGCCCGGCGCCGAAGAACAGCCAGCGATAGTACGGCCCGCGCAGCTTGCTGCCCGGCGGCGGGGCCAGGCCCGCCTGTGGGAAGGCGTCGGCCAGGTAGGCGCAGATCGCCGCGCACTCGGTGACCACCACCCCGTCGTGGACGATGGTCGGGACCTTGCCCATGGGGTTGATCGCCAGGTACTCGGGCGACTTGGCCGCCCCGCCCGCCCAGTCGAGGACCTTGGTCTCGTAGGGCTGGCCGACCTCCTCCAGCATCCAGCGGATGATCCGGCCGCGCGACATGGGGTTGGTGTAGAAGACGATGTCAGACATCGGGGGGCTCCCTTGGGTTCGGAGCCATTCAACACCCGTCCTGCTGACAGGGCCATGTCAGCAGGATGGCGCCACCTGTTGCAGCCTTACGCCTCGATCAGAGCCGCGACGTCGCGATCGGGGTGTCCGAGCGCCGCCAGGCCTCGCCGAACTCGGCCATCGCCTTCTGCGCATCGGCGGACTTGCCCTGCGCCTCCAGCGCCTTGGCCAGGCCCATCAGCGCCCAGCCGTCGCGGCGATAGTGGTGGAGGCTCTCGCGGTAGACCGCCTCGGCCTCCGCCGGCTGGCCCGCCTCGATCAGCGCCGCGCCCAAGAGGTGCGCCACCGGCCGGTGCCAGTAGGCGGGCTCGGTGTAGGGCAGCGCCCGCTCCAGCGTCTGGGCCTTGCGGAAGTGCGCGATGGCGCCCGCCAGATCGCCCGACTTTCGCGCGATCTCGCCGTCCACGCTGGCCAGGGCCACCGCGATCATCCCGGCCGCCGGAACCCCAAAGGCGTCGTAGCGGTCGAACTTGGCGGTCTGCAGCGGCGCCAGCGCCTTGCGGTCCGCCCGCGCGGCGGCCAGGTCGCCGGTGTTCGCGTGGGCGAAGGCCCGGGCATACAGCCACATGGCGGTGTCCAGCGTGAGCATCTTGTCCGGCGCCGGCTCGGCCAGGATCTCGCGGTACTTGCCGAACCGCAGCTGGGTGACCGTCGGGGTGAAGTTGTAGAGCTCGGCCACCGAGAGCTGCTTGGCGAGGTTCGGCGCGTCCACCGCCTTCACCAGCCGGCGCGAGGCGTCGATGGCGGCCTGGTAGCGCCCCTCCATCTCGGCCGAGGTCCAGAGGAAGTGGATGTTGTGGCCGTAGTAGCCGGCCGGATAGAAGCCCTGCGCCTTGCAGGCGATGATGTAGTCCTCGTCCACCTTGGCCGCGGCCTCGTTGGCCGCCGCGGCGTCGGCGTAGCGGCCGACCCGGTAGTAGATGTGGCTGGGCATGTGCACCACGTGCCCGGCGCCCGGCATCAGCTTCAGCAGCCGGTCCGCCGCCGCCTCCGCGCGCTCCGGCGTGGTCGAGGCCTCCACGGCGTGGATGTAGAGGTGCAGCGCACCGGGATGGTCCGGCGCCGTGGCCATCACCTTCTCGAGGGTGGCGACGATCTGGGCGCCGTGACCCTTGGGCGTCTTGCCGTCGGCTTCCCAGTAATCCCAGGGCTGGGTGTCCATCATCGCCTCGGCCCAGAAGGTCTGGGCGTCGATGTCGTCGGGATACCTGGCCGCCAGGTCGCCCATGGCGGCGGCGAAGGCGGCGTTCAGGGCCGCCCGGTCGGCGCCCTTCTTCTCGGCGTAGCGGGTGGCGAGCGCAGCGATCCAGGCCTGTTCGCGCTCGCTGACCTTGGGCGCGGCCGCCTGCGCGTTCTTCAGCGCCATCCAGGCCGCCGGGATCGCGTCGTCCGGCATCGGCAGGTTGATGTTCGAGCCCAGGGCGAAGCTGACGCCCCACCAGCACATGGCGCAGTTGGGATCCAGCCGCGCCGCCTCGCGGAACGAGCGGATCGCCTCGGCGTGGTTGAAGCCGAACACCAGGTTGACGCCCTGGTCGAAGAACTTCTGCGCCTCGGGCGTGGCCGTCACCTTCATGGTGTGGGCGCCCAGGCCCTGGAACACCGGCGCGCCCGGCTTGTCGGCCTGGCCGGCGTAGATCGACGGCATGGGCGGCAGGCCCATGCTCATGCCGGTCATCCTCGACATGTCGTGCTGCTGGGCGGCGGCCCCGCCGGCCCACAGGCCCGCGGCGGCGGCGAGCAAGGCGACGCGGATCTTCATGGCTGTCCCTCCCAAACCTTCGAGGCCGGGAGGTTGGCGCCAATCCGCGCCCATGACGACTGTACCGACGGTCGGTTTTTCGTGAACGGCCGAAAAGACCCTCCCCGACCTCAGGCCTGGGAGGCGACCCAGGCCTGCACGTGCCGCTCCAGAACCGTCAGCGGCATGGCGCCGGAGAGCAGCACCGCGTCGTGATAGGCCTTGAGGTCGAACTTGCTGCCCAGCTTCGCCTTGGCGTCCTCGCGGACCTTGGCCCAGACGGTGTGGCCGACCTTGTAGCTGTTGGCCTGGCCGGGCGAGGAGAAGTAGCGCTCGACCTCGCGCTGGGCCCGGCTCTCTGTGTTGCCGATGGTGTCGACCATGTACTGGGTCGCCTTGGCCCGGCCCCAGCGCTTGTAGTGGATTCCGGTATCGGTCACGAGGCGCGCGGCCCGGAACAGCAGCGACTGCAGGTAGCCCGCCTGGCCCAGCGGATCGCCCTCATAGGCCCCCATCTCGTCGGCCAGTTGCTCGGAGTACAGCGCCCAGCCTTCCGAGAAGGCCGAGAACCCGAAGCCCGCCCGCCGCAGCATGGGGATCCGGTCGCTCTCCTGCGCCAGGGCGATCTGCAGGTGGTGGCCGGGCACCGTTTCGTGGACCGCCAGGGTCTTGAGGTTATAGCGCGGCCAGTCGCTGGTCTCCTTGAGGTTGATGTAGAAGGCCGCCGGCCGCGAGCCGTCCAGCGCCGCGCTCTGGTAGTAGCCGTTGGCCGCTCCGTCCTGGATGAACGCCGGCACCCGCCGCACCTCCACCTTGGCCTTGGGCAGGCTGTTGAACGCGCGCGGCAGGAGGCCGTAGAGGTCGGCCACGTCCTTGTTGAGGTCGGCCAGCATCTGCTCGCGGCCGGCGTCGGTGGCCGGATAGACCTGCCGCGGGTCCTCGTTCAGCTTCATCAGCCGCTGGGCGATCGTGCCCTGCGTCAGGCCCTGGGCCTTCAGGATCGCGTCCAGGCGCGCCCCGATCTCGGCCACCTGGGTCAGGCCCAGCTGATGGACCTCTTCCGGCGAATAGTTGGTGGTCGTGGAGGCCTTCACCGCGTCGGCGTAGTATGCGTCCCCGCCCGGCAGGGCCCAGACGCCGGTGTCCGGCTTGGCCTTGGCGCGAACCTTCTCCATCGCCGCGATCTGCCGGTCGAGGGCCGGATAGACCTCGGTCTCGACGATCTTCTGCGCACGGGCCGCCCAGTCGCCGTCCAGCTTCGCCGCCGCGGCCTTCCGGGCGATGGAGGTGGTCAGGATCACCTTGTCCGCCGGCTGGCCCCGCAACGCCCGCATCTGGCCCAGCGCCAGGTCGCAGACGAAGTCCGGCGGCACGACGCCGGCGGCGACGTCCGTGGCCTGCCGCGCCACGTCGTTGTCCATGGCCTTGGCGAAGGCCGACAGGCGCGAGAGGTAGGCCTGGGCGTCGTCCGCATTGGCGATGCGGTGCTGGCTGTCCAGGAAGTCGGGCACGTTGGCATAGGCGCCGCCCCGCTGGCTGATGACGTAGGGGCTGAAGTTGCCGCCCACGTCACCGAACCGGTACTTGTCGCCGTTCCGGACCGCCTGCTCGTTCGCATAGAGCACCACGTCCAGGTCCACCTTGGACCCGGCCGACAGCTTCTCGCGGTCGATGGCCTTGAGCTCGCCTACCCAGCGGCGGGCCCGCTCCAGGCGCTTCTGCTTGCCGGCGGCGGAATTGTCGTCGAGCTGGCTCTTCAGCGCCGCTCGGGCGCCCTTGTCCAGGCCCAGCGAGGTGGCGAACCGCGGGCTGTCGTCCACCGTCTGCTCGAACATCCTGTCGAGCTGGGCGCGCAGCTTCGCATCCTCGGCCGCGCCTTGCGCGAACGCCGGCGCGGCGGTGGCGAGGGCGGCCCCGGCGGTGGTGACGAGGAAGCGGCGGCGGTCGATCTGGGTCATCGGGTCTCTCAAGCCTTCTGCGCCGCGATCCAGCGGTCGACCACGCCCTCGACCACGGTCAGGGGCATGGCGCCGCCGAGCAGCACGGCGTCGTGGTACTTGCGGATGTCGAAGCGGGGTCCGAGCTCAGCCTGCGCCTTGGACCGCAGGCGCAGCCAGGTGAGCTTGCCCACCATGTAGGCGCAGGCCTGGCCCGGGCGGATGCAGTAGCGTTCGATCTCGGTGGTGGCGGACGACGCAGGGCTGCCGTCGATCGAGCTCATGGTCTCGATCGCCTTCTCGCGGCTCCAGCGCATGGAATGCAGGCCGGTGTCGACCACCAGGCGCGCGGCGCGGAACAGCGAGGCCTGGATCTGCCCCAGCTCGCCCAGCGGATCGTCCTTGTACTCGCCCATCTCCAGGGCGACCTGCTCGGAGTAGAGCGCCCAGCCCTCGGCGAAGGCCGGGAAGCCGGCCATCTTGCGCAGCATCGGCAGGTCCGCCTCCTGCTGCAGCGAGCGCTGCAGGTGATGGCCCGGGACCGCCTCGTGATAGGTCAGGGTCTTCAGCGTCCAGGACGGGTTCTCGGCGCTGTCCCGCAGGTTGATCCAGTAGATGCCCGGCCGCGAGCCATCCAGGGCGGGGCGGTTGTAGTAGCCGCCGGGCGCGCCGGCCTCGATGAACTTGGGCACCCGCCGGATCTCGACATTGGCCTTCGGCACGGTCCCGAACATGGACGGCAGGCGCGGCCGGATCTCCGCCACGATGGCGTTGAGGTCCGCGATCAGCTTGTCCTTGGCCTCGTCCGTGTTGGCATAGTGGTAGCGCGTGTCCTTGAAGAGCGCGGCGATCCGCTCGCCCACCGTCCCCTTGGTCATCCCCTGCCCGCGCAGGATCGCCTCGGCCCGCGCGCCCAGTTCCTTGGCCGTCTCGAGGCCCATCTCGTGGACCTCCTTCGGCGTGAGCGTGGTGGTGGTGAAGTTGCGCAGGGCGTCGCGGTAATAGGCCTCGCCGTCGGGCAGCTTCCAGACCCCGGCGTCGCGGTTCGCCCTGGGCTGCAGCGATTGCAGCAGGGCGATCTGGCGATCCAGGGCGGGATAGACGTCCGACGCGACGATCTTCTCCGCCTGCGCCGCCCAGTCGCCCGCGACACCCTTCGCCGCAGCGCGGCTGGTGAGCTGGGTCGTCAGCGGCGAGGCGGCGGGCGCCGAGCTGCGCAGGCCCTGCATCTGCTGCAGCGCCCGCTCCAGGATGAAGGCCGGCGGGATCACGCCCAGGCCCACGTCGTGGCGCACCCGCGCCACCTCCTCGTCCATCACCGTCCCGAAGGCGGAGAGGCGGGCGAGGTAGGCGTCGCAGTCCGCCTTGGTCTCGATGGCGTGCTGCGAGCCCAGGAAGTCCGGGATGTCCTGGTAGGCGCCGGTGAGCTGCGACAGGACGTAGGGCTGGCCCGCCCCCTCCATGCCGTAGGCGTAGCGCTTGCCGGCCGCCGCATCGCCCTCCAGCGTGAACAGCACGGCGTCGTAGTTCGGCTGCTCCGACGGGCTCAGCTTGGCGCGATCGATGGTCTTGAGCTCGGCCAGGTGGCGGACCGTGCGGGCCTTGGACTGGGCCAGGTTCTCCAGCGAGGCGCTGTCCAGCTTCGACTTGGCCGCCGCGCGGGGGCCCTTGTCCAGGCCCAGCCGGGTCACCGCCTCGGGCGAGTCGGCCAGGTTGTCTTCGAAGAACCGGTCGAAGACGGCCCGGAGCTTGGCGTCCTCCGGGGTCGCGGCGTACGCGGCGGGGGCCAGCGCCGCCGCGGCTGCGGTCGCGAGGAATGTGCGGCGGTCCATCAGGCCTTGGCTCCGGCGATGTAGAGGTCGACGACGTTCTCCAGGGCCGTGAGCGGCATGGAGCCCGACAGCAGGACCGCGTCGTGGAACTTGCGCGGGTCGTACTTGGCCCCCAGCGCTTTCTTCGCCTTCTCGCGCAGGCGCAGGATGGTCACCTTGCCGACCATGTAGCTGCAGGCCTGGCCCGGCCACACCGAGTAGCGCTCGATCTCCTGGGCGGCCAGCGGCTCGGGGTCGCCCTCGATGGCGCGCATCTCGGCGATGGCCTTCTCGCGGCTCCAGCGCAGGTCGTGCAGGCCGCTGTCGGTGACCAGCCGGGCCGAGCGCAGCAGGGCGTCGTGGATGTAGCCCAGCTCGTTCAGCGGCTCGCCCTTGTAGAGGCCCATCTCCTGGACGACCTGCTCGGAGTACAGCGCCCAGCCCTCGGCATAGGCGCCGAAGCCCATCACGCGCCGGATCATCGGCAGGTCGGCCTCGCGCTGCAGCGTGATCTGCATGTGATGGCCGGGATTGCCCTCGTGATAGGTCGTGGTGGGCAGGAACCAGTACGGGCTCTCGGCCGTGTCGCGCAGGTTCAGCCAGTAGACGCCGGGGCGCGAGCCATCGAGGCTGGCCGCCTCGTAGTGCGTGGACGCGCCGCCCTCCGTGGCCGGCGGGATGCGGCGGATCTCCAGCGGCGCCTTGGGCAGGGTTCCGAACTGTTCGGGCAGCCGCTTCTGGATGCCGGCCACCACCTGGTTCAGGTCGGCGATGATCTTGGCCTTGCCCTCGTCGGTGTTGGGATAGACGCCCTTCTTGCTCTCGTAGAGCGCGATGTAGCGCTCGCCCACCGTGCCCTTGGTGAAGCCCAGTTCCTTGAACAGCACGTCCGCCCGCGCCGAGAGCTCGGCGGTGACCTCGCGGCCCAGCTTGTGGACCTCGGCCGGGGTGATCCGGCTGGTCGTCTGGGCGTAGAGGACCTGGGCGTAGTAGGCCTCCCCGTCGGGCAGGCGCCAGCAGCCGGCGTCGTGCACAGCCTTGGGCTTCAGGCTCTCCAGCAGCGCCATCTGCCGGTCCAGGGCCGGGATCACCTTGCCGTCGTAGACCGCCGTCGCCTGGCCCATCCAGTCGCCGGCCACGCCCTTGGCCTTGGCCTTGGTCGCCAGGGAGGTGACCAGGGTCGACTTGTCGGCCGGCGCGCGCAGCACCGCCATGCCCTTGAGGGCGCCGGCGATGGCGAAGTCGGGCGGGATCACGCCCAGCCCCACGTCGTGCCGCACGCGCTCCACCTCGGCGTCCATCATCGCGGCGAAGGCTTCGAGGCGGGCCAGGTAGGCCTGCGCGTCCTCCCGGGTCTCGACGGAGTGCTGGCTGTCCAGGAAGTCCGGCACCTCCTGCCAGGCCCCGCAGATCTGGGCCAGGACATAGGGGCTGCCGGAGCCGGCGGCGCCGTACTTGAACCGGCGGTTGCCGTCCTCGGTGGTCTGCAGCTCGAACAGCAGGGTGTCGTAGTTCACCGCCGCCATGCCCGAGAGCTTGCTGCGGTCGATGGCCTTCAGCCGGCGGAGCTGGTCGGTGTTGCGCGCCTTGCGCTTTTCGACGCCGGCCAGGGAGGCGTCGTGCAGCTGGGCCTTGGCCGCGGCGCGCTCGCCCTTGTCGAGGCCGAGCGAGGTCACCAGCTCGGGCTGCTCGTCGAGAGTCTCCTTGAACACCTCGTCCAGGAACCGGGCCAGCTGGGCTTCGGCCCCGCCGGCCTGAGCGGTGGCCCTCGTCGCCGCCAGTGTGGCGAGAGCCCCAGCGGCGATCATCAGCTGCCGACGGTTCTGCACGAACGCGCCTCCCAGTTACAGGTTATGTGACGCGAAGGCTTAGAGGCCGCGGCAGGCGACCGGCAAGCGAGGCGCACGGATCGCCGCATTAATTCCCGGTAATGCGGAACATCCTGCCCTTCCGGCCTAGCGAAGGGTGGTCGGATCGGTTGATATGACCCCGCTCGCAAGCAAGGATTCCATCACGATGTTACGCGTCTCGCGGCTTGGGCTGGCCGCCGTCCTTTCGCTCACCCTGGCCGCCGGCGCGACCGCCGCGCCGCGATCCTCGTCCGCCGAGCGGACCGTCCAGGAGATCCGCGACAGCGCCGGCTTCCAGGCCGCCATGAAAACCCTGGACCGCGAGCACGACCGCATCGTCGAGGACACCATCACTCTCACCGAGATCCCCGCGCCGCCGTTCAAGGAGCAGAAGCGGGCCGAGGCCTACATGGCCATGCTGAGGGCCCACGGCCTGACCGACGTGGAGATGGACGCCGAGGGCAACGTGATGGGCCTGCGCCGCGGGACCGGCCCCGCCGGCGGCCCGCTGGTGGTGATCGCCGCGCACCTCGACACCGTCTTCCCCGAGGAGACCAACGTGAAGGTCCGCCGCGAGGGGACCAAGCTGTTCGCCCCGGGCGTCGGCGACGACACCCATTCCCTGGCGGTGCTGCTGGGCTATGTCCGCGCGCTGGACGCCGGCAAGGTCAGGACGAAGAAGGACATCCTGTTCGTCGGCAACGTGGGCGAAGAGGGGCCGGGCGACCTGCGCGGCGTCCGCTACATCTTCACCAAGGGCAAGTACAAGGACCGCATCGCCGCCTTCTTCTCGATGGACGGAACCTCGGCCGAGCGGGTCACCTTCGGCGCCGTCGGCTCCAAGCGCTATCGCGTCACCTTCAAGGGCCCCGGCGGCCACAGCTACGGCGCCTACGGCCTCGTCAACCCGATGGCGGCCATGGGGACGACCGTGGTCGAGATGAACAAGATCGTCACGCCCGCCCAGCCCAAGACCACCTACGCCACCAGCGTGGTCGGCGGCGGCACTAGCGTGAACTCGATCCCCGACGCCATCTGGCTCGAAGTCGACATGCGCTCGGAGAGCAAGGAGGAGCTCGCCAAGATCGACGCGAAGTTCCTGCAGATCGTGGACGCCGCCGTGAAGGCCGAGAACGCCGCCCGCTCCACCCGCGCCGGCCAGATCTCGGCCGACATCAAGCAGATCGGCGAGCGGCCCACCGGCGCCACCCGGGAAGACGCCGAGATCGTGCGCGTGACCGCCGCCGCCGTGCGCGCCGCCGGCTACACCCCGGTGCTGGGCGCCAGCTCCACCGACTCCAACATCCCCATCAGCCTCGGCATCCCGGCCGTGACCATCGGCTCGGGCGGGGTCGGCGGTCGCGCCCACGCGGTCGACGAGTGGATCGACGTGGCCAAGCCGGAGAGCCTGAAGGGCATGTCCGTGGGCCTCGCCGCCCTGCTGGCGATGGCCGGCGGCGACTAGGCGCATGGCCGCCGTCACGGTGATCGGCGGCGGGCCCGCGGGCCTGTTCGCGGCCGAGACCCTGGCGGCGGCGGGCCATGCGGTCACCCTGCACGACCGCATGCCCTCGGTGGGCCGCAAGCTGCTGATGGCCGGCCGCGGCGGCCTGAACCTCACCCATTCCGAGGATTTCGAAGCGTTCGCCGGGCGCTACGGCGCCGCGGCGGACAGGCTGCGTCCGCTGCTGGAAGCCTTTCCGCCCTCCGCCCTCGTCGCCTGGGCCGAGGGGCTGGGCCAGCCCACCTTCGTCGGCTCGTCCGGCCGCGTCTTTCCCAAGGCGCTGAAGGCCTCGCCCCTGCTGCGCGCCTGGCTGGCGCGGCTGGCGGATCTGGGCGTCTCCATCCGCACCCGCAGCGAATGGCGGGGCTGGACCGACGACGGCGCCCTGCGCTTCCGCACGCCGGACGGCGAGACCACCCAGCGCCCCGACGCCACCCTCCTCGCCCTCGGCGGCGCGAGCTGGCCCAGGCTCGGCTCGGACGGCGGCTGGGCCGCCTGGCTGGGCGACGTGGCGCCCTTCCGCCCCGCGAACATGGGCTTCGATGTGGCCTGGAGCCCGGTGATGCAGGCCTTCGCCGGCCAGCCGCTCAAGGGGATCGCCCTCGCCTTTGGTGACCGCACCGTCCGCGGCGAGGCCATGGTCACCCGCTACGGCCTGGAGGGCGGCGCGCTCTACGCCCTCTCCGCCCCGCTCCGCGACGCCATCGCGGCGAAAGGCTCGGCGCAGGCGATCTTCGATCTGCGGCCCGAGATGACGGCCGGCGCCCTCACCGCGCGGCTCAGCCAGGGCAAGCCCGGCCAGTCGCTCTCCAACCACCTGCGCAAGGCCCTGAAGCTGTCGCCCGTCGAGATCAACCTGCTGCGCGAGGCCCACGGCAAGGACCTGCCCACCCAGCCCGGCGCCCTGGCCGCCGCCATCAAGGCCGCCCCCGTCCGCCTGACCGGCGTTCAGGGCCTCGCCCGCGCGATCTCCTCGGCCGGCGGCGTGCGGCTGGACGCCGTGGACGATGATCTGATGCTCAAGGCCCGCCCGGGCGTCTTCGTCGCCGGCGAGATGCTGGACTGGGAAGCCCCCACCGGCGGCTACCTCCTCCAGGCCAGCTTCGCGACCGGCCTCGCCGCCGCGCGCAGTGTGGAGGCGTGGCTCGATCGCTAAGCTTGTCATCCCGCCAGGCCAAAGACCGAGACCCCGATCTGATGCGCCAGGCGAGCTCGCACCGCAGCGCGGCGCCTCAAGCTCAACACATCGGGGTCCCGGTCTTCGCTTCGCGAAACCGGGATGACAACGTGGGCGGACCCTACTCCGCCGCCACCGCCTGGGCGGCCGGCCAAGGGTCCACCGTCACCCGCCGCATGTGGCGGCGCTGGCCGGGGTAGTCGTTCAGGGCGAAGTGCCAGACCGACCGGTTGTCCCAGAACGCCACCGAGCCCTTCGCCCAGGCGAACCGGCAGGTGAAAGCCTCATAGCGGCAGTGGTCGAACAGATAGTCCAGCAGCGCCTTGGATTCCTTCGTCTTCCACCCCTCGATCCGCAGGGTGAAGGCCGGGTTCACGTACAGCGCCTTGCGCCCCGTCTCCGGGTGGACCAGCACCATCGGGTGGACGTACTCGCCCACATAGCCGTCGGCCTCGGCCACCTGCATCGCGCCCCGCTTCTGGGCCGAATGGCCCTGGGCGGAATATTCGCGGCTGGCGGAATGGACCGCGTTCAGCCCCTCCAGCGTCTTCTGCAGGCCGGGCGACAGGGCCTCGAACGCCCCCGCCTGGCTGGCGAACAGGGTGTCGCCGCCCCACTCGGGCAGCTCGACCGCATAGAGGATCGAGCCGATCGCCGGGGTCTCCAGGAAGCTCATGTCCGAGTGCCAGCCGCCGCCGAAATTGATCCGGTCGGACGGCTCCTTGATGATCTCCATCACCTCCGGATGGCCGGCCATGCCGGTGACGTAGGGGTGGATGTTCAGCGGTCCGAACCGGCGGCCGAACGCCACCTGCTGGGCCGGCGTCAGGTCCTGGTCGCGGAAGAAGATCACCTGGTGCTCGACCAGGGCCCGGCGGATCGCGGCGACGGTCTCGTCGGCCAGCGGCTGCGACAGGTCCACGCCCGAGATCTCGGCCCCAAGCGCTCCGGCCACGCGGCGGATGTTCAGGCTCTGGCTCATCGGGCGTCCTCCGGTCGTCGTGTTATGCTTGCAGAATAGGGAGGCGCAGCGAGATGGACAAACCCACCGCCCGATTCGACGCCGACGCCCATGCCGCGGAGATCCGCGAGCAGGGCTTCACGGTGATCCGGGACTTCATGGACCAGGGCACGCTTGAGGCGGTGCGCGAGGGCCTGGCGCCCTACATGGGCGCGCACCGGGGCCGCAACGCCTTCGAGGGCTTCAGCACCGAGCGCATCTACACCCTGGTCGCGCGGGCCAAGGTCTTCGAGGACCTGACCGAGGAGCCGCGCATCCTGGCGCTGCTCGACCGGTTCCTGCAGCCGGGCTACCTCCTGACCGCCAGCCAGTCGATCCAGATAAACCCGGGCGAGGCCGCCCAGGACCTGCACACCGACGACGGCTTCTACCGCCAGCCCCGGCCCCGGCCGCCGCTCAGCATGACCGTCATCGGCGCGATCGATCCCTTTACGGCGCAGAACGGCGCCACCGAGGTGATCCCCGGCAGCCATCTCTGGGGCGACCACGGCGCCGGGGGCCGGCCGAACACGGTCGAGGAGATGACCGCCATGCTGGTCCCGATGGAGATCCCGGCCGGCGCCTGCTTCGTCATGGCCGGCACGACCGTCCACCGCGGCGGCGCCAACCGCAGCGACAAGCCCCGCCTGGCCTTCACCAACCAGTACTGCGAGCCCTGGGGCCGGACGCAGGAGAACTTCTTCCTCGGCGTCCCGCCGGAGCGCGCCCGCACCATGTCGCGCCGCCTCCAGACCCTGCTGGGCTACGACATCTGGCCGCCCTTCATGGGCATGGTCAGCTCGCTCCACCCCCGCAAGGCGCTGGAGCCGGGCTGGGTCCCGCCGGTGGTGGCCCAGGCGCCCCCTACCCCAGGTTCCGCCTGAACAGCGCGAACAGCCGCTCCCAATGCCGCTCGGCCGCGCCCTTGTCGTAGACCGGGCGCTGCGGGAAGGCGAAGCCGTGGTGGACGCCGGGATAGATCTCGACCTCCGCATTGGCCCCCGCGCTCTTCAGCGACGCATCCAGCGCCTCCACCATCTCCAGGGGCGCATAGGTGTCGTGCTCGGCGCAGGCGAAATACAGTTCCGCCTTCGTCTTCTGCGCCGCCAGGTGCGGGCTGTCGGGCTTGTCGGTGACGAGCTGCACGCCATACAGCGAGGCCGCGCAGGCGATGCGCTCCGGATGGCGCGCGGCGGCGTTGATCGCGTACTGCCCGCTCATGCAGTAGCCGATGGCCGCCGCCGGGCCGGGGCTCGCCGCCGGATCGCGATCCGCGAAATCCAGCAGCGCGTCGGTGTCGGCCATCACCAGCGGAATGTTGATCGAGCCCATGAGTTCGAACATGCGCGCCCGCGCCTCCGCCTCGGGCAGCGGCGGAAGGCTCGCCAGCTCCAGCACCCCACGCCGGTAGTAGAGGTTGGGCAGCATCACATAGTAGCCGGCCGTCGCGATCCGGCGGGCCATGTCCCGCAGCTCCTCGCGGATCGCGGGCGCATCCATGTAGAACAGGACGATCGGGTGCGGTCCGCCGCGTTCGGGGTGGGCGATGAAGGTGGTGGTCTTTCCGTCCTTGGTGGCGATGTCGACGGTCTGCTCGAGCATGGGGTTCAGGCCAGTTCGGTGGGAGCGATCCCCAATTCTTTGAGCAAAGGCTCGGCGTAGTCGATACGCCCCGTCATGGTCTTCGGGTCGCCGCTGGCGAGGCGGTAGACGGCCTCGGCGATGTACTCGATCGGCTGCACGCGATCCCGGGTCTGGTCGTTGATCAGGCCGTGCACGGCCACCCCGGGCGTGTCCACCAGGCCCGGCGAGACCACGTTCACCGCGATGCCGTCGTCATGGACCTCCGAGGCCAGGCCGGTGGTGAACCGCTCCAGCGCCGCCTTGCACATGCCATACACTGTGCCCCCGCCCCGGCGGTTGTACGGCGGCTTGGGGTGCAGGCCCGCGGGCGAGGAGATGTTGACGATCCAGCCGGCCTTCCGCTCGCGCATCGAGGGCAGGACCAGCTGGCTCAGGTGGAACGGCGCCCAGACCTGGACTTCCATCATCAGGTCGAACCGCTTCTTGGGGAAGGTCTCCACCGGGATGAAGAAGGTCACCGCTGCGTTGTTGATCAGGATGTCGACGGGCCCGTACAGCGCCGCCGCCTCGGCGACCAGGCGCTCCCGGTCGGCGGCGTCGGACAGGTCGGCCTTCACGAACGCCGCCTCTCCCCCCAGGCGGCGGATGCGGTCGATGGTGTCGTGCAGCGTCCCGGGCAGCTTGCTCTCGCCCGCCTCGGCCGTGCGTGCCGACACCACCACCTTGGCGCCTTCCATGGCCAGCCGCACGGCGATCGCCTCGCCGATCCCGCGGCTCGCGCCGGTGACCAGGGCCGTGCGGCCCTTCAGCGGCCCATTGGGGTTCACGCTCGCCATCCCATCGTCCTCCCGTACCGTTCTTTCTGATTGCCGGCACGGTCGCGCGGCGCCGGGCCGGGCGCAAGGGCGGTCTCTAGTCCGGCTTGCGGACGGTGAGCCGGCCCACGGTCAGTTCGTCGATCTCGAGCTTTTTGATCCGCACCGTCCGCGCCGTCACGCGGCCCAGCACCAGCCGGCCGATGGCCAGGGCGCCGACGGCGAGCGCGCCCACGGCCAGGGCGCCGGCGGACACGGCGAACAGGGCGGTGGCCCCGGTTGCGCTCGCACCCAGAGCCGTCGCGCCGGTGCGTTGGGTGGGCAGGGTCTTGTCGCTCATGCCCATACTCCGGTTGGCGGAAGGACGATCCATCGCGCCGCCGCGGGGCGGACGCAAGCGCTAGCCTTCCCGCTTGCGCTTGCCCCGCGCCACCTCGGTGGCCAGCGCCTCCAGCTTGGGCGCCCAGAACATCCGGAAACGGTCGAGCCAGGCGTCGACTTCGCGCATCGGCCCGGCGTCCACCGCATAGATCCGCCGCGAACCGTCGATCCGGACGCTGGCGAAGCCGGCCTCGCGCAGGACCTTCAGATGCTGCGAGACGGCGGACTGCGTGATTCCGAACTCGGCCTGGACGACGGTGGTCATGTCGCCGGACGACCGCTCGCCCTCGGCCAGCAGTTCCAGCAGCCGGCGGCGGACAGGATCGCCCAGGACATCGAACGCATGCATCAGCCGCCTGTGTAGAAGGCCGCGGTGTTTTGCGCCATCCGACGTGCGGTCTCGGGATCCTCGCCCGACGCGATGTGGGCGGCCGCCCAGGCGTCGGCGGAGGCGCGCATGAAGCCCTTCGCCTCGTCGGAGGCCATCCAGGCCGGATCGGTCTCAGGGGGCTTGGCCTCGCCCGAGGCGAGGTGCAGGCCAAGACCCAGGAAGCCGAGGTCCCAGCCGACGCCCACCGCGGCGGGCCCATACTTCCGCCAGTGTTCTCCGTCCAGATCGGTGGCCGGGAAGATGTGCTCCAGGGTGAGCCGGACGCCGTGCCCCTCCCGGGCCAGCCTCACGGTCACCCAGCTCGTCGCCCCGGCGAACTCCCAGCTCAGGTCCAGGGCCTGCGCCGGCTCGCAGCGCAGGATGGTCCCGCCGGCGTTGCCCTCGACCTGATAGCGGCCGCCCAGCCTGAGGTCTCCGCTGACGGGAGAGAACCAGCGCGGCAGGCGCTCGGCGTTGGTGAGGGCGTCCCAGAGGTCGTCGGGGTCGGTGGGATAGACCCGGGCGGCGACCACCGCCTTGGCGGGGCGGCCCTCCCATTCCCGATCCGTAACCGCGCGGAATTCGGCGCCGATGGCGTTCGACAGCATGCCAGCTCCTCCATGAACGAAGGGCTTTCTACAGCTCTGACTTATATAAGTCGAATCTAAATCAGGCCGCCTTCTGCAGTTCCTGCTTCACGCGCTCGGCGAGGGTCTTGATGTCGATGGGCTTGGGCAGGAACGAGACGTTGCGCTCGCCCTCCAGCAGGTCCGAGAACTCGCTCTCGGCATAGCCCGAGATGAACATCACCGGGGCGCTGCCCAGGTACTGGCGGGCCTGTTTCAGAAGGTCGGGCCCCTGCATGCCGGGCATGACCACGTCCGAGATCATCAGGTCGATCTGGCCGGCGTGCTCCTCGGCGATCTCCAGGGCCTCCTCGCCGCTGGCCGCCTCGATGACCTCGTAGCCGCGCGCCCGGAGCAGCTTGGCCGCGACGCCGCGAACCGCATCCTCGTCCTCGACGAACAGGATCCGGCCGGCGCCGGAGAGGTCGCGGGCGGCGGGACGCTTCGGCGCGGCGGCGGGCGCCGGGGCCACGGGCGCTTCGGCCGCCGGGGCGATATGGACCGGCAGGAAGATGCGGAACGCCGCGCCCTGGCCGGGCTTGGAATCCACCGCGATCCAGCCCTCGGACTGCTTGACGATCCCATAGACGGTGGCCAGCCCCAGACCCGTGCCCTCGCCCACCGGCTTGGTGGTGAAGAAGGGGTCGAAGATCTTGTCCATCACGTCCGCCGGGATGCCGGGGCCGTCGTCCGAGACCTCGATCATCGCCTGGTCGCCCTGGGCGGTGGGATAGCCCAGGCCGCGCGCCTCCTCCTGGGTCACCCGGGCGGTGCGGATGCGGATCACGCCGCCGCCGTGGCTGCGGATGGCGTCGCGGGCGTTGACCACCAAGTTCATTACAGCGGTGTCGAGCTGGCTGCGGTCGGCCCGCACATGGGGCAGGTTGCGGCCGTAGTCGGTGACCAGCTTCACGTCCTCGTACAGCAGCCGGCGCAGCAGGACCTCGGACTCCGAGACCATCTCGCCCACGTCCAGGATCTCGCGCTGGACGGTCTGCTTGCGCGAGAAGGCCAGCAGCTTGCGGACCAGGTCGGCGGCCCGCATCGACGTCTGCTTGATCTCGTTGAGGCCCTCGTAGGACGGATCGCCCACCGGGTGGCGCGTCGACAGCACGTCCAGTTGCATCAGGATGGCGGTCAGGAGGTTGTTGAAGTCGTGCGCCACCCCGCCGGCCAGCTGGCCGATGGCCTGCATCTTCTGGCTCTGGGAGAGCTGCAGCTCGACCTGCTTCTGGTCCGAGACGTCCACCAGATAGGCCACCCAGCGGCCTGGGCTCTGCGAGAGGTAGAGGTGCGCGATACGCGTCGGGTCGTGCGCCAGGCGCACCTCCAGCGGCGCGTGCCCGTCCCGGGCCTCGCTGAGGCGCAGGGCGGCGTCCAGCCGGCTGGTGGGCTCGATGAGATCGCCGAACACCTGGCCGGGCTCGCCGCCCTTGGCCACCGCGGCCAGGGCGGGGTTGGCCTCGATGATCTTGGCTTCGAACGGGTCCTCGCCCTCCAGCAGCGCCGCCCCGAACGGCGAGGCGGCGGCGAAGGCGTCCAGCACCTTGGGCGGCGGCGCCTTGGCTCCGGCCACGGCGTTCAGCACCTCCATGGCGGAAGACGGCAACGCCAGGGGGCCGGTCCCGCGACCGGTCAGGCGCACCAGGAACCGGCGCGGCCCCAGCGGCGAGACCAGCGCCTCGCGCTCCTGGCCGCCGGTCTTGACCATCGCCCGTCCAAGCTCGCCGCGGCGTGCGGAGGCCAGGGCGCCGAACAGGCTGGAGGCGGCCGCCCCGCTCTTGGGCAGCCGGGGGGCCGTGCCCATGGCCTCGCGCCAGGCCGGGTTGGTGGTCAGCAGCCGCCCGTCCGGCGCCGCGACCGCCGACGGCTCGCCCAGGGCCGACAGGAAGGCCTCGGCGCCCGCCTCGGTCTCGGCCGGCGTCTCGACCGGCCCCCGCAGCACGAAGAGGCCCAGGCAGCAGACCCCCGCCAGGCCCACCAGCAGCATGGTGCCGGCCAGGGTTTCGAGACCCGCGTTGAGGGCGGGCGCGAAGGCGAAGGCGGCGGCCAGCAGGAAGAAGAACACCGCGAGCGCGATGAACGGATCGACCTTCGAAGGCTTGGACGAAGGCTCGGCCATGGGCAGCGTCAGCGCCTCTCGCGAATCGTTGGTCTGCATTGTGTCACAACGGTTTACGGCGTCAGGGGGCAAAGTCGGCGAACCGCCTCTACCGGTGGGCGGCGCGGCGCTTCCCCGCGCCCAGGATGAAGCCGATGATCTTGGCCACGGCCTCGAAATGGGCCGGCGGGATCATCTCGTCGATGTCGACGGCGGCGTAGAGCGCCCGCGCCAGCGGCGGGTCCTCGATCACCGGCACGCCGGCCTCCTCGGCGACGGCGCGGATCTTCAGGGCCAGGCTGTCCAGCCCCTTGGCCACGCACATCGGCGCGGCGGTCTCGCCCTGCTCGTACTTCAGCGCCACCGCGTAGTGGGTCGGGTTCATGACCACCACGGTGGCCTCGGGCACCGCCTGCATCATCCGTCGGCGCGCGCGCTCATAGCGGAGCTGCTTCTGGCGCGCCTTCACGTGCGGGTCGCCTTCGCTGTTCTTGTAGTCCTCCTTGACCTCCTCCTTCGTCATCTTCTGGCGCGTGAGGAAGCGCTGGCGCTGCCAGAACCAGTCGCCGCCCGCCACCAGCAGGCTCAGGCCGACCACCGCGAACAGCAGCCGGTTCAGGACGTCGAGGCAGAACGGCAGGATCGCGCCCACGTCCAGGGCCGACAGCGAGGAGAACTTCGGCACCACCGGCTTCAGGATCCACCAGGCGAGGATCGCGATGACCGTCACCTTCACCAGGGACTTGGCGAACTGCATCAGGCCGTCGGGTCCGAACATCCGCTCGAAGCCCTTCTTCGGCGAGATCTTCGAGAATTCCGGCTTCAGCTTGTCGGGCGTGAACCGCAGGCCGGTCTGCATGAGGCTGGCGCCCGAGCCGGCGACGGCGGCGGTCAGCAGCACCATCAGCAGCGCCGGCGCGCCGGCCATCATCGCATAGCGCAGGATCTCGACCCCGCCGCGGCCCTCCAGCGACATGTCGGCGGGATGGGCGAAGAACGGCAGCAGGCGATGGGCCAGGTTCTGCGCCATCCAGCCGCCGCCCATCACCAGGACACCCGACACGGCGGCGAGGACCGCGAACGGCCCGAGGTCCGGCGTCTTGATCCCATCGCCCTTGGCCTTGGCCTTCTCGAGCTTCTGGGGTGTCGCCTCTTCTGTTTTTGACTCTTTTTCGGGCGCGTCGCTCATTGGCCGGCGAACGTCCCGGCCAGTTCACGGAAACGGTCGATCCAGACCATGCCGATGACGCCCAGGCTGAGGGCGAAGATCGACAGGCCGCCCAGCACCATCAGGGGCGTGGCGGCGAAGAACACCTGGAACTGCGGCATCACCCGGCCGACCAGGCCCGTGGCGACGTTGAGGATCAGCGAGAACACCACCACCGGCGCGGCGAGCTGCAGGCCCAGGCCGAACGAGCGGCTGACGGTCTGCACCGCCAGCTGGCCCGCGTCGGCGACGGGGATGTCGCGGGCGAAGGGGAACAGCTCGAACGAGTTGACGATGGCGGCGATGAACAGGTGGTCGAGGTTGGTGGCGAAGATCAGCACGATGCCGATCATGCCGAGGAAGGTGCCCAGCGACGTCGAGGGCTGGGCCTGCATCGGATTGGCCGTCTGCGAGAACGAAAGGGTCGTCGCCATCGAGACGATCTCCCCGGCCGCCGAGAGCGAGGTCATGAAGAGCCGCAGGATGGCGCCGATCATCAGGCCGATCAGGACCTCCTTGATCACCGCCAGCCCCAGGTCGGCCGCGCCGCTGGGGATCGGCGGGACCGCGCCGCCGATCAGGGGGAAGATCATCAGGGTGAAGGCCAGGGCGAACGACAGCCGGATGCGCGGCGGCACCAGGGTCTCGCCCAGGCCGGGCAGCAGCATGATCACCGCGCCGATCCGCGCGAAGACGAGGCCGGCGGCGAAGACCTGCTGGGCGGTCGCGTACGACTCCACGGGGCCGGACCTCCCCGCCTACATGCCCGCGATGCGGGCCGCGATGTTGCGCATGAAGCCGCTCATCAGCGCGCCCATCAGGGGCATGAAGACCAGCAGCGAGACGAAGATGGCGACGATCTTCGGGGCATAGATCAGGGTCTGTTCCTGGATCTGGGTCAGCGCCTGGAACAGGCCGATGCCCACGCCCACCACCAGGCCGACCAGCATGACCGGCGCGCAGAGCTGGATGGTGAGCCAGATGGCGTCGCGCCCGACGTCCAGAACCTCGGCGCCGCTCATGGGAAACCTCTTCGGGAAGACTCGCCGGACGGAACCTCCCGCCGACGCGCCAATCTCCCCCGACATGGTTAACAAAGGGCTAGAGGCCATTAACGAACGGACCCCCGGCGAGGCTCGCCGGGGGTCCGGATTGTCGCAGCCGGGTGGGCTGGATCAGGCCAGCGCGGCCTGCCGGCGGCGCAGCATCCCGCCCAGGCCGAAGAAGCCCAGCAGCATCATCGCCCAGGTGGCCGGCTCGGGAACGGCGGCGCTCATCGCCGCGCCCATGGTGGCGCTGACCGACCCGTCCTGGCTCACGGCGGCCAGGACGTTGCCGGCGCCGGCGCCCAGGGTCTGGGCGATCAGCTCGTCCCGGCTCTGGCCCACGGCGCCCAGGCCGTAGAAGTAGGTGAAGCTGCGGCTCTGGCCCGCGCCCAGCACGCCCAGGTTCAGGCGGATCGCCGCGCCGTTGTCGCCGGTCTCGTCGCACCCGCCGTCGCAGGGGCCCAGGAAGGCGCCGCTCAGCGGCGACGGATCCTCGAAGCCGAAGAAGCCGCTCTCGAAGCCGCCCGGACCGTAGACGCCGGACACGTTGTCCGTCTCCGGCTCGAGAGCGCTGGCGTCGAAGTCCACTACCCGCTGGAAGAGGGCCGAGAGGTCGCCGCCCGTGGTGTTGGTGACCTGGGTGACGATGCCGAGGATGTTCGGCGCCACGAACTCGAACGACTGGGTCACCAGGAAGCCGCCGTCGGTCAGGACGCTCACCAGCGCGCTGTCGGCGGTGAAATCGAAGCTGCCCGCCGTGACGCCGCTGACGCCATAGAACTCCAGGTCAGCGTAGTCGGCGTTGAGGCCCCAGGCCTCGCGCGCCGTGCCCGGGCTGATCACGTCTGCGCCGTCGGCGTCGCGGCGGAAGCCCACGCCGGAGTCGTACAACTGGCCGTATTCGTTGATCCCCACGCTGAACTGGCCGTTGCTGATCACCACGGCGCCCGCGGGGCCGGCGACAGCCGCCGACACCAGCGCCGCCAGCGCGGCCCCGGCCGCCAAACTCTTGAACTTCATAGACGATCCCCCAACGACGGGCCGCGGCCCGCATAAACACTTCGTTTACCCTACAACGGCGGCGTGACGCTTCGGCAACAGGGTTCGCGCCTCAGGCGTAGATGTCGCGGGCGGCGCCTCAATTCCCGGCGACGAGCCGCTCCAGGGCCCGGGCCGCCTCGGCGGGCGTCACTTTCCCGGCGTCCCGGTCGACGCTGTAGTTCGCCGCCCGCATGGCTTCGACGGGCACCGCCCCCACCAGCGGCCGCAGCGCCTCCACCAGCCGCGGGTCGGCGGCCGCCTTCGGCGAGACCAGGATCACGGCGTCGTAGGGCGGGATCGCGCCCTTGGGGTCGGACAGCACCACCAGCCGGTCGGCGGCGATCCGGCCGTCCGACGAGAAGGCGCTGATCACGTCGGCCTCGCCGCCCGCCAGGGCCCGGTACATGAAGGTGGGCTGGAACGACCGCTCGGACCGGAATGCAAAGCCGTAGGCCGCGTCCACCGCCCGCCATTCCGGCCGCGAGAGGAACTCCAGGTCCGAGCCCAGCTTCAGCCGCGGCGCCTCGCGGGCCAGGTCCGCCAGGCTCGCGATCCCCAGCGCCCGCGCCCGGTCGGGCCGCATCACGAAGGCGTAGGCGTTCTCGAAGCCCAGCGACCCCAGCACCAGCACCCCGTCCCGCCGCTTCAGCTCCGCGGTGAGCTGGTCCAGCACCGCCTTGCGGCCCGGATTGTCCGCCCGCCCCAGCACGTTGGTCCAGAGGGTGCCGGAATAGTCGACGTAGACGTCGATCTCGCCCGCCGCCAGGGCGCGATAGGCCACGGCCGAGCCCAGGTCCTCCTTGCGCGAGACCGCCGCCCCCGCCCGCTCCAGCCGCCCGGCGATCAGCTCGGCCAGGATGTACTGCTCGGAGAAGTTCTTGGCCCCCACCGTGTAGGCGGCGGCGTGGCCGAAGCTGGCCAGCGGCGCCAGGGCGACGCCGGCCCCGATGGCCAGGCCTGCCAGCCCCGCGGCCACGAACGCCGGCCGCCGCGTCCGCGCGCCCGTCTCCACCAGCCCCAGAAGCTGGTCGGCCGTCAGGGCCAGCGCCGCCGAGGCCGCGCAGCCGAACAGCACGAACACCCAGTTCTCGGTCTGCAGCCCGGCGAAGATGTAGTTGCCCAGGCTGGTCTGGCCCACGGGCGTCGAGAGCGTGGCCGCCCCGATGGTCCAGACCGCGGCCGTGCGCACCCCCGCCATGATCACCGGCGCCGCCAGGGGCAGCTCCACCTGCAGCAGCTTCTGGCGCGAGGTCATGCCGACGCCGTCGGCCGCCTCGGCGATGGCGGGATCGACGCCGGTGATGCCCGCCACCCCGTTCCGCAGGATCGGCAGCACGGAATAGAGGGTCAGGGCCAGCAGCGACGGCAGGAACCCGAGCGCCGAGAACCCCCGCCCCACCAGCGCCTCCGACAGGGCCGAGAGCGCCAGCAGCAGCGGATAGAACAGCGCCAGCAAGGCGAGGCTCGGGATGGTCTGGATCAGGCTGGCGAAGGCCAGCACCGGCCAGCGCAGGCGCGGGCTCCGCGCGGCGGCCACCGCCAGCGGCAGGCTGATGGCCAGCCCCAGCGCCAGGGCGCTGAGGCTGAGCAGCACGTGCCAGCCGAGATACTCGGGCAGCAGGTCGAAGGCGGCCGCCAGCGGGCCGCTCACGCGCCCAGCCTCTCGGCCAGCCGCCGGGCCTGGCGCTTCGGCGCCTCCAGCAGCGCCAGCACATCGGGATCCGTGCTCCCCGCCAGCAGCGCCGCCGGCGCGCCGTCGGCCAGGATCCGCCCCGCCTTCAGCACCACGATGCGGTCGGCCAGCAGCACCGCCTCGGCCATGTCGTGGGTCACCATGATCGTGGTCAGGCCCAGGCGCTCGTGCAGCGCGCGGTAGTCGGCGCCGAGGGCGTCGCGGGTCACGGGATCGAGGGCGCCGAACGGCTCGTCCATCAGCATCAGCTTCGGCTCGGCGGCCAGCGCGCGCGCCACGCCCACCCTCTGCCGCTGGCCGCCGGACAGCGCCGCGGGGGGCCGTTCCGCCACGCCGGGCGGCAGGTCGACCAGGGCCAGAAGCTCGGCCGCGCGGGCGGCGACGCGCGCCTTGTCCCAGCCCAGCAGGCGCGGCGTGACCCCGATATTCTCGGCGACGCTCAGGTGCGGGAACAGGCCCACCTCCTGGAAGACATAGCCGATCCGCCGGCGCAGCAGGTGCGGCGGCGCCGTCGCCACGTCCTCGCCGGCCACCTGGATGCGGCCGGCGTCGGGCCGCACGAGCCCGTTGATCGTCTTCAGGAGGGTGGTCTTGCCGGAGCCCGACCCGCCCACCAGGGCCACGAACTCGCCCTCGCCGACCGACAGGCCGACCTCGTCGAGGGCCGCGTGGCCGCCATAGCGCTTCGACACGCCTGCCAGTTCGATGATCGCTGCGGCCATGGCCGAGGCCTAGCACCTCGCGAGGGGTTGGGGGAGCCGTCGGGCAGGACTAGACGTTAGCCTCCCGTTCAAACCGGAGTCGCCCCATGTCCCCTCGCCTGCTCGCCCTGACCGCCGCCGCCGCCCTCTGCGCCTCGTCCGCCACCGCCCAGGCGCCCCAGGCCGTGGCCGAGCTGAAGAACGGGGCGGGCCAGGCGATCGGCAAGGTGACCCTCGTCGAGGCGCCGAAGGGCGTGCTGCTGAAGGTGGAGGCCAAGGGCCTGACGCCCGGCTGGCACGGGCTGCACTTCCACGAGAAGGCCGACTGTTCCAAGTCCGACTTCACCTCGGCGGGCGGCCACACCCACGGCGGCGGCGAGCGGGTGCACGGCCTGCTCAACCCCAAGGCCAACGAGACCGGCGACCTGCCGAACCTCTACGTCGCCGCGGACGGGACCGGCGTGACCGAGGTCTTCTCCTCGCTCACCACGCTCGCGGCGCTGAAGGACGCGGACGGCTCAGCCGTGCTGATCCACGCCGGCGCCGACGACCACCAGAGCCAGCCGATCGGCGGCGCGGGCGCCCGGGTGGGCTGCGCCGAGATCAAATAGGCCCTTCCCTCCCTTGATGGGGAGGGCAAGCCGTCAGATCGGCATCCGCATGATTTCCTGGTAGGCCGAGATCACCTGGTCGCGGACGGCCATCACCGTCTCCAGGCTGGCTTCGGCCGCCGAGATCGCGGTCACCACGTCGATCAGCTCGGTCTTGCCGGCCACCTGCGCGGCCATCTGGTGTTCGGCGTGCTTCGAGGCGTGGACCGCGTCGGTCATGGCCGACTTCAGCACGTCGGCGAACCCGCCGCCCTGCGGCAGGGCCTGGGCCCCGGTGGAGCCCACGCTGTCGCCCACGCCCATGCCCTTCTGGGTGGCGGCGTAGGCCTTGGCGGCGGCAAGCGGCGTCATCATCGGTCAGGCCCTACTTCTTCAAGAGATCGAGGGTGCGCATCTCCATGGAGCGCGCCGTCTCGATGACGTTCAGGTTGGCCTCGTAGGCTCGCTGCGCCTCGCGCATGTCCATGGCCTCGACCAGGCTGTTCACGTTGGGCAGCTTCACATAGCCCTTGGCGTCGGCGGACGGGTGGCCGGGGTCGTACTCCTGGCGGAAGTCCGACTGGTCGGGCTCCACCTTGGCCATCTTGACGCCCTTGGCGCCGGCCACCTTGGTCGGCTCGAACACCGGCGCCTGGCGGCGGTAAGGGTCGCCGCCGGCGGTCCGCGACGTCGAGTTCGCGTTGGCCAGGTTCTCGGCGATGATCCGCATCCGCGCCTGCTGGGCGCGCAGGGCCGAGGCCGCGACGGCCTGGGCGATGCCGGAAACGGGTTTGATCTCGGGCATCTAGTCTCTCCTAGCCGCCGGGCCGGCGCGCGGCCATGCGCAGGAGGTTCATGGACTTCTGATAGAAGCTGATGGCGGCGTCGTAGTTCATCCGCGCCTCGCTCATCTTGATCATCTCGTCCTCCAGGACCACGGCGTTGCCGTTCAGCGTGGTCTCGGAGTCGGGGCTCTTGATGGTCTTGTACTGGGCGCCCAGGCCGCGCCGCTCGTTCTTCGGCGCCATGTGTCCCGCCTGGGTCGCGGCCATCATCGGCAGGCCGCCGATCCCTTGCGCCTTCTTCTGCGCCTCCATCCGGGCGTCGAAGCTGAAGGGCTTCAGGTCGTTGGGGACGTATTTCGCCGTGTCGCCATTGGCCACGTTCTCCGCGATCACCTTCTGGCGCTCGGTGAGGTAGCCCATGCGGCCCCGAAGCATCGAGAAGAGCGGGATTTCGGCCAGGTTCATGGGACCTGATCCTTAATCAACAGGGTTAATCCGCGCTTAAGAGACTCAAGGGCGAATGGGCGCGTATCCGCCGCCAGAAGCGTCGCCCATGGACCTTTCCAATTTCCTCAGAGCCGTCTTCGCCCTGGCCCTCACCCTGGGGCTGATCGGCCTCGCGGCCATCGCGCTGCGCAAGTACGGCCCGGACGCCATGGCCCGGCTGGCCAGCCAGCGCAAGGACCGCCGCCTGAAGGTGGTGGAGAGCCTGGTGCTGGACCCGGCCCGGCGCATCCTGATCGTCGAGTGCGACGGGCGCGAGCGCCTGATCCTGCTGGGCGAAGGCCGGCTGCTGAGCGACCTGCCCTCCCGGGACGCCCCGTGATGCGCGAGCTTTGGAAGGCGGTCCGGACGCTCCCCGCCGAGGACTGGCGCCGCGCCGGCCTCATCGCGGCCATCACCACCGCGGCGGCCATGATCCTGCCGGCCGCCGCCGTGGCCCAGACGCTGAACGTCAACCTCGGCACGGGCGCCGGCCTCACCGAACGGGTTGTCCAGCTGGTGGGCCTCCTGACGGTGCTGTCGCTGGCGCCGTCGATCATGATCATGACCACCTCGTTCGTGCGCATCGTGGTGGTGCTGTCGCTGCTGCGCACGGCGCTCGGCCTGCAGCAGAGCCCGCCGAATGCGGTGATCATCTCGCTCAGCCTGTTCCTCACCGCCATCGTCATGGGGCCCACGTTCGAGCGGTCCTACAACGAGGGAGTCCGCCCCCTGCTGGAACAGCAGATGGAGCTGCCCGCCGCCTTCGACGCCGCGGGCGGGCCGCTGAAGCAGTTCATGCTCAGCCAGGTGGACCAGGACGACCTGGGCCTCTTCATGCGCCTGTCCCGGACCCCGCGCCCGGCCAACATCCAGGACATCCCCATCCGGGTCGTCACCCCCGCCTTCATGATCTCCGAGCTGAAGCGCGCCTTCGAGATCGGCTTCCTGCTGTTCGTCCCCTTCCTGGTCATCGACCTGGTGGTGGCCAGCGTCCTGATGAGCATGGGCATGATGATGCTGCCCCCCGTGGTGGTCAGCCTGCCCTTCAAGCTGATCTTCTTCGTCCTGGTCGACGGCTGGCGCCTCGTCTGCGGCAGCCTGGTCGAAAGCTTCCAGCGCGGCGCCGGCGGGGGTTAGGCGCGCTGGAAGCGGACCCCGCGCTTCACCTCCCCCGCGAAGCGGCGGGAGGGGGACCGCGGGCCGAGGGCGGCGTAGCC
>NZ_LSJI01000100.1 GCF_001557235.1 Phenylobacterium sp. CCH9-H3 | reverse complement strand
GGTTGGCGGCGTTCTTCATCAGGAAGATGAACAGCTTGTCCTGCCAGAGCGGCATGCCCGACTGGGCGGAGGGCACCACGCTGCGCCTTCCCAAGAAGAACGACGTGGCCATGATGTCGAACTTCAGCCCCTGCTTGCGGCACAGGCCCAGGGCCTTGGGCACGTTCGGCTGCTCCATGAAGCCGTAGCCGATGATGACCTTCTTGAAGTCCTCGTTCACCGGCTCGATCCGGATGCGGTTGTCGTCGCTGAGCCGCGGCGTCTCGGCGGTGTGCACGGAGAGAATGATGTTCTTCTCGTGCAGCACCTTGTTGTGCTTGAGGTTGTGCATCAGCGCGACCGGGGCGGTGTCCGGGTCGCTGGTCAGGAAGATGGCGGTGCCCGGCGCCCGGTGCGGCGCGCGCGCCTTCAGGATGTCGGCCAGTTCGGCCAGGGAGACGCTGTCGCGCCGCGTCTTGTCGGTAAGGATCTGGGCGCCGCGCGTCCAGGTCCACATGATCACCACCAGGGCCGCGCCCAGGACCAGCGGCAGCCAGGCGCCCTGCGGGATCTTCAGCAGGTTCGAGGAGATGAAGACGAGGTCCAGCGCGCCGAACGCGGCCGTCGCGCCCGCGGCCTGCCAGACCGGCCGCTTCCACATGTAGCGGACAATGTAGAAGAACAGCAGGGTGTCGACGAACATCGCCCCCGTCACCGCGATCCCGTACGCCGCCGCCAGGTTCGACGAGGTGCGGAACATGACGAGCAGCACCAGCACCCCGACCAGCAGGAACGTGTTCACCTGCGGCACGTAGATCTGCCCGGCCTGGGTTTCCGAGGTGCGCCGGATGTCGATCCGCGGGAACAGGCCCAGCGACACCGCCTGCTGGGTCATGGAAAACGCGCCGGTGATGACCGCCTGGCTGGCGATCACGGTGGCGGCGATCGCGAGCAGCCACACGGGCCAGTAGACCGCCTCGGGGATCATCTCGAAGAAGGGGTTTCCGCGCGTCTCCGGGCGCGCGAGGACCATGGCCCCCTGGCCCAGGTAGTTCAGCACCAGCGCGGGCAGGACGAGCACCACCCAGGCCGCCCGGATCGGGCCCTTGCCGAAATGGCCCATGTCCGCATACAGCGCCTCGGCGCCCGTGACGGCCAGGAAGACGCTGCCGAGGATGACGAAACCCAGGAATCCGTTGTCCAGCAGGAACATGACGCCGTAGTGCGGCGACAGGGCGCGGAAGACCGAGAGGTCGTCCCACAGGTGGTAGAGCCCCAGACCGCCCAGGACCAGGAACCAGGCCGCGGTCACGGGCCCGAACAGCTTGGCGACGCTGGCGGTGCCGCGGGACTGGACCAGGAACAGCACCACGAGGATGGCGGCGGCGGCCGGCAGCACCAGCGGGGCGAGCCTTGGGCCAACGCCCGGAATCTCCTTCATCCCCTCCATGGAGCCGAGGACCGAGACCGCCGGCGTGATGATCCCGTCGGCGTAGAACAGCGCCGCCCCGAAGACCCCCAGCAGAAAGATGATCACCGAGCGCCGACCGGGACTGACCCGCTGAGCGAGCGCCATGAGCGCGAGCGTGCCGCCCTCGCCCTTGTTGTCGGCGTTCATCAGGAAGACGACGTACTTGACCGTGACGATCAGCACGAGGGCCCAGATCACCAGGGAAACGACGCCCAGGACGGCAAGCTCGGCCGTTCCGCCGCTGCGCGAATGGGCGAGGGCCTCGCGCATGGCGTAGAGCGGGCTGGTGCCGATGTCGCCGAACACCACGCCGACGGACCCGAGCGCCAGCGCCCAGAATCCTTCCTTCTGCGAGCCGTGCCCATTCTGGGATTGCGACGTGTCCTCGGACGCCTTTTGAGCGTCGATCGACGGATCAGCCATCCAATATCTCCGAAGGGTCCCGAAAGACCCTCGTTCGCGGCCCGATGCCGTCGCGGCGGGCGCGAATACACCCAATCCGAACGGCGTACAATCGCACGACCCTCGTTGCAGGTGTCGCAGCCCAGCTTGCGCCTTGAACGGGGCGACTGTCGCTCTAGTTTCGAGGCGAACGGCTCGGGGGCCCGGAATGGATCGAAAACTGGCGCTCGTGACCGGCGCATCGGCAGGCATCGGCGCCGCTTTCGCCCGAATCCTGGCCAGCCACGGGTACGACCTGGCGCTCACGGCCCGACGGATCGAGCGGCTCGACGCCCTGGCCGAGGAGGTCCGGCTGCGCTGGGGCGTCCAGACCCTGACCGTGGCCGCCGACCTCGCCGAGCCCGAGGCTCCGGGCGAGATCCTGGACCACCTGACCGCGCACGGCCGCACGGTGGACTGCCTGGTCAACAACGCGGGCTACGGCCTGCCCGGCGGCTACGGCGAGACCCTCTGGACGGACCAGGCCGCCTTCATCCAGGTCATGACCACCGCCCCCTGCGAACTGGCGCACCGGGTGCTGGGCGGGATGCGGCAGCGCCGGTTCGCAGGGGGCGGTGGTCATGACCTGGATGAAGGCGGCCTGGTCCGTCCAGA
>NZ_LSJI01000010.1 GCF_001557235.1 Phenylobacterium sp. CCH9-H3 | reverse complement strand
ATGACCTCTCGCCAGCGTACCGTATATCGGTGTCCCGATAATGCACTGGGGCCGGACCAGAAATAGCTCGCAGCGAGATCGAGCCCGCCGGCCCGGTACTTGGCCCCGACCTCGATATTGTCGGCGATCACGGGCTGTAGATCGACCAGTTGCCCGACGGACTGCCCCGGCGTGCGGACCGCCCTGAGGATCAGGCCGGCATCCGGCATGGTGAAGCCCTGCGCGTACGAGGTGAAGACCGAGAGGCCATCTCGGGGCTCCACCACCAGGCCTGCATTGGCCAGGACCTTGTCGAACTTGGGCGAGCCGCCGCGAACGAAGGTCCGATTCGCACTGGCGATGGTCGTGAAGTCCGGGACTTTGAGGGTGGCGTTCTCGTAGCGGAGCCCCCCAGAGAGGCGGACGCGATCCGCAAGCAGCTTCTGCTCAAGCTGCACGAAGGGCGCCCAGCCGCGGTAGATCATCTGCGGCACCCAAAGGCGGCCGGTCTGGGCCAGTTCCTGCTGGGTGCTGTCCCGAAGGAGGTCGGCGCCCGCGATGAATTGCAGTCCGGTCCAGAAGGGGTCTTCACGCACGAAGGTGAGCTTCGCGCCGTACTTCTCGGATTGGAGGGCCGATTGATCCGACAGCGTGCCCGTCGGCGCGATCAGCGGGTCCTGGAAGACCGGAAGGGCTCCGCCGCCGTAGAGGGCGTAGAAGTCGTAGTAGAAGCCCTGAACCGTCAGCGCCCCGCCGAGCACATCGCCATGCCGGTAGGTGAGCGCAAGGTTGACGGCCTCGTTCCGCGGCGGATCGCTGACCGGCGTTCCCTTTCTGGAGGTGGCGGGGACGCCCGCGGCGATGTCGCCGGGCACGCCGACGTAATCTCCGTCTCCGGCTTGGTCGAACACGTTCGCGGTAAACTCGAGCCGCTGGTGGGCCGCGAGATCGACGCCGAGCTTGGAGAAGAGGCTCCACGCCCGCGTGTCCATGATGTCGCCTTGGGTGGTGTCGACGCCCACCGGGCGGTCGCGGCCATCATAGTAGAGGTCGTTCTGCTCGTAGGCGCCGCCGACCACGAAATCGTAGCGCCCCACCTTCCGGGCAGAGATCAGCGAGGTCTTGTAATGCAGGCCGTTCGCCTCGAGGTCGTCGGCGGTCAGCTCGGCCGTGAGCCGGTTCAACCACGCGCCGGTCTTCGGCGGAGCGATGGTCACGTAGTTGATGACTCCGCCGGTCGCGCCGACTCCCTGGATGGCGTTGGCGCCATAGATCACCTCGATCCGGTCTACGAAGGCCGGATCGATCGTAAAACCGCTGCGCTTTCCGTCGCGAAGCGGCGTCGATTGCGGGATGCCGTCGACCAGGTAGAGCGGCGTGCGTCCGCGGAGCGACTCGCCCGTGCTCGTCATCTTCTGACGGCCCGGCGCGAAACTCGGGATGGAGAAGCTCAGGCTGTCGAGCAGGCTGGGGCTGACGGCCAGCTGAGTCTGCAACGCTTCACGATCAATGACTCTGACCGTGCTCGGGATCGCCGTGATCGGGGTGGGCGCGCGCGTGGCGGTGACCACCACTTCGTCCAGCGCCGCTGCGTCGATCGCCTCGGCGGCCGTCGCGTGAAGCGGCGCGAACCCCGCAGTTAGCAGGAAACTCATCTGAAGCGCTGAAACCTTGGGCATACGACCCCTCCCCCCATTTGAGGTGGCGTTGATATGCGCACGTTTCTGAGAATGCAAGTCGTTCGCAATTATGTCGGTGGCGGGTGCGCCTCTTGGGGCATCTGGGCTGGCCCGAGGACGCGGGCAGCACGCCCAAGGCCCTCCGCTTCTTGGGTCAGGGACCGCGACACGGCTGCCGCCGAAAGCAAGTTCCGAGAGATCCTCCCGCTCCCAGACCCGTTACAGGCTCTCGTGGCCAGCTCAAGCTGCAGCCAGCGTCGCCGCATCCGACGCCATGTCGATGAGCGCCCAGCCATAGGCGCCGAGCGCCGGAAGCGCCGTGGTGGCGATGCCGAAAGCCCGTCCGCCGGCGCCGCGCGGATAGCCGCGCAGGAAGGTCGCGCGCCCGAGGCTGAAGAGGATCAGGGTCGCGATAATATACGCCAGCGCCGCTTCGCCGCCGACGGTGGCCAGCGCGAGCGTGGCGACGCTCGTGATGAACGCCTGTTCGAGGGTGTTCTGCAGGAAGGCCTTCGGGACCGCCAGGCGGGCGCTCGGTCGGCTGTAGGCCGAACCGGCGTTGTCCGCGGCGGACCTGAACCGCACCTTCGCCACCATCCGCACGCCCAGCACAACCCACAGCGCGATCACGAGGTCGGCCCTCAGCGCAAAGGCGAGGCGCTCCGCAAGGGCTTCCGGAAAGGTGAAAATTCTTGGGAGCCCCAGGCTGGCGAGCGCGAGGGTCGGCCCGCAGACAGCGAAGGCCAGGAGCGATTGCCGAAGGACGGCCCGCTGCTCCTTCGGGAGATCAACATGCGGCGGCGTGAGCGGCTGGGTCACCGGGATGGCCTCCTTGGACGGGCCCAGAGCCGGTAGGTGTCCCCGAAGATCTCCGGGTGCTCGCGCTCATGGCGGTGCAGGGCGTGAAGGTCACGCAGCGCGCCGGAGCGGGCGTTCTGCGCCAGATAGCGCGTCCGGTCGGCCGGGTGGCCGAATTGCACGCCCAGGAACTCAAGGCCGGCTGTGCTCATCATCTCCCCGATCTGCGGCAGGGTGAAGCGGTGCTCGTTCACGTGGAACAGGAGGTCGCGACAGTCCGAAAGGGTCCAGAAGTCCGATGCCGGGCTCATCACGCCGTCCAAGGCAGAGGGCGTTCCATCGAGCATCAGCGAGCGGCGCAGCGCCCGTATGCCGTCCGGATCGTCTCGGTAACCGGCGCGCGCGATGTGGGCGCGCGCTTCGACGACTGCGCGTCGGCCGATCTCGCTGTAGAGGCCGACGAAGAGAAGGCCGTCCGGCCTCAGGAGGCCCGCAAGGACCCGGAGTCCCTGCGCCGGATCGGCCATGTGATGCAGCACGCCGAAGCTGTCGATCAGGTCAAACCGCTCCTCCATCGTCGGCAGGTCCAGGATGTCGGCCTGCAGGTGTTCCACCTCGGTGAGCCCATAAGCGCGGGCCTTACGCATGGCGTAGCCAAGACTGGCGGCGCTAAGATCGATCGCCAGGATCGAGGCGCCGCGATAGGTGGTCGCCACGCGCAGGGTCTCGAGGCCCGTGCCGCAGCCGGCGATCAGCACGCGGGGGTGGTCAAGATCGGGAATCTCGCCGGCCGAAAGGTCCGGTAACGCGCTCTGGATCGCCCTTCGAAAGGGCAGTGGGTCGCCGAGGCTGCAGCGGGTCCAGCGCGGGTAAGGGCTCTGCTCGTACTGTTGCTGGACAGCGCGCGAGATGGCGTCGGTGGGCGGTTTGAGAACCTGCAGCTGGGCGCGCAGTTCGGCTTCCTCCGCCGGCTCGCTGAGCTGCTCGCGAAGGAGTTCGGCGAGCGCCGGCAGGGCGGCGCTCCGGAGACGCGCAGCGAGCGGCGTTGTGGCCAACGGGCGATAGGCGGCGACGATCGCGATCTTGGTGAGATCGCCGCCCTGCCCTCCGATATCGTCACGATCGAGGGCGGTGATCAGGTTGGCTACACGGGCCTGCTCGGCCGACGCGGCGAATAGGACGTATTCATTGAGGAACGCCTGCCGGGCCAGCGCGATCGCAATGCCGAGCTCCTCTTCAAGGGCTTCGGCCGCCCCGTCAGTTAGGTCCAGAAGGTCGGCCCGCAGCTGGACGAGCGTCAGTTCAATGGCCACGTCGGGCACCGGGGCGGAGGCGAGCAAGGTTTGAAACAGCGGATCCTGGATCAGCCGGGAGGCGGTCGCCGCCTCGCGCTCCAGCGTCTGCACCAGCTCGCCGGGGGCCCGGGCGATCACCTCCAGGAGGCGATCGATCTGCGGATCCTGCCGCAGCGCGGCGATGGCCGCCGTCGCCAGGTGGCGGGGATTGACGTCGGGCCGGTCGAACAGCTGCAGCAGGATGTTTCGGAAGCCCGGCGTCGCGGGCGCCACGCGTGTGTGACGGAGCGCGCCGGCCAGTCGCCGCCAGGCCTCGGCGTCCCCGGGCGCGGCCTCCACGGCCTGGGCGAGCAGAGCCAGCCCTTCCGGTCCGTGACCGAGTTGCAGCCGCGCCAGGCCGAGGTTCGCCAGCAGGATCGGACGCAGGGGGTGGCCGGCTGGCGCCGCTTTGCAGCCGGCTTCGAAGCGCTCCGCGGCCGCGGCGGCGTCGCCGCGCTGCAGGCGCAAGAGACCGAGACCATTGAGCGCGGTCAGCATTGCGGGCGCCCGTTGCAGGGCCATGCGGTAACAGCGCTCAGCGTCCGCCCTCTGGCCCATCAAACGATAGGCGTCGCCACCCGAGGCATAGGCCTCCGCGAAGTCAGGTTTCAGAGCCGCCGCTTGTCGGAAGAACTTCGCCGCCTTCTCGTACGCCTGCTGTCGACGATGGGCTTCGCCAAGATTGAACTGGATGAACGGGTTCTTCGGCTGGCCGCCGGCGGCCTGTTGAAACCATGCGATCGCATCCTCCGGCCGCCCGGTGTTCATGGCGACCGTGCCGAGGACGTTCAGCGCCGACGGATCCAGCGGCCTCGCCGCAAGAACCTTTCGGGCGTGTTGCTCAGCCTCGGCCCAGCGGCCCGCGTTCGCGTGCGCGACCGCCTGCTGCAAGTCGGCCAGGACCTGAGGTGGCGGGCCGCCTGGCGCCAAGCCCCGTGCTGGAGGTGGAAGCCGTCTCATCCGAAGTTCACGCGGCGCCCAGCGACCGCGCCTCCCGCAGGTCCGTGCGGGCGTCGCGAATGATCGACCAGGAAGACTGGAGGAAGAGCCCCGAAATGATCACCGCCACGACGAGATCGGGCCAGGCGGTCTTGGTCCAGAACACCAGGCCCGCGGCGATCACGACGGCGAGGTTGCCCAGGGCGTCGTTGCGGGAGAAGAGCCAGACGGCGCGGACATTGGCGTCGCCGGCGCGATGGGGAATCAGGATGAGCGCCGCCGCGACGTTGGCCACCAGCGCGATGATCCCGAACACGCCCATGAGCTCGGCTTCGGGCTGGTTTAGCACCAGGACGCGGTAAGCGGTGTTCAGAAGCACCCCCACGCCGAGCGCCGCCAGGAACAGACCTTGGATCAACGCCGAGCGCGCGCGCCAGACGAGCGACCAGCCGATCGCCAGCAGACCGAGGAACGTGATCAGCCCGTCGCCCATGAAATCGAGGGCGTCGGCCTTCAGCGCCTGGGAGCGGGCGACAAAGCCCGCGACGATCTCCACCAAGCCGTAGCCGACGTTGATCAGCACCACGATCCAAAGCGCCCGCCGGTAGGCCGGCGTGATGTGGCTGAGGTCCTTCGGAAGCTCATCGTCGTCGGACGTCGCCGAACTTCCTTCGCGATCGAGGTGGTAGCCGAGCTCCGTCACCGTCGCTTCCACCGCTGGCGTGCGTCTCGCCGCATCGTCGACCTTCAAGGTCATCATCGACGAGGCGATGGAGACACGCGCCTCTTCCACACCCGGCAGCTTGGCCACGGCGGACTGAATCTTTTCGGCGCAGCTCGAACAATCCATGCCGGTGACCCGGTAGCGGAGCGTCCCTGCGGCGGCTGTCGTACTCGACATGCGAATTCTCCTGACCTGGGCACCCTACTTGCTCTAGCGGCTAGAGGATCAAGCCGTTGCGGTGCGTTTTTTCGCAGGCTCGCGGAGGCGCCTCTTGATCCTCTAGCGACTTGAGCATGTATCCTGCTGTTGAGACCTATTCTCAGTCGCACTCAGGATGCTTCGATGCCGGCGCTCGCTCGCCTCTTCCTTGCGGTCGCCCTCGTGGCGGTCGCGCATCTTCCCCAGGCTGCCCGAGCCCAAGACGCCACCCCCTCGGCGGAGGTGGCTTGGCGCCTACTGGACTATATCGCCGTGGATTACCCCGGCGCCGTCTCCAAGGGCCGCATCATCAGCGAGGCCGAGTATGCGGAGATGCGGGAATTCTCCGCCTCCGTGCGCAGCCGCATCAGCGCCCTGCCGGCAAGTTCGGCTAAGCCGCAGCTCCTTACGGAGGCCAACGCACTTATAGCGTCGGTGGATCAGCGCGCGGAGCCAGCGGAGGTGGCGCGACAGGCGCGGGGCCTCGCGACCGATCTGCTCAAGGCTTACCCCGTGCCGCTGGCGCCGCAGCAGGCGCCGGACCTCGCCCGGGGGGCGGCCCTCTATGCCGAGCAGTGCGCGTCCTGCCACGGCGCAGCCGGCAAAGGCGACGGTCCGAACGCCAAAGGGCTGGAGCCGCCGCCGATCGCCTTCACCGACGTGGCGCGCGCCAAGGAGCGGAGTCTGTTCGGCCTCTACCAGGTGATCGGCCAGGGGCTCGACGGCACGGCGATGGCGAGCTTCGCCCACCTGCCGTCCGAAGACCGCTGGGCCCTCGCCTACCATGTGGGGAGCCTCGCCTATTCGCGAGAGGCCGAGCGTGGCGGCGAGCAGGCTTGGCGAGCCGGGCCGAAGATGCGAGGGGTCGTGCCCGATCTGCAGGTGCTGACCCAGACCACGCCCGCGGCGCTCGCCACCCGCGTGGGCGAGCCGCAGGCGACCCAGCTGATGGCCTATCTGCGCCGTCATCCGGAGGCTGTGGCGACGAAGTCGGCTGGCGGTCTGGACGTCGCCCGCCGCAAGCTCGCCCAGAGCCTTGCGGCCTACCAGGCGGGCGACCGCAAGCAGGCCGAGGAGCTGGCGCTGTCGGCCTATCTCGACGGGTTCGAGCCCGTCGAACCCCTGCTGCGCGCGCGTGACGGGGCGCTGATGGCCAGGGTCGAGGGCGCAATGGGCGCGCTGCGGGCGAGCCTTAACCGCGGGGCGCCGCCGGCCGAGGTGGCGGTGCAGGTCCGTGGGCTCGAGGCCTTGTTCGACGACGCCGCTCGCGCGCTCGCGCCGGAGCGGGCCAGCGCCGCTTCGAGCTTCCTGGGCGCCTTCACCATCCTATTGCGGGAAGGCGTCGAGGCGCTGCTGATCGTGATCGCGATGATCGCCTTCCTGCGCAAGGCCGAACGCCAGGACGTGCTTGCCTATGTCCATGGCGGCTGGATCACCGCCCTCGTGGCGGGCGGGCTCACCTGGGCGGCCGCGACCTACCTCATCTCCATCAGTGGGGCGAGCCGTGAACTCACCGAGGGGTTCGGCTCCCTGGTCTCGGCGGTCGTGCTGATCTCGGTGGGTGTCTGGATGCATGGGAAGGCGCAGGCCGGCGCCTGGCAGGCCTACATCCGCGACAAGCTGTCGGCGGCGCTCTCCAAGCGCTCCGCCTGGTTCCTGTTCCTGCTGGCCTTCATCGTTGTCTACCGGGAGGTCTTCGAGACCATCCTCTTCTTCGCCGCCCTCTGGAGCCAGGGAGGCCAGCTCGCGATGGTGTCGGGCGCGGGGCTGGCAGTTGTCTGTCTGGCGGTGATCGCTTGGGCGCTCCTGAGCTACAGCAAGCGCCTGCCCATCGCGCAGTTCTTCTCCTATAGCTCGATCCTCATCGCCGTGCTGGCCGTGGTACTCGCCGGCAAGGGCGTCGCGGGGCTGCAGGAGGCGGGGATGCTGGACGTGCGACCCCTGGCCGCCCTGCCCCGCATCGAGGTGCTCGGCGTGTTCCCGACGTGGGAAGGGCTCGTGGCCCAGCTCCTGACGCTGACGGCGGTCGTGGTTGGGTTCTGGGCGGCGGGCCGGCGCGCCCAGGCCGCGGCCCGCCTGCGGGTCGATCCTTGATGATCGAGCGCAAGGAGCAGGGCTGGCGGCCGAGTCCTCAGACCCGCGACTTGAATGGAGCGGCTGATCGGAGCCCGCCTTAGCCAGCCGCCACGTTCAAGCCGGGCCTCGGGTGATCGCGTAGCTTCCTCCCTGCTACAGGTCGAGGGAGCTTTCATGCTTAGGGTTTTGCGGGCGGCGTACGCCCCCGCGTTCATGTTCGGGTTCATCGGCGCCGCGCTGGCGCTCGTTGCGAGCGGCCTGCCCTTGGCTTGGCTCGCCGCACTTCTGGGCGCCGCCAGCGACAGCCGCGCCCGGGCGGACGACATCTGGCGGCCTATGACGCTGAGCCGAACAACTTGAGCAGGAGCACAAAGACAAGCGCCGCGGCCGGTAGGATCGCGAGCCGGATCCAGGGGTTCAGGTGCCTGAGGTGTTTCAATTGTCGCCCTGTTGACCGCGAGCGGGCACCACCTGCGGCCTCCGCCATCCGAACGTCACGATCGCGGTTCCGGCGGCGTCGCCTGGCGTTGGTCGCGATCGCGGGCGTCAATCGTCTCCATACCCGGCGACGGCTTCGGCATCGGGCTTGGACTTTCGCCGGGAGCGCCCCACATCGGGCCGGGTCGACTTGCGGGGCCCATCTTTCCGCAGGCGCTGAGCGCCAGGGCGACGGCCAGAAGGCAGGCGGCCTGGAGCGGCTTGCATCGTAGGTGGTTCATTCGCATCTCTGTTGCCAAACGATTGGGGGCGGTCGGGTCGCGCGGCCCGCTGTCGTGAACGGTCATGGCCGAGGCCGCGGGACGACGTTGGCCGATGGGCTTGGATCGGCGACGTCAGGGGCTCGGACCTTAGGTCCCGCGACCATCCGCGGCGAGAACGGCCTGAGATCGGCGATCTGCTGGCTCTCGAGACGGAAGCGGACCTTGTCGCCGGGCGCCACGCCGGCGAGGAGCGACGACTTGGCGACGCCGAACGGCTTCGTCCCACCCGGCCAATTCAGGCTCTCGATCGGCTCATAGGCGATGGTGACC
>NZ_LSJI01000001.1 GCF_001557235.1 Phenylobacterium sp. CCH9-H3 | reverse complement strand
GGCCAGGACCCCGCCGCCGCCCGGCAGGCCCGTACGCCGACGCAGCGGCATGGCCGTCGCGGTGGCGAGCCTCGCGGCCGTGATCGGCGGGGTCCTGGCCTGGGGCCTCACGCTCGACGCGCCCGTCGAGGCGCCCCCGCAGGCGGTCGCCCTCAACAACACCGCCGATGCGCCGCCCCGGATCGCCGTGGCCCTGACCACCGCCGCCCTGCCGGAGGAGACGCCGATCCAGCTCCTGGAGGAGCCAGCCGCGCCGCCGCCGCCCGTCGTCGAGACCGCCGCCGCGCCGGTCTCCAAGCCGTCGCGCAATCCCTGCCTCGACCTGCCCACCGCCCACCAGCGGCTGGTTTGCGGCTATCCCAGCCTGGCCATCGAGGACCGGCGGCTGAAGGCGGCGCTGGAGCGGGCGAAGGCCGGCAGCCGCGACCCCTACGCCATCGAGAGCAGCCAGGCCGCGTGGATGAGCGCCAGCGCCAACATCCAGGACCGGCTGGAACTGGCCGACCGTTACGCCCGCCGCATCGCCGACCTGGAGGCCCAGGCCCGCTAGCCCCGGGACAGGTGCTCGGCCAGGGCCTCGTAGGCGGGCAGCGACACCCGGTCCAAGGGCCCGTTGCCGTTGGCGGCGGTCGGGTGCGAGGCGAAGCGGGCGATGACCATCTCGGCGCCCGGCGCCACGTAGCAGACCTGGCCATGGATGCCGCGAGCGCTGTAGGCGCCGAAGCGATTGTGGCTGACCCACCACTGGTTCCGGTAGCTCCAGCCCGGCAGGGTCACGTAGCCCGCCTTGGCGAAGTCCTCCTTGCGCGCGCCGCCGGCGATGTCGGCCACCACCGCCTCGGGCACGATCCGCTGGCCGTTGAAGGCGCCGCCCAGGCGCATCATCTCGCCGAACCGGGCGAGGTCGCGGGTGGTGACGTTCAGCCCGGCCCCGCAAAGGGCGAAGCCCGTGGCGTCGACCATGACGTAGCCGTCCTCCTCGGCCCCCAGCTTCTGCCAGATCCGCTCGGACAGCAGCTCGGCGAAGGCTTGGCCCGCCACCCGCTGGACGATCCAGCCCAGCACCTCGGTGTTGCAGGTCTTGTAGGCGAACGCCTGGCCGTGCTCGCCCTCCTTCTTCAGGGTCTTCAGGAAGTCGAAGATGGTGGTGGGGCCGGCGTAGCCCTTGGGAGCCGGCGAGAAGCCGGCGGCGACGCCGTAGAAGCGGACCTCGGCGTCGGGGTCGACATAGTCCTCGCGGTAGCGGACGCCGGTGGTCATATCCATCACGTGCCGCACCGTGGCGTCGGCGAAGGCCGTGCCGGCCAGCTCCGGAACATAGGCGGTCACGGGCGCCGCCGGATCCAGCGCGCCCTCGTGGGCGAGCATGGCGGCCAGCAGGCCGGCGAACGACTTGGTCACCGACATGGCCAGGTGCGGGACGTGCGGCTGCAGGGCGCCGCAGTAGGTCTCGTAGACCACCCGCCCGCGGTGCAGGACCACCAGGCCGTCGGTGAAGTTGACGTCCACCGACTGGCCCCAGGTCATGGCTTGGCCGTCCTGGGTGACGAAAGGTACGGCGTCGAGGTCGTCGCGCAGGGCGTACGGCAGGGCCGCGGCGGCGGAAGGCCCCCGGCGGATCGCGGCCGAGGGCGCCAGCTCGCGCTGGTGGCTGAAGCTCCAGCGGGTATTGGGGAAGCGCCAGCTGGTGGTGTCGGCCAGGCGCACGGTGCGCTCCGGCGGCGGCGGGAAGCCCTGCATCACGCGAAGCGCGGCGGGGTCGGTGTCGGCGGCGGTCGGGGCGGGCTGGACGGTGTCGGGCATGCCGACACGGCAACACCCCTATGCGGCCACGTCAAACATGTTGTGCGGCCGATGGCCGACGGGGCTAGACGCGGAGTTCGACGAAGACCTCGGCGCCGCCTTCGCTGTGGCCCACCATGACGACCCGCAGCTGCAGGCCGGTGTCGAGGGTCAGGACGCCCTCGCCGGCGCGGAAGGCGCTGGCGGCGAGTTCGGGGGTGAGGGTGAGGCCGCCGCGGAGGCGCAGCGGGCCCTGGCGCAACCGGGCGGGATCGCCCTCGATCGCGTAGCGGGCCGGCGCCTCGTGGCCCAGGAAGCGGACCTGGCCGTCGCCCTCGAACACGGGCGGCTTCTTCTTGATCATGGGCATGCAGACGGCCTCCCCGCCGGGGCCGGAAGGCCGTCGCAGTTCAAGCTCAGGCCGCCTGCAGCTGGCCGGCCGACATCTTGCCGGAGCGCTTGTCGCGCTCGAGTTCGAAGCTGACCTTCTGGCCTTCGTTCAGCGAGCCGAGGCCCGCGCGCTCGACGGCCGAGATGTGCACGAACACGTCGGCGCCGCCTTCGTCAGGCTGGATGAAGCCGAAGCCCTTGGTGGCGTTGAACCACTTCACAGTGCCGGTTTGCATTGATCGTCCCTTTCCGGACATGAATTCTCGCGCCCGGACGGGCTTTGAGATCAAAATTTCGTTGAGGGTCGATGACGAATACCGGGCCGAAATACTGGATTTCGTCGCGGGTGCCGGACGAGCCAAGCCGAGATTTGACCAGATAGGAATGCGCGCACTTTTCGCCTCTGGCAAGAATTATTGTCAAATTTCTATCGGCCGGCCCGGATTATGCTAGTGTGCGCTATGCGAATGGTACCTGACAGGGCGGTCCTGACCGTCTCCCGCTTCGAAGGCGTGTGGCGCGTCGAACTGGACGGCGAAAGCTTCGGTCACTCCCCGGACAAGGAGGTCGCCAAGGCGGCCGCCAACCGCCACGCGCGGCAGATGCTGGACGGCGGCAAGCCGTGCCAGGTGCGGGTCCAGGGCGAACTCGGCTACGGCGCCGCATGACCATGGCCAAGCCCCTGCCCTCCACTATCTCCACCAAGCCCGGCGCCTCGCCCGACGGCCGCTTCCGCGCCCTCATCCAGTCGGCGGTGGCCGACGGCGTGGCGGCCGAGGACATGGTCCTGCGCCTGACCCTGCGCGACGTCAGCCTCCTGACTCGCGACCCCGCCACCCCGGTCACTGACATCAGCTACGCGGGCGGCGTGATGCGGTTCCTGGGCGTGCGGGTGGAAAAGGGCGGCGTGCCCGAGAGCATCCTCGACCGCAACGGCGCGACCGCCTAGCCATCCCGGCTGGGCGTCCGATGCCCTGATGAGGCGCCGCATATCGACAGTCATAATCGACGTGCGGTCCCTCTGTTCGCCATGATTGCGATCAGAGATCGCAGATCCCCCAGACGTCGCCGTCAAGGTGACGGCGCCTACTTGCCTCGCGTCTATTTGGTTTTGAACCCAACCTTCAGCGCATACGTGCTGTCGCGCTTGGCCGTGTCCTCGCGCCTGCCATTTCGATAGTCGAGCGAGATCGTCGCGGCGCTGAACGTGACGCTGATCTGCGCTTGGGTCTGGCCAAGATCGCGATCAAATCCCTTCAAGGGCTCAAAGTCAGTGTAGGCGGCCCAGAAGTTGATCGGCACATCAGGCAGGAGTTTCACGACGCCAATGACGCCGATGCGGCCACCGATACGCGCGTAATCCCGGTTCAACTCCTGAAGCAGCGGTAGATTTCCAGGGTCCTTATACCAGCCTTGATTATAGCGCAGATCGAACAGAACACCGGTCCGCAGGAACCGGTCAGGATCGCCACACACGGAATTCAGACAGAAGTCGAAAGCTTTGAGCCCCGGCGAACTGGTCTTCACCAGCGGCGTGTAACGGAGAGACACGGCCTCCAGCTTGCTTTCATCGAGGTCGTTCTCCAGTCGGAAGATTCGAGCCACGTAGTATGAGGCGCAGTTCGTAAGGCGATCCAACGCCCCCCAAAGGGCGCAGTTTTCCGGTCCGTCATCGGTCGCCAAGTAGCCGACTGCGCCATACGACAGCAGATCGCCGGTCACCTCCTTCTTTAGATCCCCCGGTGTCGCCAGCGGTCGAGTTTTCTTGAAGCCGCGGTCAAGTGCGACAAATGGGATGACATCGTAGGTGAACGTCCTCCGCGCTTCCTTTCGCCGCCGCTCGGCTAAACTATCACTCTCGAGGACCTCTTCGACGGGATTCTCCGACTGACAGTCCTTACCTTCGAGCTTTCGCAGGCCGCACAGCGGAATACCGATCGCGCCAACAATGGTCTCTTTTCGCTGGCGGAAGTAGTCCGAACGGGCCTCGTCGCCGAGTTCTTTGCTGAGATTGACGCTGAAGCCGGCGTCGGTCGCGTAAAGGTCGCGGCCGGAAGCGAAGGTGGCGTGCACGGAGTCGTAGGATTCACCTGCGCCGCGGTAGACAAGGTTGCCGGCGTACTGGCGGAACTGCAGGACACGCAGCCCGCGGGCAAAGCGAACCCCGAACTCGGCGAGGTCCGCGCCTGTTCCGCTGCGCTCCAGCGTCGTCGGCTCGGGCTCGGCTCCGTCGGCAATTGCAGTCGGCTTCTCCGCAAAGTCGCATTCGACGAACCGATGACCTGCAGGGCTGGTGAGGAACGTCGCCGTGAAGTCTTCGACGACTGCGCGTCGCATCCGGGCGCTCGCGACATCTCGTTCGAGATCTCCCTCGACGAGCTTGTGCGTCTTCGCGCCTTCGACCGCGCCGACGGTGGGCATGTAGCCGGTGTAGACATTTAGCAGCAGGCGCTGAACGACGATGGAGGCGGTGCACGCCGACTTTTGCTTGGCCTCGATGGGCGGCTTCCCGGCGATACGATCGGGACATTCCGAGCCGTCGAAGGTGAGCAGGGCGGCCTCGCCGCTCCGGGTCCGCAACTCGTCGAACATCTCGAGCTGGATCATCAGCTGAACGGCCAGCTTCCCGGGATCCACGAAGCCGTCGATGCATATCCGCTTGGCGTCCAATGAAACGCCCTTGGCCGGCACGTAGTCGGCAACATACTTGGGCGTCAGCTCGGCCCGGGGGCTCGCAGCCCCCAGGTCCGCCGCCAGCAAGGCAAGCGCGATCAGCATGGAAGTCCCCCGACAGAGATCGCCACGATCGGATCACCGCCGCGATAACCACCCCTGATAGCAGGTAGCGTGACCACAACTTGGAACGCCGTCAATCTGCAAAACGTCGGTCTTCAACACATCGATGGGAACGCGGCGCCGGCCGCGACTTCTCGCCAGGGGTGCGCAATCCGCCGGCTCGCCTAGAATGGGCTTCGAGGAGGCTGCGCCAGGGCGCGGCTCTGGGAGAGCTCGCGTGACGGATTTCCTGGTGCGGCGGATAGCGCGGCAGCCGCGCGGCATGGCGGCGCGCGTGGCGCTGGGCCTGGCCGTGGCCGGATTGGCGCTGGCGATCCGCCTGGCGCTTTCGCCGTACATAGGCATGGGCGCCCCGTTCGGCGCCTTCGTGCTGGCGGTGCTGGTGGCCAGCGTGTTCGGCGGCATCGCCTCGGGCGTGGCCTGCGCGGCGCTGCTCAGCGTGGGCGGCGCGCTTATGGTGGCCGCGCCCGCCGCCCATCCGGTGGCCCTGCGGCGCAGCGTGCTTAGCGTGCTGTTCTTCCTGGCCTGCAGCGGGTTCGTGGTCTGGATCGTGGCGCTGCTGCGGGCCGCGCTGGCGCGGGAGGTGGCGGCGCGCGAGGGCGAGCGGCTGCTGAAACTGGAGTTGCATCACCGGGTCAAGAACACCCTGGCCGTGGTCCAGTCCCTGGCCGACCAGACCTTCCGCGGCGCCACCGACACCGAGGCCGCCCGCCGCGACTTCGCCGCCCGCCTCTCGGCCCTGGCTGACGCCCACGACGTGCTGGTGGACGCCGGCTGGCGGGAGGTGACGCTGCAGGCGGTGGCCGAGCGGGCGCTAGCGCCGTTCCGCCCCGCCGCCCCCGGCCGGCTGACCCTCAGCGGCGGGCCGGCGCCCGTCTCGCCCGAGGCGGCGGTCGCCCTCACCCTCTGCCTGCACGAACTGGCCACCAACGCGACCAAGCACGGCGCCCTCTCCGGCGACGCCGGACAGGTGCGCCTGACCTGGCGCGTGGACGAGACGGCCGCGGGCCGCCGGCGGCTGGAGGTGGAGTGGGTCGAGGCCGGCGGGCCCAGGCCCGCGCCCCGCGGCCGGCAGGGCTTCGGCGGCCGCCTGCTGACCCGGGCCCTGGCGGCGCAGCCGAACGCGCGCGCCCAGCTCAGCCTGACGCCGGGCGGGGCGGTATGGCGGGCGGCGTTCGACCTCTGATCAGGCGGCCGCGGCCGGCGCAGGCCTGAGCGCCCTGCCCCGGCGTAACCGCGCTCCGGCGAGGCCGAAGCCGCCGATCATCAGCGCCCACGCCGCGGGCTCGGGCACGACGGTGGCCGAGACCTCGAACAGCGCCACGCCGGCGATGCTGAAATAGAGGGTGTCGAAGTTGCCGATGAAGGGGCCGATGCCGCTCAGGTTCCCCACGTCGCTGCCGCGAATATAGACCTGGAAGGCGTCGGGCCACGGCACCGGCTCCACGTCGGCGGGCATGCTGGCGTCGCGAAAGCCCACCAGGCTGGTGAAGTCGCCGTAGAACGTCTGGCTCCCCAGCAACAGGCCGGGCGCGGTGAAATCCTGCAGGCCGAAGTCGTAGTCGACCCCATCGACCACCAGGGTGGTGATCTGCAATCCCGCCCGACCGGTGTTGGACTCCAGCAGGCGGAAGGTGAGCTTCGCCGGCTGATAGATGCTGACGAAGGTGGGCGAGGCCAACTCGGACGTGACGCCAAGGCCGGCCAGGTCCGCCTTGAACGGGTCGGTGGGTACGATCAGGGTGTCGAACGGCGTCGTCACCGACAGCGGCCCCTCGGCCCACGCTGCGCCCGCCAGGCCGGCCGCCAGGGCCAGGCCGGTCATCATCGTCCTGAACATGAAAATTCCTCCGCCCACAGCCAAGCTCAACCCCACGTCGGCCCGGCGCTCACCCGCCAGTTGAATGATGGGCCGCGCACAGGTCAATTCGAGATTGCCCGTTCCGCGAACATTGGCGTGCGGCGTGGCGGGTCAGGCGGAGTCGTGCGCCGGTGGCGCGGCCGGCGGGCCCGATGCGGGCTGGGCGCCTCCCCCTGGGCCGCCGCGGCCCGGGCCCTCGCCGCCTGCGCCGCTTCGGCGACGGCGACCTCCGGGTAGCCGAGGATCTCCAGGATCCGGTCGACCGTCTCGGCCACCGACACCTCGAGGAAGTCGTCGTATTCGGCGAGTTCCCGCGCCAGCCCAAGGATCTGCGCCTCGTCGGACTCGTCGAAGTCGGGCCGCTCGCGCGCCACATAGGGCCGGGCCGCGCGGCACACCTCCTCGATGCGATCGCGGGTATCGCGGCCGAACACGACCGGCGCCGGCTCGTCGTCGAAAACGTCGTAGAAGCCGCGGCGGCCGCGCGGTCGCGGACCAGCCGGGCCTTCGCCGTCAGGCTCTGGCGCACCGAACGGGCGATCCGGTGGTAGGTGCGGCCCAGCGGCTCGATCTCGCCCACGTCCTCGGCCGCCATGGCCCCGCGCGTGCTACCTAAGCCAGAGACCTATTCATCGAATGGATTGGCCTCCCCGCCCTAGCATCGCCGCCGCTCGCGTCGACTGAAACCTAAGAAGTTAGCCGCCAGTGGGATCACAAGCTGAAGGGCTTGGCAGGGACCGAGGAGGATTCGGCAGATAACCCGGAACAACGAACCGCGTTCTCCAGTTTCCCACTGCAAAGCCCTCGCGGGGTGCGGCGGCTAGGGGCGGCTCGTGCGCGGGCCGGTTCAGGAGGGAACTGTCATGACGAGGCGTTGGATGGGCGCGCTGCTGGGCGGCGTGTGCGCGGTGGCGTGGGGCGGCGCGGCGCAGGCCGAGGTGTTCGGCGGGGTGGATTTCCCGGGTGGGATCGGCTCGTTCGCCGATGCGGTGGTCTCGTACCAGCCGGGGCTGGAGGGCGCCGCGCCGAGCGCCGGCTTCCAGGGCGCGTTCAACGCGCTGGGGGCGCCGGACTACAGCGGGGCCAATTCCTGCGCCACGACGGCGGCCTGCGACTTCGTCTCGCTGGGCGTGGGCGGGGCGCTGGTGCTGCAGTTCACCAACAATGTGCTGACCGGCTCGGGCAACGACGCCGACGACCTGTGGATCTTCGAGATCGGGCCGGACGTGGAGGACACCACGGTGGACGTCTCGGTGGACGGGATCACCTGGCTGTCGGTGGGCGGCGTCACGGGCAGCACCCGGGGGATCGACATCGACGCGTTCGGCTATGGGACGTCGGCGGCCTTCTCGTTCGTGCGGCTGATCGACGTGGCGGGCGAAGGTGCGACGACCGGCGGGTCGGTGGGCGCGGACATCGACGCGGTGGGGGCGATCTCCACCCGGGCGGTGGCGGTGGTGCCCGAGCCGGGGACCTGGGCGCTGATGATCATGGGCTTCGGGCTGGCGGGCGCGAGCCTGCGGTCGCGGCGGCGGATCGTGGCCTGAGGGGTTTAGCCCCCCCTCCACCGCTTCGCGGTCCCCCTCCCCCAGAGGGGGGAGGAATAAGCC